>JBBISW010000024.1:0-7671 GCA_037441105.1 Chloroflexota bacterium
GTGTTGAGTAATACCCATAGACCAGAGGGTGGTTGCCGGCTTATTGGTAGCATAGGTTCTAGCGGCATCAACTATCTTTTCCTTGGGGACGCCGGTAATTCTTTCCACCGTGTCTAAGTCAAAGCTGTTTAGCGACTTTCTAAATTCATCAAAGTTCTCGCAGCGTTCTTCAACAAAGGTAGTATCGACTAATCCCTGGTCAACAATCACTCGTGCCATACCCATAAGCAGGGCTACATCAGTACCTGGTCGCTGCTGTAACCAGATATCAGCAAAGCGAGACAGGTCAATTTGTCTTGGGTTAGCCACAATGAGCTTGGCTCCATCTTGCACTGCCTTTTTTACCCGCAATCCAATTATTGGGTGAGCTTCGGTGGTATTAGTGCCTATAGCCAAGATGCAAGCAGCATCACTAATCTCACTTATGGGATTGGTCATTGCCCCACTGCCGATCACTCCGAGTAGTCCCATCACAGTAGGGGCATGGCAGAGGCGGGCGCAGTGGTCAATGTTATTAGTGGTCATCACCGCTCTGGTAAATTTCTGAATAAGATAGTTTTCCTCGTTAGTACACTTGGCGGAGGAGATGGTAGCAAACTGATCGCCTTTGTAGCCAGCCAGTTTGCTGGCGACGAGGTCCAGTGCCTCCTCCCAGGTTGCTTCAACAAAATTTCCATCCCTTTTGATGAGTGGTGATTTCAACCGCTCCGGGTGGTTAACGAAGCCGCAGCCGAATCGACCCTTGACACAAAGGTTACTCTTGTTGACCGGGCTATCAGGGTCTCCTCTCACGTTAACGATGACACCGCCGCGCAGGCCAAGATAGATACCACATCCCACCCCACAATAAGGGCAGATGGTCTTAATCTCGCGCGTGGGGGGCTGAACATTCTTGGGTATCAAGGCACCGACAGGGCACCTAACCACACACTCCCCGCACGACACACACCTGGATTCTAAGATGGGCTTGTCTCCGAAGGTACTCACCTTTGTTTGGTAACCTCGAAAAGCCAGATCAATAGCGCTGACCCCCACTACTTCCCGGCAAACTCGGATACATCGGGTACAGTGAATGCATTTATTTAGGTCACGGTCAAAAAAGGGATTACTGTTGTCAATGGGAATTGAGTTGGTCGCCTGTCTCAGGCGCCGTAACCGTTTTTCCTCAATACTCATGTAAGAAGCTATCTTCTGTAATTCACACTGTCCACTCTTGTCACACACCATGCAATCAACCGGATGGTTGACAATAATCAGTTCTACTATAAGACGGCGTATTTTCTCAACCTCCGGGCTGTCGGTAGTAACAACCATTCCCTCTTCAACCGGAGTGCGACACGCCGGAAGGAGCACGCCCCTCTTGCCAACCTCCACAACGCAAATTCGGCAACCCCCATAGGGTTGCAGGTCGGGGCTATGACAAAGAGTAGGGATGTAGATGCCAGCACCATTCGCTGCCTCCAGTATAGTCATCCCCTTTTTTGCCTTTACCTCCACACCATCAATGATAAGAGCAATTGTATTCATTATCTCCACCTCACTTGGATATCAGGACTAGGCCTGAGACGCGCTCCACAGCGCTAAAGCGCTCCGGGCACACCTCCAAGCATATTCCGCATTTGGTACACTTGCTTTGGTCGATTACATGTATCTGTTTTTTGCCACCGCTTATTGCCTTAGCCGGACAAGACCTGAGGCAGATCAGGCAAGCCTGACACTTATCTGGCATGATGCGGTAGGAGATGAGCGCTTTACACACCGAGGCTGGGCATCGTTTTTCGTTGATATGTGCCTCGTACTCATCACGGAAGTAGCGAAGGGTGGTAAAGACAGGATTGGGAGCACTTTGTCCCAAGCCGCAAAGAGAGCCGCGCGCTACCACTTCGCCCAGTTCAACAAGCAGGTCAATATCCTCCGGTTTGCCTCTCCCCTTAGTGATATCGTCTAAGATTTCAAACATCTGCTTCATCCCCAATTTGCATGGCAAGCACTGGCCGCAAGACTCTTTTTGGGTGAAGTCTAAGAAGTAGTGAGCCACATCAACCATACAGGTATTCTCATCCATCACCAGCATGCCCCCAGAGCCCATTATTGAGCCGGCCTGAGTCAACGCTTCGTAGTCTACCGGCAAATCTAAGAGATGCGACGGGATGCAGCCGCCTGAGGGACCACCTGTCTGAACCGCCTTGAAGCGCTTACTGTCTGGTATACCACCACCAATATCAAATATAACCCTTCGCAATGTTGTCCCCATAGGTACTTCTACCAAGCCGGTATTTCTTATCTTCCCTGCCAAGGCAAATACCTTGCTGCCCTTACTCCTTTCGGTTCCCAAGCTACTAAACGAATCATGACCTCTTAAAATTATGGGGGGAACGCAGGCGAAAGTTTCAACATTGTTAAGAACAGTTGGCTTACCCCAGAGACCTACCTCACTGGTGCGAGGCCGGGGAAGAGGCTTCGGCATACCCTTTTTGCCTTCGATGGAAAGAACCAAGGCTGTGGACTCACCGCAAACAAAGGCGCCTGCTCCCTGGAAAATCTTTATGTCAAAACTAAATCCGCTCCCCAGAATATCCTTGCCCAGGAATCCCATCTCTCTAGCTTGGGTGATGGCAAACCGGAGGCGTTTCACTGCCAACGGATACTCCGCTCGTACGTAAATATAACCCTCTTTTGCACCAACCGCATAGCCGGCAATAATCATCCCTTCCAGGACCGAGTGGGGGTCACTCTCTAAAATTGAGCGGTCCATAAACGCCCCGGGGTCACCTTCATCGGCGTTGCAGAATACATACTTCTCTGCACTCGCCACGTTGCGGGATGATTCCCACTTTTGCCCGGTGGGGAAACCCGCGCCACCTCGACCACGCAGGCCTGATTTCTTCACTACCTCGATTATGGATTCTGGAGTCATTTCGAGAGCCTTAACTAGCCCTGTATAACCGTCATTAGCAATATACTCGTTAATTCGTTCAGGGTCGATATAACCGCAGTTGCGGAGAGCTATCCGCACTTGAGATGCCATCATTGGTAGATCAAAAAGCCTGGGGATGCCACCAATACTTTCGTCGCCGATAATGCCTAAGGCAAGGTCAGGACGAAAATTGTCTTTAAGAATGTAATCCTCAATAAGTTCAGAAATCATCTCAGGTGTTATGTTGCGGTAACAGATGCGAGGACGACCTGGCTTGATTATATCGACCAGGACCTCAGCATAGCACAGGCCTATACAGCCAACCTGCCTTATTACGGCGTCGATTTTACGTTGTGCCAACTCAATCTCGATAGCTTTAATTACTCCCATGGCACCTGCTGCCAGACCACAGGTGGCTGCACCCACGAGGAAGTGTGGCTTATCGTCATGCTTGAGGTCTTTCCATTCTGATATCGCTCTGCTTCGAATCTCCTCAAAGATCATAGGCATATCTCTCAAGAACCTCCTTTACCTTCTTGGTCGTCATTTTTCCATAAACGTTCTCGTCCACCACCATAATAGGGGCTAAGGCACATGAGCCAACGCAGGCCACTCGCTCCAGGCTGAACCTATTATCTTCAGTGGTGCCACCAGGGTTGATAGCAAGTTCGCCCTCAACGGCGTCCAATATCCGTGGACCGTCCTGAATGTGACAGGCAGTACCCAGGCAAACCTTAACAATGTACTTACCCCGTGGAGTGAGGGAGAACTGATTATAAAATGTAGCAATGCTATAGGCTTCACTCTCTGGTATGCCTGTAAACGTGGCAATCCCCAGCAGCACTTCCTCAGGCAGATAGCTAAAATGTGCCTGAACCTCTTGTAAAAGCGGAACCAACTCAGCCCTCTCTCCTTGATAAGATGACAAAATCTCCGTTAGGCGGTCTTCCATAATCCCTCCAGTTTACCACTTCTCTTGTGAGAACAGGGTATTACAACCTTCGTCATTAACCCCTCATCGAGCTTCCTGCCGATATGGGACTCAATCCAGCGCACATCCCCGCTGATGAGGGCAGCTTGCTCTTGCCTAGTCAAGTCATAATCCTGTAGTGCCTTAGCATAGTCCTCAGCCAAATGGCTATAAAAGGTAATATCCTCTGTAGCCCTCCCTAGCACCGCCAGCACTGCTTCTTTGCTCATCTTATTTCCTCCTCATATTTTCCTAGTCTCCCCCCTGTTAATCCACAGCATAAAGAAGTTGTCCAAAAATTCGACCTTTCTAATGAGCTGGAATTCTTCTTCTGACCGTAGCTATCACCGATCATCTGGTAGCCTCAGTTTTGCCTCCTTCCATCCGGATGGAAGAAACCGCTTCTTTAAGCAGAAGCATATGCTGCCTGTAATTCCCTTGTCAAGCCATCCAGCTCACTCCCCTTTGCCATAATTCTGGCATAGATTTTCTTAATGTTGTGCACCAGGCAGACCAATGTCCATTCACCACCCGCCTCCTCCAATCCTCTTAAGCGGAATCTCCTAAACCGCAGATTAAACTCCATTTGTCCAAAAACTGGCTCCACAATCTTTGGGTCATCCCCATACCCAAACACTAAGCTCTCTCGATTTCACTCATAATTTGCTCGCACCGGATGAGATAAGCGGTATCTTATGGACCTTCACCGTATGCTGACCACGGCGAGTAAAATAAAACTGGGCATAAAAAGAAGCAACTCCAAAGACCTCGCTCTCCGACATTCGGGAGGATTTAGCTATCTCTGAAATTGCCTCTTCGGGGAGATAACCGAATTTTTCCTGAACCTTTTGCAGAACGGGAATTAATGCTCCCTTTTCTTCCCCATACTCAGCTACTATCTTGGCTAGTTCATCAGGCACTTGGTTCTCCGTAGACTTAGATAACCAAAGCGGTAGTTTAGCAAAAAAAGCCGCTTCGGTCAACTCTTTAATACATGTTTTGACTGTTAATACATGTTGACACACGAGGGCAGTAAGGTGTATCATTTATATCGTATCTCGATATTGGTGCATGATATCATGCTTGATAGAGAGTTCTTTCTCGGGTTCATCAAAATTCATATCCTGTATCATGCTGCAAAAGAGCCCATCTTCGGGGTAGAAATAGCCGAGGAATTAGCAAGGCATGGTTATAGCATCAGTCCAGGCACTCTCTATCCTGCCCTTCACGGTTTAAAGAAAGCGGGTTATCTGAAAAGTAGCACCAAGGTGATTGGTGGGAAGGTGCGGAAATACTATCAAGCTACTGCTGGAGGAAAGCGGTTGCTGGAAAGCTCTAAGAAGAAAATTAGGGAACTGGTTAAAGAAGTACTAGAGGAGACCTAATTGACAGAACCATCGCATGTTGGTATGCAGCACAGGAAAATCTTCGGACTTCACCCTAATATATTTTTCTTGGGGTTGGTAAGTTTTCTCACCGACGTCAGCAGTGAGATGATTTTCACCCTCCTTCCCTTGTTCCTCGCCAATATTTTGGGAGCGGCTACTGTTATCATCGGTTTCATTGAGGGGGTGGCTGAAAGTACAGCCTCCTTGCTCAGGATTTTCAGCGGCTGGCTCAGCGATAGGCTGGGCAAGCGTAAATCCTTAGCTGTTATCGGCTATGGGTTGTCTACTTTAGCTAAACCCTTTATGTATATAGCCACGACTTGGGGGCTGGTGTTGGGGGTGAGATTCGCTGATCGATTTGGCAAGGGGATACGTACTGCACCACGAGATGCTCTGGTAGCCGATTCTGTGTCGGCTGAGGAGCGGGGCAAAGCCTTTGGATTCCACCGGGCTATGGATACCTCTGGCGCCGCCTTGGGGCTTGTTGCTGCCGCTGTCATCGTCTTTTTGCTCCAAAAGGGCACTCTAGAGCTGATTCGAAACACCTACCAATGGCTCGTGTTGGTCGGGATTATCCCGGCGGTACTGGCTTTATTTGTGTTTTTCTTTGTTCGTGAAGCCAGGAGAGATTCAAGCCCACAAAGCCGCCCTGATTCAAAGACAAGTGCATCATATTTGGATAGGAGCTCGCTGGGTGCCAAGGCCGGCTTTGATAATCGCTTCAAGCTTTTTCTCGGCATTATGTTTTTGTTCACTCTGGGAAATTCAAGCGATGCCTTCCTCATTCTGCGAGCACAGAACCTGGGTAACTGCGTCCTTTATATACTTTTGATGCTCATCCTGTTCAATGTTGTCTACTCAACTGTGTCAATACCAGCGGGGATACTATCAGACAAGCTGGGTAGGCGGCGAATCATAGTTCTGGGGTGGTTAATCTATGCTCTTACTTATCTTGGTTTTGCCGTGGCATCGGCTTCGTGGCAGATATGGCTGCTTTTTGCCCTTTACGGGGTTTATTATGGGTTAGCTGAAGGTGTAGCTCGGGCTTTTGTTGCTGATTTGGTACCTGAGGATAGACGAGGCACAGCTTATGGTCTTTTCCACGGTGTAGTCGGCATTACTCTTCTGCCGGCTAGCGTAATCGCCGGTTGGTTATGGCAGGCATTCAGTCCGGCTGCCCCCTTCTATTTCGGGGCTGGTTTAGCGTTCCTGGCGATGATTGGATTGTTGGCTCTGGTTCGTGAGTGACTTTATTCCAGTACCATATTGTCTATAAGTCTCGTCTTACCGATTTTGACTGCCAGAGAAGCTAGTGCCGGTCTATCGATCTGTGAAAGCTCTTCCAGAGTCTGGGCATCGGCAATGCTGACGTACTCGATTTTGGCCAGTGGCTCCTTGCTGATGAGAGAGGTCATTTTCTGGCGTATGGTCTCGGCGTTCCTCTCGCCTTTTTCCCAGAGGTTCCGAGCCACCGTAAGAGCCTCGAATAAGACAGTTGCTGCCTGACGTTCTTGGGGGTTGAGGTAGACGTTACGGCTGCTCATTGCCAGTCCATCGCTTTCCCGAACAGTTGCCGCCACTATTACTTTCAGATTCATATTTAGGTCAGCCGCCATCTTTTTGATAACTAAAGCTTGCTGGGCATCTTTCTGGCCGAAATAGGCACGTGTCGGCTCGATGATGTTGAAGAGTTTGGCAACCACAGTAGCTACTCCTCTGAAATGTCCAGGGCGGCAGCTTCCCTCAAGCCGGTCGGTGACTTTTTCCACTTCCACCCAGCTACGGTATCCTTTGGGATACATCTCTTTGTCTGACGGCATAAAGACGATGTCGGTCCTTTCTTTTTCCAGCAGAGCCAGGTCGCGTTCTATGTCACGGGGATAGGTTCTAAAGTCCTCTTTAGGGCCGAATTGGGTGGGATTGACGAAGATACTGGCTACGACTACCGAGTTCTCATCTCGGGCTTGCTTGACCAGGGCTAAATGTCCATCGTGAAGATAACCCATGGTGGGGACAAAGCCCACAGAGCCGAGGCTCTTCGTCCTCAATACTTTCATTTCGGCGATGGTTTTGGCTATTTGCATGGTTGTTCAGGCACGCGCTAATTCTTCGAGTAAGCTCTCATCCATGGTGGAGCTATGTTCGGCGGTAGGGAATTTGCCTGCTTTGACTTCAGCAGTATAATCGGCCAGGGCAGTTCTGATTAAGCCTGCCAGCTTAGCATACTGCTTGGCATGCTTGGGGACGAAATCGGAAAACAGGCCTAAGAGGTCAGGAATGACTTGCACCTGGCCATCGCAGTCAGGCCCGGCACCGATACCGATGGTGGGGATGCTTAGCTTCTGGGTGATTAACCTGGAAAGCGGCGCTGGCACTAATTCCAGGACAACGGCAAA
>JBBISW010000024.1:7771-19269 GCA_037441105.1 Chloroflexota bacterium
TCGTCCACCAGTTTGGCTGTGGAGTAGTCATAAGAAGTGAGCATGACTATCTTTTCTTTCTTTGATTTCATTTCCTTTATTTCATTGATAGTAACACGCATTTTTGTGTACCTCCCCTTTAATAAAAACCTTTTTATAGTGTTGATATTAAATCCTTCGCCCAGTCCTTCTCACCTTTGGCCTCCACGATTCGGTTCTCTGAGTCCACGTAGACTAGTCTGGGAGTAGCTGTGATGGCTTCATCCTCAGGCACTACATGGTAAGACAGGATAATTACAATATCACCCTTAGCCACAAGTCTGGCGGCAGCACCGTTAAGGCAGATCTCCCCTGAACCTCGTTCGCCTTCAATCACATAGGTATGGAATCTAGCACCGTTGTTGATGTTAAGTACGTCCACTTTTTCGTACGGGAGTAAATCGGCTGCCTCCATCAAATCCTTATCAATAGTTATGCTGCCCTCGTAGTCAACGTTACAGTTGGTAACTCGAGCCCGGTGGATTTTGCTTTTAAGCATTGTTCTCATCTTTACTGCCCTCTCGTCTTTTAGTTTATTTTTAAATGTAGTGCGAGGCTTTAGCCTCGGCTTGGCGACCCTAAAGGGTCGCACTACAAAGGTATTGCTTGTTTAGCTGATTTTTAATAAAGCTTGTAGCTCTTCTGCTCTTTTCAAATCGATTTTCCCTTTGGCTAAGGCAATCGGGATGGTCTGTAAGCCGAGTTCCTTGTACATCTTGAACAAAGTCGGTGTCTTCTTTTCTAATGCATCGAGATGCTTTTCGATGGTGCCCAGGTCGCCACGGGCGATTGGGCCGGTGAGGCAATTGGGTAAGCCGACATTTCCGATGTTGCTCAGCGTCCCCCGTAGCAGGGGCATAAGGGCTTTGGTTGCTTGTGCTGGTGACGCCCCAAAGGTTTGCCATAAGTCTGTAGCTAGCTTGACCAAAGTTACCAGATAGTTGCAGGCAAAGACAGCGGCGGCATGGTATAGCACCTTGTCACCAGCTTTGAGAACCACCCAGTCTCCTTCCAGGGTGGTAGCCATCTCTTTGAGTATAGTTAACAGTGGTTCTTCAGCTTCGAGGGCAAAAGTGGAGCCGGGTATATTTTCTATCGCCTGGTCAACGCTGGCGAAAGTTTGTAAGGGGTGGAAGCAGCCTACGTTGGCTCCACGCTGCTTTGCCGGTTCCAAAATGTCAACCGAGTGGGCACCGCTGCAGTGAGCCACATTTTGCTGATTATGCCACTGAATTTCAGCAGCTACCTTGGAAATGGTGTCGTCGGGGGTGGTGATAAAGACAAGCTGAGCTGCATCGACTACATCCTGTGCTCTGTTATAGACTTTACAGGCGCTTATCCTCCCAGTCAGCTTTTCTGCCGAGGTTAAGCTCCGACTGGACACAGCGATTACCCGGTATCCGTGCTGGGTTAGCCTGACAGCTAGGGCTGTACCTGTTGTCCCGGCACCTATGAAACCTATTGTCGGTGTATTTTCTCTCTTCACTTCATGTCCTTTATTGCCGGTATTCCAGCTAGCGTTTCTGCTTGCTGAACTGCCCTGACTATGGCGTTAGACACCACCTCAGCAGCCACTGAGCCGAGAATGGTGATATCGCTTACCTTGTCACCTAGAGAGAGGGCGAACATAACATCACCATCATGCATAGTATGGCTTGGGTTGATAGCCCGAGCTATGCCGTCCTGTGCCATCTGTGCTAGTTTATTTACCTGTTCCTTGGTCAGACTAGCATTAGTTGCTACCACACCCAGAGTGGTATTGCTAGGCAGCGGGTTCTGTCTATAGCTATAAGTGCCTCCGGTTAACAGTTCGACGGTGCTAAGAAAACCTTTATTCTCTTGACTACGAGGGCCGGCTAAGATTTCGCCTGTTTTGGGATTGACGATATCGCCGACGGCATTGACCACCACCAGGGCAGCGACGATTATGTCGCCGCTTATTTGGAGGCTGGCTGTCCCCAGACCGCTCTTGGTAGCTCTTTCTATTCCTAAAGCCTTACCTACTGTGGCACCAGTGCCAGCGCCAACACAGCCTTCAGCTACCTTCTTATCGCTGGCAGCCAGGCAAGCCTTGTAGCCTTCTTCAATCCCAGGTCTGACATTGGAGTTACCGACACTTAAATCGAAAATAATGGCTGTGGGTACGATAGGTACTTTGGCTACAAGGGTGTCATAACCGAAGCCTCGCTCCTCAAGATATCGCATCACACCCCCGGCGGCATCCAGTCCGAAGGCGCTGCCACCGCTGAGCAGGATAGCATGGACTTTTTCCACCAGGTTCATCGGTCGCAGCAGGTCAGTTTCTCTGGTTCCTGGTGCTGAACCTCGCACGTCGGCTCCAGCCACAGCCCCTGTCTCACAAAGAATCACTGTGCAGCCTGTGGCTGCCTCCCTGTCTGTATAATGCCCGACTTTTATCCCCGGAACATCGGTTATCGCGTTATACATAGCTCACAAAAATAGAGCCTTCCCAGCATTGCCGAGAAGGCTCAACAGACATTCCCTTATTTCCCGTCTCGGTCATCGCTGATCCAAGCGGACACTGTTTATCGTTTTTAATAAAGGCTCACTGCCTTATGGTCAGTGGCAACTATAATGATAGAAGATTTCCCATGTCTTGTCAACAACCGGGAGAGTTTTATCTAGCGGCTTATAGCTAGTTTGGAGCGGGAGACGGGACTCGAACCCGCGACAGCCTGCTTGGAAGGCAGGAACTCTACCACTGAGTTACTCCCGCCAAAATCGTGTTCATTTTAACCGTGTGTAGAATCTTTGTCAAAAGGCGTTTGGGAGTGTTTGTCATTGCGGGAGGCGTAAACCTCGAAGCAATCTCAGAGATTGCCACGCTTCGCTCGCAATGACGAAGAGAAGCTGCTCAGTGGCTTTTATCTGTGTGTTGTTGAGTCTGCACTGAGATAAGTCAGGCGAATGCGGCTACCGTTTTTGTGTGTGGTTAGCTCTGGCATGTTCAAAAGCGTTTTTTTGATGTGGGGGTATTGTAATAGGGAAACAAATAAACTAAAATGGGTGATGGAAAGCAGTTTATGCTTCGCCTGCGCACAAAATTATCAGTGTAAGGGAGGTTAACGATGAAAGGGTCTCGCTCCAAAAAGATTCTCCGGATTGTTTTACCAATTGTTGTGGTTATTCTGGTGTTTCCCCTTGTCGCTGGCTGTATCTGGTTCTATGATTTGACCAGGTCGCCACTGCCACAGCATGACGGTGAACTCAAAGTAGCCGGTCTGCGTGATACGGTGGAAATTTTGCGTGATGAGTGGGGCGTGCCGCACATTTATGCCAAGAACAGGTATGATTTATTCTTTGCTCAAGGATATACACAGGCGCAAGACCGCTGGTGGCAGATGGAGTTCTGGCGACATACTGCAAGCGGTAGAATCGAGGAACTGGTCGGCAAGAATACTGGTTTGCTAAAAGCAGACATTTTTCTCCGTAGCGTTGGCTGGAAACATGTGGCTGAGCAAGAGGTCAAAAGCTATGATAGCGAGAGCTTATCTGTTTTACAGGCTTTCGCCGATGGTGTCAACGCCTATATTATGAACCGCAAGCCCAAAGAACTAGCCTTGGAATATAGCGTACTCGGATTAAGGGGCATCGACGCCAAAATCGAGCCATGGACACCTGCCGATTCTCTGGCATTTGCCAAAATCATGGCGTGGGATTTGGGGTTCAGGAGAAGTGCCGATGCGACGCGGGCTAAACTCTATCTGCTTATGGGCCCAGAAATGACCGAGCAATGGCTGACACCACCTTGGCCTTTTGGGAAGAAGCCTACTATCCTCAAATTAGAGGAACTGGGCATAATAAAGTCAGATGTCACTACTAATGTTGACTACCTGACTGAATTATCAGGTGTTGAAATGCTATACACGGAGAATATCTGGCCGGATAAGAGTAAGAGTTTGGTTATGGGACATGCTCCGGGTGATGGCAGTAATAATTGGGAGACCAGCGGCAGAATGACGAAAAGCGGTAAACCGCTCCTGGCCAATGACCCGCACCTGAGTATCCAGATGCCGTCTATCTGGTACCAGATAGGCCTGCATTGCCAGTCGTCTGCTGGTGAGGCTCCTTTAGATGTGGTTGGCTTCGCATTTGCCGCCACACCCGGAGTCATCATCGGTCACAACAGTTCTATTGCCTGGGGGCTGACCAATGTCTTTCCCGATGTCCACGATTTATATGTTATTCGAGTCAATCCTGATAATCCACTCCAGTATGAATGGAACGGGGAATGGCGCAATGTGAAAGTGTATGATGAAACCATTTATTTTGGAGATGGCGCCGAACCAGTTACCATCAAAGTCCGTGAAACGCACTTGGGACCAATCATCAATGACAACCAAGTAGATGCGGAAACTGGTGAAGTACTTGGCTTCGAGAATAAGATGCCAGTAGCCTTGCGCTGGACAGCTTTAGAGCCGGGCACTATCCTCAAAGCAGTTGTCGGTATTAATAAGGCAACGAACTGGGAGGAATTTCGAGAAGCGCTGCGCTACTGGGATGTCCCGTCTCAAAATGTCATTTATGCTGATGTGAAGGGAAACATCGGTTATCAGCTACCCGGGCGTATTCCCATCCGTGCCAAAAACCATAGCGGGCTTATGCCGGCTCCGGGCTGGACGGATGCGTTCGAGTGGAAGGGTTTTATTCCTTATGACAGTTTGCCACGTGCCTTTAACCCAGAGCGTGGCTACATCGCTACCGCAAACCAGGCGGTAGTCCCGCAGGAATATTATGAACATCTGGAGAAAAAGTTAGGTGAAGGGTTGAACTACGTTTTCGGTCTCGAATGGAATTACGGCTATCGTGCTCAGCGTATTGAAGAGCTGCTGGAAAAGATGGCACCGCATACTGTTTCTAGCTTCCAGGCTATACTGGGTGATAATAAACTGCTCAGCGCTGAAGAATTGACGCCATATCTGGCTAATCTAAAGTTTGATGATGCTGAATTGGCCCAGGCTCGTGATTGGCTGCTTAAGTGGGATTACCAATGTAATGCTGATAGCCCACAAGCTGCCCTGTACGCTCAGTTCTGGGCAAGCCTGGTTAGAAACCTGTACTATGACCAATTAGGTGACGTTGCTCAACCAGATGGTGACAATCGAGAGATGTGGGCTACGTTATTGCTGATGGAAAAACCTGACAATGCCTGGTGGGACGATATAACAACAAAAGATGTGGTCGAAAGCCGTGATGATATCCTGATTCGCTCATTCAAAGAAGGCTATGCCAATACCGTAGCAACACTCGGCAAAGACCGAGACAATTGGAAGTGGGGCGACTTGCACACATCAACTTTTGTCAGCAGCCCGCTTGGCCAGAGCGGCATAGGGTTAATTGAGAAGATGGTCAACCGTGGCCCATTCCCCACCGGCGGCAGCTCTGACACCGTGAACAATACTCGCTGGACTGTGGCATCAGGCGATTTTGCTGTAGGATGGTTGCCATCCATGCGCATGATTGTTGACCTGGGCGACTTCACAAAAAGTGTCACCATCCATACCACCGGTCAGAGCGGTCATCCTTATAGCAAATACTATGACAATCTGATTGAGCGCTGGCTGAATATGGAATACTATCCCATGCTCTGGACACGGGAACAGGTGGAGAAAGCTGCCATTGACAGGCTCATATTGAATCCGGGCAAGTAACGGATAATATCCTTCCGTGTCATTGCGAGCCGAAGGCGAAGCAATCTTCGAGATTGCGGAGCTTGTTCCGAGCGATAAGCGAGGAATCCCAACACGAGTTTGCTTCGGCTACGCCTCGCAACCGCCAATGTTCCTCGCAATGACAAAAACAGCAAGCATAGCTAATCATATCGCTAAGTATAACCGATTGACATCGAGATTTACGTATGATAAGATAAAGATACATCGGATTACGAGGTATTGATATATGAGGGTCGGTATCGTAACCTCGAGTATCTCCTGTATACCGTCTGACCAGGTGCGGAGGTACGGGATAAAGGTTGTCCCTGTGCCTTTTATGCTCAATGGGCATAGTTATCTGGATGGGGTTGATATTTCGGCATCTGAGGTCTATGAACAGCTCGCCTATGAGCACCCGTTCCGAACGAGTGCTCCCTCCCCAGGGGATTATCTTAAGGCCTATCAGGAAGTGTTGAACGAACACGATGCCATCCTCTGTCTCACTGTACCATCGAAGATCAGTATGATGTATGATTCTGCCTGCTCTGCTGCAAGGCAAATGTCAAGCGATGCAATTGTCCGTGTCCTTGATACCGGTACTGCAGCTGGCGGTCAGGCTCTGATTGATATGGCTGCGGCAAAAGCAGCATCCTCAGGAGCTAGCTTGGAAGAAATAGCGCAACTGATAGTGGAGCTTAAAGCTAAAGTCCACCTGTACGGACTTATAGTTGCCCCTAGATACCTGGCACGCACCGGTCGTGTCCCATCTCCTCTGCCTTCAGCCGCCTCAGCGCTCAGTATTAAGCCAGTTTTCACTATAAGCCAGGGCAAGATGAAGCTTGTAGGCGTGGTTCGCATTGAGAAGGCGGGAGTTGACCGTATGCTCTCCATGATGCACGCTGATGTAGGAGAGAATCCAGTTCGTGTCATAGTTCAGCACGCAAATGTACCGCAACAGGCTGAGAATCTGCGTCAGCGTGTGGAGGCTGAATTCAACTGTACCGAACTGCAGGTCACCGAATTCAGCCCTATAATAGGCTTCGCTACAGGTCCTGGGTGCCTGGCCCTGGCGTTCTGTGCCGAGGATTAGCATCTATCTTCGCTGGTTTGCCTCTCAAGATTCTTTTTGGGATTGTCTTTGTTTTCTCTTTTACTGGCGTTTGCCTATAGTGAGATTCTTCGCTACGCTCAGAGTGACAGAAGAAGCGAAGTACTCCCTCAGAATGACAAGGAGTGAAGGACTTAGAATGATAATTTGTATTGTCGGCGTATTCTGAAGCTGGTAGAATGTCTAGAAGTTTAGCCCTGGCGGGAGAGGATTTTCGGTGGCTATTATCAAGACAAGGAACCTAGCCAAAAAGTTCGGTGACCTGGTGGCGGTAGATGATGTGAATTTGGAGATAGAGGAAGGGGAGTGTTTTGGACTACTGGGGCCTAACGGGGCAGGCAAGACTTCCCTTATCAGAATGATAACCGCTGTATCACCTCCTACCAGTGGTGACATACAGGTGTTGGATGGTGATTTGAGGTCGCATTCTCGGCAGGTGAAAGCTGTTCTGGGAGTAGTCCCGCAGCTGGATAACCTCGACCCGGACTTAACGGTAGTTCAAAACCTGATGACCTTCGGCCGGTACTTCGATATACCCAAAGCAGAGGCACGTCAACGTAGCATAGAGCTGTTGAGGCTTTTTCAACTTGAAGACAGATGCAATAGCCGGATTAGAGAGCTTTCTGGAGGGATGCGGCGGCGCCTGTTAATTGCCAGAGGCCTCATTAACTTGCCCAGGATTGTGGTTCTTGATGAGCCTACGATAGGTCTTGACCCGCAGGCGAAATACTTGGTCTGGCACAAACTGGTTGAACTGAAGTCACAGGGTGTTACCCGGCTTCTGTGCACCCAGAATATGGAAGAGGCGAGTACTCTTTGTGACCGGGTGGCGGTAATGCATCAAGGTAAAATTATGAGCCTTGATACTCCTGCCAAGCTCATTTCTAAGTATGTGGGCAACAAGATATGGGAGATAGAATTAGACTCAGAGGAGAAGGGCAGGATTGTTAATGAACTAGAGGGTCGTGGACTTGACTATGAGATAGTAGGGGATAAGGTTCACATCTTCCATGTTGAAAGCGGTGAATCCTTAAGCGGATTGGTAGATTCGTCAGCAAAATTGAGGTGCAGGTCAGCGACTCTGGAGGATGTGTTTTTCAGGCTTACCGGGAGGTCTTTGGCGGAATGAGGCTTTTCTCATGGCGTTTCATCAGGGTGTGGCAGCGCAATCGCGATGTCTTTTTCAGGCTATGGCATTCGGAGGCACCTGGGTTTATAGCTGAGCCTATTATCATCCTGCTAGCCATGGGCTTAGGTCTCGGGGCATATGTGGGCCTGGTTGACGGACAGCGATACATCGAATTCATTGCTCCGGGTCTCATAGTCGGCTATGCTATGTTCAGCGCTAATTTCGAATGTACTTACGGCAGTTTTATCCGTATGGAGTATCAAAAAACCTTTGATGCTATCATTGCCACTCCGCTGAGTATTGACGATGTTACTGCCGGTGAAATATTTTGGGGAGCTACACGTGCAGTCTTGACTGGATGTGTCATGTTAGTCGTCGCCGCTGTTTTTCAACTGGTGCATTCGCCATGGGCGTTACTGATACCCATTGTTTGCTTTTTGGAAGGCATGTTGTTTGCTTCAATTGCCTTGTTCTTTACATCGATTGTTCCATCCATTTACAGTTTCAACTACTATTTCAGTCTGTTCATAACCCCGATGTTTTTCTTCAGTGGCGTGTTTTTCCCATTGTCATCTTTTCCTGAAATAGTGCAAAAACTGAGCTGGATAGTACCGTTGACACCCGTGGTTTATCTTACTAGAGCGGTAATCAACGGGGAGTTTCAGCTTAATCTCCTATGGGCACTTGCTCTTATCATCTCTTTAACTGTCCTGTTTTTCTCTATATCGCTGGTGACGATGAGACGCAGGCTGACTACGTAATGGTGTTATACTGTTGACACAGGCTTAGAATTAGGTGTACTCTAATAGTTAGATTTAAACTGGAAGGGGGTATATTGCGATGGCAAAGACTTCAACGGGGCTGGATGAGAATGTTGCTGGGTTGCTGTGCTATGTTCTATGCTGGATAAGCGGTCTTGTTTTCATTTTGATAGAGAAGGAGAACAAGTTTGTCCGCTTCCACGCGCTGCAGTCGATCATCGTTTTTGGAATTCTTACGGTTGCTAGCATACTTATTGGCTGGATACCTTTTATTGGTTGGATGATTGGTGGGCTTATCTCGGTGCTGGCGCTGGTGCTGTGGATTGTTTTGATGGTTAAGGCTTACCAAGGGGAAAAATATAAGCTGCCCTGGGCAGGTGACCTGGCTGAGAAGAATGCTTAAGCTGCATCGATCGATAATAGTTTGACATCCGCGGAGCCTGTCACAATAAGCTAGTCAGTGCGAAGAATCCCTTATGGCATCACGCCGTGTCGCATCACCGGCGACGGTGACACAGAGCGTCGTCCCATAGCCAGGTCCAAAGCGCGGATGATTCTAGGTCTGGTCTCACGGGGGTCGATGACGTCGTCCACATTGAAGGTGCCTGCAGCCGGATATGGTCCGCAGTATTTCTTGTAGGCCTCCTCCAGTTGTTTTTGGAGGGCTTCCGGGTCTTCTGATTTTGCTAACTCGGCGCCATAGGCTGCCAGTACCCCGCCACTTGAAGGGAGAGAGCCGAAATCGGCTGTTGGCCAGGCGAGAGTAAGCGTTTGTCCGGCCCCATATCCACACATGGCGCATCCTCCGAAGCCGAATGCCTTGCGTATGACCACCGTGATTTTGGGGACGTCTGCCCAGGCTAGTGAGTAGGCGACGGCTAAACCGTACCGCAAAGCTCCTTCCCGCTCTGAGTCAGGCCCTGTCATCACGCCGGGGACATCGGTTAAAAAGATGAGAGGGACATGGTAGGCAGCACACAAGTCTATGAAGTGACGCTCCTTTTGGCCTGCTTTGGCGGTGATGGCACCGGCGTAGACCATCGGTTGGTTAGCCACTATGCCCACCGGGTGGCCGTTCATTCGGGCCAGTCCTGTAATCATCATCGGGGCAAAGAGCGGTTTGATTTCGAAGAAGCTGCCTTTGTCCACAACACAATTGATGATACGTTTCATATCGTAAGGCTGACGGGGGTTACTTGGTAGAATCTCCAGTAGCTCATCATCTTTTCTTTCCGGGTCATCGTCCGGGATAACTGAAGGAGGGTATTCCCAGGCGTTGCTTGGGAAATATGAGAGGTAGCGTTTCGCCATGAGCAAGGCATCTTTGTCATCCTCAGCGGGATTATCGGCGACGCCGGAAATCACGCAATGAACTTCAACTCCTCCCAGTTCCTCTTTGCTTATCTTTTCACCGGTGGCGGTGAGCACCACAGGAGGCCCGCCTGCTGCCAGCATTCCTGTTCCCTTGACCATTATAATGAACTCCAGGAGGCTGCCCACCAGAGAGGAATCTCCGGAGGATGGTCCCATTACTATACCTACCTGGGGGGCGATGCCGGACATTCTAGCAATCATGAGGTGATGGAAGACAGCGGGGAGACCTTCTCCGATGAACTCCTCGGCTCTGGCGCCGGCGCCGTCAAGTAGCCAGACGAGGGGTACTCGCTCTTGAGTGGCGATCCATACCATGCGCACCTTCTTCATAGCGTGGGTTATCCCCACAGAGCCGCCCAAGACGGTGAAGTCTTCAGCGATGACGCCAGCCCTTCTACCGTCAATGCGGCCAAATCCCGTGATGACACCATCTGCTGGTGTTATTCTGTCAGCCATCTCAGCTCGATGGCTCTGATGAGTTGCTAGCAAACCGTATTCCTGGAAGGTGCCGGGGTCCATGAGTAGCTCGATGCGTTCACGGGCAGTGAGTTTCCCTTGCTGATGCTGGCGCTGAACCTTATCAGCCCCACCCATCTGTAAAGCCTGATGTTTTCGTTGCTTTAGCTCTTCCAGCTCTTTTTCGAACGGCACTTTACACTCTCATTAGGTACTACCTATTCCTTGCTTTCCCATGGCAGGCGTTTGCCTTCAGGCGTGTAGCGGTAAAACCCTTTCCCTGCTTTTCGCCCCAGGCGGCCTTCCTTTACCATTCGTTCTATCAGGTCGGAGCGGGGCATCAGCTTTTCCTCCCCCAGAGCTTTCATGGTTTGTTCTATAAGGACGTAGGTGTCCAGACCTGCGTTGTCGGCGATTTCGAAGGGGCCGGCATTCCAGCCGTAACCCAGTCGCATACCTATGTCTACATCCTCTGGAGTTGTTATGCCTTCAGCTACTAAATCAACAGCTTCACGGAAGGCGGCGGAGAAGATGCGGTTCATCACAAAGCTAGGGGTGTCTCTTTGTACTCGGACTGGAGTCTTGCCCAGGGACTTGACGAAAGCCACACCTCGCTCGAATACTGCGGGGGAGGTCTTTTCCCCTTTGATTACCTCTACCAAGCCCATGAGGGGGACAGGCCCGAAGAAGTGGAGGCCGAGGACTCTCTCCGGGTGCTGTGTCGCTTGGGCGATACGGGTAATGGGGATAGTGGAAGTGTTCGTAGCTAATGGAGTGTCCGGTGAGGCTAACCGGTCAAGTTCCTGGAAGACTTGCTTTTTAAGGTCTTCGATTTCGAGTGCTGCTTCAATCACCCATGACGCCTTGGCGGCACTGCTCAGGTCTTGCTCGGGAATTATACGTTCCAGGACTTTCTGGGGAGGGTCTTTGAGGAGCCCCTTGCTGCCCAGCTTTTCTAATGACCATTTAATCTCGCCCAT
>JBBISW010000025.1:0-19151 GCA_037441105.1 Chloroflexota bacterium
AGGAAGAGGTGCTCGCCATTGCCTGACATTTACACACCTATTGACAAGACCTCGACGCAGTTTGTCCGTTTGCAAATGTCTCTCATCAGGGGACAAATTAATCCTTCTGTAGTCATTTACTTACGACCTGTTGTTTGGTTTAGTTGTGCAAAACATTTAATATCAGGAACCCTACTCAGCGTCATATCCCTAATGACAACCAAGCCAAATTACTATCTTGCTTTCAGTACCCTTTATTGCAGGTTCTATATGAGCCAGCAACTCTATGATGCTGAGATAGTCGATGTGTGATTGACTTTATCTACCCGAAAAACCCTGTCTGAAAAACCCAAAAATTGAGATTCGTGTGAGACCAAGATGATTTGCTCGCAATTCAGGTCGTCGAAGACTTCTCTCAGGTTTAGCACCTGGGCATAGCTAAGTCCCTCTGTGGGTTCATCCAGTATTAGCAGGCCCCTCTCAAGTTTGGATAACTTTCTAATGAGGTGATTCAATGCCAAGCGATACGCTAATGCCAGAGAAGTCCTTTCACCTCCACTGAGGCTTCGGTATGGCATTTCATATCCACCTTGCCTAACTACCAGCGAAAAGTCTTCGTCAATATAAGCCTCAATCTCTGTAAAGCCAATTATCATTGAGAAGTAGTCTTGAAAGGCATTGTTGAAATCCTCATGGATTTTCTGTAATACCATCCTCTCAATTCTCCCTATGGTCGGGATGAAATATTGCTCAAGGTATTTTATAACCTCACGGTAAATACCGATTCTCGACAAAGCAGTTTCGCCTTCCCTGATTTCATCTTCAAGTCGCTTTCTGTCATCTTCTAAGCTGCTATTTTTCTGCTTCAGAAGGGCTATCTCCTTGTCTTTACCACTGCGTAAATCCAATTTTTCATTTATTTCTCGCTCAGTCTGGTTAAATGCTTTTAGTAGTTCTTCATTAGCCTTCACCAGCTCCTCTAATTGACTTAATTCCTGCTGCGACCCACTTAGTCGGATTTTAACTTGCTGAATTTCTTCGGTTTTCTTATCGATGTCCTTTGTCTTGTCTTCAAATTCCTTTTGCAGACGGGGCAAATTTTGGATTTTGCCATAGTATTGCCTTAAGTCTTGAAGAAGAGATTCAAAAGAACGCTTTTTCCCTTCCATCTCCTTCTCTTTTTTGGATGACTCATCCACTTCCTGACGCATTTTTTTGAGCTTTTCACTGTATACTGATGGATCCTCTATCGGTCTTTCACATGTAGGGCATACTCTCGTATCAATGAGCATCTCATAGTTCTGGAGAGATTTTTCGTTCGCCCCCCTTTGAGCTGCCAAGACTTTCAACTTTTCCTCCAGTTGTTTAAGCTCTGCCTTCAATTGTTCTTCAGATTTATCAGTCGGTTTGGGAAGAGCCTGTAACTGCTTTAATTCGTCGATGAATCTTGACTTCCCTTGTTCTAATTTTGTAAGTTCCGCTGTTAAGCGGTCTGCTAACTGTGTGTCCTGCTCACACTGTTTTTTAATCAGTGGGATTTTAACCTGATATTCATGGATTTTCTTTTGATCCTCTTCCAGCTTCTTTTCCTTGTCACGCAGCGTATTCAAGGCGATATCTATCTCCCCAAGTTCGTTCCTTAATCGAACCAACTCATTATTATTTATTTCGATTTGTTTGGTGAAGGAATCTCGCTGACTCCTCTTTTCATCTAACCCTTTAGCTTGTTTCTCAAGTACCTTTATTTCTACCTTTTCCAGTTGGTTTGACAATGCCTGAGCATTATCTCGTGCGGTAACATATTTTTCGAGACGAAATGCTCGCCTAAGGGTCTCCAGTCGGCTCTCAGGAGAAGCCTCCATGATCTTCTTTATCTCCTCTTGAGGGGTGAAAATGCCATATCTGTAAATGACAGACGAGGTGCCAGGTTGAGGCTTCTCATTGAGTTTCAAGATATCCAAAACTCTTGATTTCATCTCGGTGACGGAATCATAGGGATGCCGCTCACCGTCTTCAGAAATTGCTCCTTCTGTCTGAAAAGTATCCTTTCTTCGGCGCAATTTCCTATGCACAATATATTCTTTACCATCCTCCTCAAATGTAAGCGAGATATTTCCTTCAGTGGCACCATTGCGAAGCAAGTCTGGGCCTTTTAGCTCACCAAGCCCGAATAGAGCAAATTCAATAGCGTATAGTAGCGAGGATTTCCCTGACCCAACACCGCCGTAAAAAAGCAGGGTCCCCTCTGGGAATTGAAAGGGCCCAAGTTCCACATAGGAGCGAATATTTCTAAGCTGGACTTCCTTTAAGATCATTGAGCCAGCCTCCGAGCAATAATGTCTTGTCCTAGCTGGATCATCCCCTCTTCATATGCCTTCCTGGTTTGGTTCTCTTCGCGTTCGGTAGATAGGACTTGAAGGAGTTCCCGTGCCAGAGCAAGTCCGGCTTCTCCTTTTAAAGCAAGTACGCGGGAGTCGAAATCCCGCAATGCTTTTTCTAATTCCTCTGCTTCAAGTAGACTGACTTCCTTATCAGTGCTTGCCCCTTCCAAAGCCTGACCTAAGACACCCCGCCTATCAAGGAGCACTGTTTTGGCACCTTTCTTCATAAGTTCATCCTCTAGCTCCTGGAAGTGAATCTGATATGGTCTCCCCTCAGATAATCTACCCTTTATTTCTAAGAGCACCACTTTTTCGTCTACTCCTATCTCGCCAATCTGTTGCCTGATTTTGATGCTGGCACTACTTACATCCATCCCCTCAATGTCTATAGTGGGAGGAGAAACTACTTCACAGACACGAACCTCGCAAAACTTTATATCGCTTACATTGTTGTCCTCTGCTGTCACTATGTAGAAGCCTCTCCTCTCGCCACCTGCGCTCATCTTCAAATCGAGAGGTCGGCAACCAAAAAGAGTCCCTGCATATACTACATGCCTATAGTTTGGGGAATCATGTTGCTGCTTCTTGTGCGGATGTCCCCCGGCATAATAATCAAAGCCTTTGGGCAAGTTTTCCAAGGAAAGGGATGGAATCCCTGGAATCTCACTAGGGGCAATTCCGCTAAGATAATTGTGAAAGGCAAAGATTTTGAACCCCTTTTCCCTCTGGACATAGTGAGTATCTAGCCTGGGAAAATCTTCAGCGTCTTCTCCCTTCCGCTTACCGCTAAGCCCAGCGAGCAGGACACCTGTCTTGGTATCCCGAATAAAATTAAGAACTAACCGCCTATCCCTCTCCTCGTAATTCATAACCGTGGCAATGAAGCCAGCACTGCTCAGAACATCACTAATTGACTTGACATTTGGGCTATAATCATGTGAACCAAAAATCATGTAAAACTCAATTCCGGCATCCTTTAGCTCCCTCATTTTTCGTACTGCGACTTCGACAATTCCTAGGTCAGGACTCGGGGTATTAAAAAGATCTCCGGAAATCAACACAAAGTCAACCTGCTTTTCTAGACAGATATCCATCGCAGTAAGAAATGCCTGTAGGTTCAACCTACTCAATTCCTCATTATGTTGCCAGGCACCTAAATGACAATCGCTTATATGAGCAAATTTCATCGTAATCCTTCCGATTTCCTTGCTGTTTAGTCTACTCCTGTAATAGTTTAGTTTTTCCAAAACTGCTAATATATACTATATCTTACCCCCCCGCTGTCAAGAGGATTTATGGGGACCTTAGGACTAGTTACTTTTCTACGGAGACTTCGCTCAATGTCGGGATGCCCTGGGCATCCAGGTTATAGTTCTTGACATAAGGTTTTATCAGGACATAAGTCTTACCGAACCACAAAGGCAAACAGGCAGCTTCGTCTACCATTATTTGCTCAGCTTTCTGGTAGAGGGCAAATCTCGTGGATTCGTCCTGTTCTATTCCTGCCTGGTCAAGCAGGGCATCCGCATCTGGGTTACTGTAGCTGCCGGTGTTATATTCAGCGCCAGTGTGGAACAGGACGTCCAGGAAGTTCTGAGGGTCTGGATAGTCGGCAATCCATCCAGTGACCAACATCTCATCGGCTTCTTCCTTTAAGTAGTAGGAAAATATTTCCGGCTCAAGCTGTCTTACGGTTACTTCTACCCCGAGGTTCTGTTGCCAGTCCTGGATAATGGCTCCTAGATATTCCGGTATGTTGCCTCCCCAACCGGAGGTGGTGAGCCTGATAGGTGGTAGATTGGCAACGCTACCGTATTTGGAGCTGGCAATGAGACTTTTTGCTTTGGCTACATCGTAGCCGAGCCCTTGAAGATTCTTATTATAGCCGGGCAGGTTTAGCGGCAGAATGCCATCGGCTTTGGTCATCATCCCTTTGAGAGTTAGTTTGATGACTCGTTCCTTATTTACTGCGTGGCAAAAAGCGCGGCGGACGTTAACGTCATCAAATGGTGGTTTTTTGGTATTGAAGACTATGTAAAAGAGGCTCAGCTCAGGGAATATAGCTAGTTCTTTGTAGAAGGGACCGCTTTTGTCTGTCGCCATGTCTATGTAGGTTTCGTCTACGGGGGCTATATCGATTTCGCCCATCTCGTACATTGCCATAGGCATGCCAGCCAGAAGGTGAAAGACTGCCTTGGTGGTAGCAGGCTGACCGTAATAATGCTCATTTGGCTCCAATACTAATACATTACCTGGCTTCCATTCTGTAAGTTTGAATGGGCCAGTCCCGTTTGGCTTTTGCCACCATTTTTTGCCTGTTTCGACATCAGCTCTATCAACGACAAAGGCAGTGGGATAGGTCAGTTTAGCCAGGAAGTAGGCTTTAGGAGCGTCAATGGTGACTTTCAAGGTATAATCATTGATGACCTCGACGCCGCTGATTTTTGTAGCTTTGCCCTGAAGCACATCTTTTACGCCGACGATATCGCCTAAATAGGTGGCTGCTGTTTGTGACCTCGTTGCCGGGTTGCAAGCCCTTTCCCAGGAATACTTGAAATCTTGAGCGGTAACCTCCCTGCCGTTGTGGAATTTTACTCCTTTACGCAAGTAAAAAGTGTAGGTCTTGCCATCGTTGGTTCTGTCCCATCTTTCGGTGATATCAGGTGCTGGCTTTGAATCAGTACCAAGGCGAACTAAACCACTGAAGATTTGCAGAACATAGGTGTGTGAAGTCATCTCGCTGGAAATAGCCGGGTCAAGGGTTATTGGGCCGGTATCCCAGAGGTTTAGGACACCTTGTTCTTGGTCAGGTGCCTTTGGCTGGCAGCCAATGGCAAGAGGTAACGCTATCAGAGTGCAAGCAAGGGCACTCAGTAATGTTATTAGCCAAACCTTTTTCATTGCCCTTTAGACCTCAAAATAGGTTTCTCGCTTTCATGCTCAGGTGGTCTCTATCGCAGACAATTATGTGGTCGAGGACTTCGATGCCCAGGATTTCACCGACTTCGACAAGGCGTTTGGTTAGCTTGATGTCGTCTTCAGATGGCGAAGGGTCACCGGAGGGATGGTTGTGGGCGAAGATAACTGAAGCAGCGCTGTCAGAGATGGCATCCTTGAATACCTCGCGGGGATGAACAATGCTGGAATCAAGGCTGCCGATAGAAATCTTGTGTGTATCTATTAAATGGTTTCTTGTGTCCAGTGAAAGCACCAGGAAATGCTCCTTCTTTTTGCCTTTGAGTTGACTTTTGACTGATTTGGCGACATCCTCCGGGGATTTGACTGTGATTTTTGGACGCTCGTCAACAGGGTCTTCCAGCCGTCTGCTGAGCTCAAAGGCGGCTTTAATCTGAGCGGCTTTGGCCGGGCCAATGCCTGTTATTTGGGTCAGCTCTTCCACAGATGCTTGCGCTATGTTCTTGAGGTTGCCAAACTTGGTTATTAGTTTTTGAGCAATGACCATTACCGATTCCCCTTTGATTCCTCGCCCCAGGATTATGGCTAACACCTCTTGGCTAGACAGAGCTTCGGTGCCCAGTTTTAGTAGCCTCTCCCGGGGCCGTTCGGAGAGAGGCAGGTCATGAACGGTGAATGACTTTTTCAATTAGTAGACCTCTGATAGAAAGTTGTTTAACAATTGCTCTTGTGTCATTGCGAGCCCTTCGTTTCTGTCATTCTGAGCGCAGCGAAGAATCTCATATACCTCAGGGTAAACTCCGCGTGGCAATCCCCGAGATTGCTTCGGGGCTTACGCCCCTCGCAATGACAGACAGGATTGCCAAACACTCTCCTAGTGTAGTTGACGTTTTTAATGTTGTTGCCAGTTTGTTTAATATTCCTTCCACGAAAGTTCGTTCTTGACTGGCTTTCTGTAGAGCGAGAGATATGAGCCCAGATTGTGATTGTGTTTGGTTAATTATATATTCTCTCCATAGCTTATCAAGCCCGTCCTGGTCGAAGCCATAAACTTCGGTTAAAGCTTCATCGCAGGTATTGCCGTCTTTCAATAAGTTTAAGAGACGAAGCATTTTATCTTTTCCGTGGTTCTGGATGAGGAATTCAACCAGGCTTTGGCTCTGGGCGTATGAGATGTAGGCCTGTTCTGGTTTGGCTGAAAATGGGCTGGACAGACTGCGCACTGAGATGAGTTTTTGTTGGGCGATTGCCTTTTTGAGCATTGACTTGAGATAGGGGTCTGGCTCACCTTCGGCGTGCATGGCAAGGCCTTCATCAAGCCAAGTTGGTAGCATTGCTCCGTAGGGGCTAAAAGTTATCTGGTGGGTCACTGTATGACCTAGCTCGTGAGCTAAAGCTCTTTTCCCCCAGTCCAGTTGGTCAGTAGGAACACCGATGGCGATAATTCCGAATTCAGTAAAAGCAACACCGCCTGTCCATTCTCGTGGGAAAATCATGGCACCCCTGAGATCCTGACTGCTGGCATAGATGTATATGTTGATCAGTTTTTCAGGGTGCACACCGGTATCTTCAGCCAGCCTTTTTAGTGCCTGTTGACAGGAGACCATCAGCTCTTCGGCAAAAGCTTGACCGCCCTTATACCAGAAGAGGTTTAGTTGCCCTGCGGTTAACTTTTGCCATGAATGGCGGAGGTCGTCAAAGCGAATTTTATCAGCGGGAGTTATCAGTTTATCCCCGGATTTATCTTCAACCGTCCACCAGTATCGGACTGTGGCTCCGGCTGGAAGACTAACCCTCCTCATATCCCATATCCATTTTGTTTCTACTTTCGGTGACGGAGTGAAGTCTGGCCAGGCTTCGCTGATAACATTAGCGTAGTTCATTCTATCAACCTGGTAATGAAGACGAATTCTGGTGATATCGTTCGGGCTTTCAGCTTTGATTTTGAATACCAAGGCGGAAGGGAAGAATATCTCGACGGTGCTATCAATTAACGAGATTTTTTCTTGGGCATAGGTAATCGCCGGTGTGACAAGTAAAACTACAGCCAGGATTATGGCAATTAACCGGTTAGTCATTTTTTCTCTCCCAGTCTATAACGCAAATAGGCGGTGATAAAATCATCCAGCTCTCCACCAAGGACAGCCGTAGTATCGCTGGTTTCGTAGTTAGTGCGGTGGTCCTTGACCATTCGATAGGGATGTAAGACGTAGCTGCGAATTTGATTGCCCCAACCCGCCTCAATTCGTTCCCCTTTGAGTCTGGCCTTCTCCTTCTCTTTTTCAGCGCGTTTTAGTTCAAGAAGGCGAGCATAAAGCACTTTTAGGGCACTCTCTTTGTTCTGACGTTGAGAGCGTTGGCTTTGGCTGGTGACTACTAGACCGGTGGGGAGGTGAGTTATTCTAACAGCGCTGCTTGTTTTCTGCATATGCTGTCCTCCAGGCCCGCTTGACCTGAAGGTATCTATTTTCAAATCGTCAGGATTTATCTGGATGTCTATTTCCTCCTCAGCTTCGGGAAGGGCTTCAACTAGAACAAAGGAGGTATGCCGAGCATGGTCAGCGTCGAACGGAGATAAACGAACCAGACGGTGGACACCGTGTTCTGATTTCAGATAGCCATAAGCATATTCCCCTTTAATCTCTATAGTGGCACTCTTAATGCCAGCTTCATCACCTGGGGAGGTGTCCAATATCTCGGCTTTATATTTGTGCCGCTCTGCCCATCTGAGGTACATCCTCAATAGCATTTCTGCCCAGTCCTGGGACTCGGTGCCGCCGGCACCGGCGTGTATAGCTAAGATAGCATCTCTAGCATCATATTCGTCACTTAAGATTAACCGGGTTTCTAGCTCATCAAGCTGAGAGGCTAGCTTCTCAGTGTCACGCTGAATTTCCTCTTGAAGAGATTGGTCGTTTTCTTCGATAGCTAAAATTGTCATGTCGAGAAGTTCAGTGACTTTTTTCTCTAACTGGCGCCATATTTGGACTTCGTCTTTGATAGTTCCCAATTGGCGCATGGTTGATTGTGCTCTAACCGGGTCGGACCAGAAGTCAGGACGGGTAGTTTCGAGTTCTAACTTGGCGATTTCCTTTTCCTTGCCCAGGATGTCAAAGACGCACCATTATGTCTGAGATTTGACGGTGTAGAGCTTCGAGTTTTTCCTTTTCTTCCTGCATACTAACTCCTATTTAATGGATTTAATTTAAAAAGACGAATCGAATAATCTTTGACTGTAACTATGATGAACGGGTAGCGATTTACCACCAGCCGCAAGGTGGGCCAATCGAGACGGCTCAGGGAGGCGATGGTTGCGGCAACACTCCATCACCCAATGTATGGCTGTGGGCAGGTCAATTTTATGACCGATTGAGATATAGATAGGGTTTACATCAGCTTTGGTTCGGAGAGCGACTCCGATAATTTCGCCGTTGTCAGTGAGTTCAGTATAAGCACCGGCTTCATTGCTTAGTGGCTTATGAGTGCCACACAGACGGGATTTAGCACAGCCTATGGTGGGTATATCAAGGAGCAGACCTAAATGTGAGGCGAGTCCAAAGCGTCTGGGATGAGCAATGCCCTGACCATCGACTAGAAGAAGGTCGGGGTCGGTGGATAGCTTTTCACAAGCCGCCGATACCAACGGAGACTCCCTAAAAGATAAAAGGCCGGGTATATAGGGAAAATGGAGCTTGTCCTCTGCGGTCTTAACCTCAATCACGTTCAACTCAGGGTAACTAAGTACGACCGCTGCGGCACGGGCAACTCCTGTGGAATTCGGGGCTGATATGTCAGCGCCGGCAATAAAGCGAGGGTTAACAGCCTCGCTTTTCTTTGACACTTGAGTTGCCAGTTCTCGCTGTATTTGTTGGGCTTGGGCAATGCTTATTTGCCAACTGTGGAACTGATGTATTTTCACGACTCTGATTATAATGGCTGCATATCTTATTGGCAACATTCATATTGACAGATGGGGCAACTTTGGGCATAATAGCGTACGAAAAATTGCTAAGGGGGGGTTAAGCTAGACAGGATAGAGAATATGGTAAAGATAAGATTGCGACGGGTAGGCACCAGAAACAGGCCAATGTACAGAGTAGTAGTGGCTGATGCCAGGTCACCACGTGATGGTGCTTTTATTGAGATTATCGGGCACTATAATCCATTGACTGAGCCAGAGACTTTTGCTATTGATGAAGAAAAGGCGCTAAAGTGGCTTAATCAAGGTGCCAAACCGACAGACACTGCATTTAGGTTGCTTTCTAAGTCAGGGGTGATGGAGAAATTCAAGCCGACCTCTGTCAAAAAGGCGAGATCAGCAAAACCGAAGAAATCGAGGACCACAACTAAAACCAAATCAACTACTGAGGAGTCATCGTAATGAAGGAGCTGATAGAGTACATCGCTAAGTCCATCGTTAGTACACCTGAAGACGTGAGGGTGACTGAGGAAGCTGATGACAAGAATGTGGTAGTGGTGAAGCTAGAGGTTGCCCCAGATGATAAGGGGAGAGTTATTGGAAGGCAGGGCCGCGTTGCTGAAGCGATGCGCATCTTGCTTCGAGTGGTAGCGACTAAAGAAGGCGTTCGGGTTAGACTTGAGATAGTTTAGCTGGCTAACAGAAAGCCTGTTAATCTTGTACTATCGTAGCCTCTGATATTTCAGCAGACTCTCGCGTGCTGGTCAGTTGAACTTTGTTTACAGACTTGCTTTAGGTCTTCGGCGCCTGTGTTCCGCCACTTTAAGTCGGATGAGGGCGCGACGTAGGGCAGCTTCAGCTTGACCTACATCCACTCCCGGAGGATGCGTTTTCAGCCGTTCTTCAGCATGACGTTTAGCTTCTTCAGCACGGACAATATCTATTTCTTCGGCACGTTCACAGGCATCGGCCAAGATTATGACTTTATCAGGGCGGACTTCAAGGAAACCGCCCGTAACAGCCAGATATGTTTCCTCACCATCTTTCCTGATTAGCAGCTCTCCAGGGTTGAGCATGGTCATTAATGGGGCGTGGTGAGGTAAGATGCCTAATTCCCCCTCGATGCCCGGAGCGACTACTACATTCACATCATCAGCAAGAACCTGACGCTCGGCAGTTATGATTTCAAGCCTTAGTGTTGCCATTATCCTGCCTCAAGTTTCTTAGCTTTGTCTACTGCTTCTTCGATGGTACCAACCATGAAAAAAGCAGCCTCCGGAAGATGGTCGTGCTTTCCTTCTAAAATCTCTTTGAAGCCACGAACTGTTTCTTTAATGGGGACGTATTTACCTTCAGTGCCGGTAAAGGCTTCAGCGACAAACATGGGCTGGGAGAGAAATCTTTGAATGCGGCGGGCTCTGGCTACAGTAAGTTTGTCCTCTTCGCTCAGTTCCTCCATACCTAATATGGCGATTATATCTTGCAAATCCTTGTAGCGCTGCAATACTCGTTGTACTCCCAGTGCAACCTGGTAATGGTATTCACCCACGATTTGAGGGTCGAGTATGCGTGAGAAAGAAGCTAGCGGGTCTACTGCAGGATAAATACCTAGCTCGGCAATGGAGCGCTCCAGGGAGATGACAGCATCAAGATGGCCAAAGGTGGTTACTATTCCGGGGTCAGTATAATCATCGGCTGGTACATAAATAGCTTGAAAGGAGGTAATGGAACCTCTTTTGGTGGAAGTAATCCTTTCTTCCAACTCACCAACATCGGTGGCTAATGTGGGCTGGTAACCTACGGCTGAAGGCATACGGCCGAGAAGTGCTGAGACTTCCATATTGGCGAGGATATAGCGATAGATGTTGTCAATGAACAGAAGGACATCTTGTCCTTCTGTTTCGCGGAAGTACTCTGCCATGGTGACGCCGGTCAGACCCACTCGGGCTCTAACTCCCGGTGGCTCGTTCATCTGCCCAAAAACCATCATAGTCTTATCCATAACTCCAGTCCGTTTCATTTCCAGCCACAGGTCATTGCCTTCTCTTGACCTTTCTCCGACGCCGGCGAATACGGAAAAGCCCCCGTGCTCAGTAGCAATGTTGTGAATCAATTCCATTATGATGACTGTCTTGCCCACTCCAGCGCCACCATAAGCTCCAATCTTACCGCCCTTAGTAAACGGGGTAATTAAGTCTATTACCTTAAGTCCTGTTTCCAGCATTTGAGTAGTCGTTTCTTGCTCTTCTAGTGGTGGTGGTGGGCGGTGTATCGGGAGACGCTCCTTAGTCTCTACTGGACCAAGGTCATCTATAGGTTCACCGAAGACGTTGAACAGTCGTCCCAGAGTAGCTCTTCCCACTGGCACAGCTACTGGTGCTCCAGTGTCAATTGCCTCGGCTCCTCTTGTTAGTCCATCGGTAGGGCATAAAGCTAAGCAGCGAACCCAGTTGTTGCCTATGTGGTGCTGAACTTCAAGGACGATTTTGTCCCCATCTTGGTTAACTTCGATGGCATTATAAATCGCTGGCAGCCCCTCCTGGGGAAATTCGATATCAACTACTGTCCCAATTACTTGAACTACTTTGCCTGTTGCCAAAATTTCACCTCCTCTAGTGAAGGACTTCAACGCCTCCTGTAATGTCAAGGAGTTCTTTAGTAATCATCTCCTGGCGTGCTTTGTTTAAAGTCAAGGTCAAGTCTTCGATAACCTCATTAGCGTTATCAGTAGCATTGCGCATGGCAACCATTCGAGCAGATTGCTCGCTGGCAATAGCCTCGAGAATAGCATGGTAGATTCTCATTTCCACAAAGCGAGGTAATAGTTCGCTTAAAACGAATCTGGGGTCAGGTTCATAAATATATTCCTTGGTTTCAGTCGTGGGTATTACTGCCGGCTCTATGGGAAGCAAGGGCTCCAGAGTAGGATTTTGAACCATTGTGGTGACGAACCGAGAGTAAGCTATGTACACCTGGTCAATGTAGCCGCTGGCATAGTCGTCAATAACGATGTGAGAGATAGGCAACGTCTCCAACAGTGTAGGACGATCACTGATGTTAGTAAACTCGGCTCGTATGGCGCATTGGTGGCGGTGCATGAAGTCTCTCCCCTTGCGCCCAACGGTGACAAGAGTAACTGGCACATCTTGTTGCAAGATGAAACTAGCCGTAAGACGATTCATATTGGCATTCAGTCCGCCGCAAAGACCTCTGTCTGTGGTGACATGAACTACAGCTATTTTCTTAACCCCTCTTTTCTCTAGAAGTGGGTGCATAGCGCTGTCTTTGCCAGACTCTGCAGCTAGGTCAGCAATCACCTGGCTGATCTTATCACTGTACGGTCGTCCAGCCAGGGCTTGCTCTTGAGCACGCCTCATCTTGGCTGTGGCAATCATCTCCATTGCCTTGGTGATTTTAGCGGTGCTCTGAACGCTGCGAATACGTCGGCGTAGAAGGCGTGGATTAATCATTTCCGTCCTTTAGTAAGTTGCGCTTTGTTTAAACTCCAGTATCGCTGTCTTTAAGGCTTCTTCGGTTTCTGGTTTAACCTCTTTCTCGGTAGCAATACGCTTGCCTATTTCGGGATGGGTGGTTTCCATAAAGCGATGGAACCCTTGCTCAAATGCGGCGACTTTCTCCACCGGGATATCATCCATATAGCCATTGACCACTGCGTAGAGAATGGCTACTTCTTTCTCTAAGGGCATTGGGGCATATTGGGGTTGCTTTAGCACCTCTGTGATACGCTGCCCGCGCTCTATCTGAGCCCGGGTGGCTTTGTCTAAATCAGCAGTGCCGAACTGGGCGAATGTAGCCAGCTCACGGAATTGAGCCATCTCCAGTCTTAATTTACCGGCTACCTGTCTCATGGCTCTGGTCTGGGCATTGCCACCAACTCGAGATACTGATAAACCTGCATTCAATGCAGGGCGAATACCACTATTGAACAAATCTGTCTCCAGATAAATCTGACCGTCAGTGATGGAGATAACATTGGTTGGAATATAGGCAGCTAAATCACCGGCCTGGATTTCAATGATGGGCAGGGCGGTAAGAGAGCCACCACCATGCTCTGAATCCAATTTAGCAGCTCGTTCCAAAAGACGGCTGTGAAGATAAAAAACATCTCCTGGGTAGGCTTCTCGGCCTGGTGGACGTCTAAGTATCAGGGATATCTGTCGGTAAGCCCAGGCATGTTTGGTTAGGTCGTCATAGATAATCAGCGCATCTTTTCCTTGTTCCATGAATTCCTCGCCAATAGCGCAGCCGGAATAAGGGGCCAAATATTGCACAGGCGCAGGGTCAGAAGCATTAGCCAGGACCACTACAGTATGTTCCATGGCTCCATATTTCTTAAATATGTCTATTATTTGTGCTACCTTCGATGTTTTTTGCCCGATAGCTACATAAATACAGATGAGGTCGCCGCCTTTCTGGCTGATGATAGTATCGATGGCGATGGCTGACTTACCTATGGAGCGGTCGCCGATAATAAGCTCACGCTGACCTCGTCCAATCGGGATCAAGGCGTCTACAATCTTTATACCGGTGTGAACTGGCGTGTTTACTGGTTGCCTCATTACCACATTGGGCGCAACTCTTTCCACCGGCCTGGTCTTTGTTGCTTTAATGGGTCCTAGCTCATCTAAGGGGTTGCCCAATGGGTCAACCACGCGGCCTATAAGTCCGTCACCTACAGGCACTTCAACTACCCTTCCAGTGCACCGGACTTCGTCCCCTTCTTTGATATGGCTGTAGTCGCCGAGAATGACGGCAGCAACGTTATCCTCTTCCAAGTTTAGAGCTAATCCCATAATGCCGTCAGGAAACTCCACCAGTTCGTTATATTTGGCACCCCGAAGTCCGTGGATCCGGGCAACTCCATCACCTACTTCGACTACGGTTCCCACGTCTACCATAGTCACAGTAGGCCCGAACTGCTTGATTTGCTCTTTGATTATTGAGACTATGTCTCGTCCGCCAGTTGTCATTTTTTCACTCCCCTTAAAGTAATTAGCCTCTAGTTTCAGCTAGGCTTTTCTTTAGTTCATTCAATTTGTTGCGAATACTACCATCAAGAAGGCTGTCGCCAATTCTGGCGATAAAGCCGCCCAGAATATTCGGGTCTACTTGAAGGTTAACACTGACTTTTTTCCCCACTATTGTGTCGAGTTGGTGACTAATCCTTTCCTTGTCTGTGTCGTTAAGTGGAATAGCGGTAGTGACCTCGGCATGTGTTATTCCATAATGGTCGTCTAATAAACGTTCGTATTCATTCGCAATCTGGTTGGCGTATTTTAGCCTGTCTTTAGCCATTAGAAGGTAAACGAGATTCAGAGCTAGTGGATTTATTTTGCCTAACTTTTCTTGGGCAAGTTTTGCCTTGAGCTCAGTCGGCAATTTTGGGTTTTCTACCAGGGCTGCGAATTCAGAATCTCCCATTAATTGAGCGATTTTTCCCAGGTCAGAACGCCATTCTTCCGGCATATTGCTTTCAATGGCGATTTCAAAGACAGCCTGAGCGTAACGCTTTACGAAAGTTGTTACCGGCATAGAACATTAGCCTTCTAGGTTTGTCTAAATGTAGCGCTCTCTTTGAGCACTTCCTCAATGAGCTTGCGATGCTTCTTTTTGTCCAGTGTTTCGTTAATCACTTTCTCCGCAGCTAAAATAGCTATATCAGCAAATTCCTCTCGCAGTTCCTCAATGGTTTTATCTCTATCTCGTTGTATTTCAGTGCGTGCTTTGGCAATTACAGATTCAGCTTCTTGGCGAGCGCTTTCTTTGGCCTCTTCTTTTAGCCTTTCTCCTATCTGCGTCGCCTGGACTATTATAGCTTGCCCCTCTTTGCGGGCCGTTTCCAAGTGAGCTTTAATTTCCTCTTCACTGCGTGCTGTTTCTTGCCTGATTTTTTCGGCTTGCTCCATGCTCTCTTTTATCTTTGCCTGCCTCTCATCGAGCATCTTGAGCACCGGCTTGTATAAAAATATGCTCAGTAACGCAAACAAAATAATGAAGTTTATGACAAACGCTATTAACAGCGGTAGGTTAATCCCAATACCTTCCATTTCAGTCCGCCTAATTTTAATAGCCAGGTTTCATGCTGTTATTGAGAGTATAAAGGAGCCAATGATAAATGCGGTCACAATAAGACCGGCAAATACTATAGCACCGATTATAACTGCCCCAATAATGAAACCAAAAGAAGCCGGGAGATTACCATTTTCCATCAATTGTTCCTCCATTACAGGCTATCTATACCACGATGGCCAGAATTATGGCCGTTATCAGGGCATAGATCCCGATGGCTTCAGCTAGAGCGCCGATCAAAATCATATTGGTTAGGATTGGCCCTCTAGCCTCGGGGTTGCGTCCCAGGGCTTGCATGGCGCCGAAACCAATTAACCCCAGTCCCAATCCAGGGCCTAGAAACCCTAGTCCTGCAGCTAGTCCTACTGCCAACATTTTCATCGCTTCTGGTTCCATATATTTTCCTCCTTTCAAGTGTGTTCTTCTTCACCATGAGGCGCTAAAGCAATGATACCGAATACTAATGTTAGTCCAGCGAAGATTAGAGCTTGGATAAAACCAATAAGCAGCTCCAGCCCGTAGAACGGGATGGTGGCAATAAGTGGTACTAAGAAGCAAACAACCAGTAGCAGTATCTTACCGGCGGTCATGTTGCCAAAGAGACGGAAGGTAAAGCTAATAATGCGGATAAAGTGACTGAATACTTCCAGGATACCTACAAATAGATTGATGAACCCGAACATTATCCCGCTTATGGCAGGTCGGATCTTTCCCTTGAACAAACTTATGAAACCGTCACGTAATTGACCGAAATTGAAAAAGCTGTTGAGGTAACGGAAAAAACCTAAAGCGCGTAGCCCCCAAAATTCAATACAGACAAAGGAGATCAGAGCGATGGAAAGGGGAAGATTGATGTCAGTATTTGCCGCTCGGAATAATGGCACAAAGGTGCCGTCATGTTCGGTAATACCTATAGTGCCGAAAAAGGGTAAAAGGGCTAGGTAGGCATTAGTCAAGACATAGAGGAAGATAGTAGCTACAACTGGGAAGAGGGTGCGAGCATGGTTTTCACCAGCTACACCTTTAACAAAGTTCAAAAGCGTTTCTATGAATACTTCGGCTAAGTTCTGGAGTCTGCCTGGGATGAGCTTCATCCGACGTGTGCAGGCATAAAACAAGCCAATTAATACAATTATTGTTAGCCAGGAAGCAATGAGCGTATTGGTAATAGTGAAGCCAGAAACGTGAAATATCCCTTCTGATGGGAGTTCCACATGTGGTTTGGAAACGCTCAGAAAGCCAGGTGCTTTGATATGCAGTAAGGTAGAGCCCAGGGGACCAACAATCAAACCGGTTAGAAAAAGCGCTAAAAGGGCTATGGTTACCAAGGCTAATATCTTCATTGAGCAGCCACAACCCATGTTCATAGCGCTATTTCGACCCCTTGTCTTTCTCTAGCTCCTTTTGTTCCATATAGAATCGGCGAAGCATGCGGTAGAGGCCATAAAAGGAAATCACTGTGCCCAAGCCAAATCCGACCAAGGTAAGTAGGGGGCGAGTGTCAAATTTATCCGGGCGGTCGAGCCACCAACCAATCCCGGTTGGAATGACAAGGCTCAAAGCTACATACCAGCCGACAGTGAAAAGAAACCAAAGGGGTTTTACCCATTCCCTTGGTTTCGGTCTCTCAGGTTTAGCTTGCCCCACTATATCGTAGATTTCCTGTTGGATTATAGCCATCTGGTAATCTTAGAGTTTGTCTTCTTCGGAGCGTTCTGGCTTATAAGCAACTTCAACCGTCGAGTATTTGATTCTGAGAGTGTTCATCAGCAATCCATTCTTAATGTAGCTGCGACCCTTTAGGGTCGTTTTTCGTAGCGAGGCTAAAGCCTCGCCGCTACATTAGTAAACAATCTCCGATTCTGCAAACTTACACTATATTATTGGTAAGATTAGCGAGGTCGCCATCAAGATTATTGCAGAGACGTGCAGGTTTAGCACATTTGTATGCCTGTTCAGGATTTGCGCTTCCCTAAATCATCCAGGTCAAGCGTATTAATGAAATCGTAGAAAGCCGACAGTTTCTTGAGTTCCTGCTCGTCAATCTTACCTTTGCCACCTGACTTGTCAGCGCTTCTATCTATAGGTATAGGTTTTCCTGTTTCCCGGTCGAGTATAATACCGGCTTTGTCCATAACCGCTTCCTCGACATATATAGGTACCGTTACTCTTACTGCCAATGCAATCGCATCGCTGGGGCGAGAATCGAGCTTTATCTTATTGAGTAGCCACTGCTCGGTTTTCTTGTCAAAGCGAAGTTCAAACATCAAGCCATCATCGTTCACTGTCTCGAAGCATCTCTCACCCGATTCCTGCCATTCATTGGCTATTTTTGCTTTTTGTTCTCTACCTTGCCAGGTGAAAGATATCCAGCTCCCTTGCTCATATCCTCGGTGAGAATTGCCTTCAGGCCGGGACTTCACTTTGACTGGTATTGGTCCTTCAGTGGATTCAAAGATTATTTGAGCGTAGAAGGTGTCAGCACGCAGGTCGCTTACCACAATTCTACTTACCATGGTTCCTGATGTGGACTCCAGCGCAAAGATTGCGTTCTTTAGCAAGTCGTGAGTCATAGGCCGAGCTAAATCCACATTCTGCAATTTTATTGATATAGCATCTGCTTCTGCTGGGCCAATCCAGATAGGCAGATAGCGGTCTGACTCCTTCTCCTTTAGGATTACTACGTGCTGATAATTCATCAGGCTTACGCGGATGCTATCAATCGTCATCTCTATCATGCTTGACCCTCCATGTCCTATCGCAGAAATCATTGTACTCCATCAAATTTTAGCTGTCAATTTGTTGTTGTGCGGTGTCCAAGACATACTATACAGTTTTTAAGCTATGTGTATTCTGAATACATTAAGGTTATACTAGAGCTTTTAGAACTGGACATTAGTAGCTTGGAGTGGCAAGGATATGGAGCTAGTTAGCTAGGCTTCGGAGTTCATCCGTAGAATACGAAATCCCCTGGTATTTAACGGCTCTCTTTTATTCCACGAGTGGCCAAGTCGACAAACCTCAACATGGCTATAATTCAGAAATGTACATTACTTGGTCTGCACGGACGGCTACAAAATCAAATTTTGATTCGTTACATACTACTGGTGGCGATATCTCAACATTTGTTATGGGTAAGAAACTGTCAGCTTTCTCTAAGGTATCTACCAGTAGGCTATATAAATCATTGTGCATCTTGCCTACTAGTGTATACGAAGGCAAACAGACCTTTACATCTACAACCGACTTTTTCGCGACTGGATAAGTGTAGGTTTGAGCCAGAGGCGTCTGAGATTTACTCTCTGTTCTTTCAGCTACGAAGAGTATTCTGCTTTTCCTGACATAGGTGAATATCATCTTTTCCCTTGTTCCATCTGGAAAGTACAGTTCGACGCTACTAAGTGGCAGAAAATTAATGCCTAGCCTGGTGCTACTAACTGTAAAACCTTCATTTAAAGCATCTAAAAGGCGCTGCTTATACACGCTATAGGTGTAACCAGTAAAGACCTGGCTGCCAGTACATACTACCACTGGGGTTTGCCTGAGGTTGCTGGCCTGCTGCCAGTTACTACTCCGGGGGACAATATTAACCTCCATGTTGCTCCTCCCGTTACAATTCGTTTCAGCAAGAGCGTGACTTGCCTATGTCGGCCCCTATAAGTATATGTTAAGCATCATGTCGCTGAATGTCAATACCTGTGTGTGGCGAAAGACATGCTTAACAGGAAGATGGATGGCAGATTGTTGCCCATGCGTGAGGTGTTAAGCGAGTCAGGCAGGCTTTTGTGGCACTTGAACAAAGTATTGTATCTGCCGAGGGAGGGACTCGAACCCACACCTCCTTGCGGAGAGCGGATTTTAAGTCC
>JBBISW010000026.1:0-19147 GCA_037441105.1 Chloroflexota bacterium
CTATGTCTGCTCTGGCAAGGCGCTCAGGCCAAAGGAGCTCAGTGCTGAGATGCGGTCAAGGGCCGGAGTTTTTGTGTCTATTAAGAAACGTGGTGAATTGAGGGGTTGCATTGGCACCTTTGCGCCAACCAGGGCGAATATAGCTGAGGAAGTTGTTGCTAATGCCATCAGTTCAGCTACTCAAGACCCTCGCTTTATGCCGGTTGAGGCTTCTGAACTGGATGAGCTAGAATACAGCGTAGATGTCCTTACCGAGCCGGAACCGGTAGCCAGCGTTGCTCAGCTCGACCCTAAGAAATATGGTGTGATTGTGGAGCGTGGGTTCAGGCGGGGATTGCTGTTGCCTGACCTTGAAGGCGTGGACAGCGTCGAGGAGCAAATTGAGATCTGCCGGGCGAAGGCTGGCATAGCGGCTGATGAGCCGATAAAGCTGTACCGTTTCCAGGTAGAGAGATACCGATAGTTTAGGCCTATTTGACATAGTGGCATATATCTGTTATGCTATACACAGATAAAGGTGGGGTAAATAAAGATGAAAAAGACCATGGTTTATCTTAGTGAAGAAATGCACGAAGGGCTAAGGAAGTTAGCTTTTGAAAACAACACCTCCATAGCCGAATTAGTCAGGAAAGCCGTTGAAATAGTCTATGGTGAAGATATTGAGGACATTAGAGATATGGAGGTGGAGTTAGCCCATTATCAAGCTCAGTCAGGCTCTTCGGTGGAATTGGAGGAGTACTTGCGCCGGAGGAAGGCGCATGTATCGGCTTGAGTTGACCCCCAGGGCACAAAGAGAGCTAGATGAGCTTCAGAGTGAGGAGTTTGACCGTATATTGGGGGCTATCCAGAAGCTTGGACGGAGTCCGAGACATGTGGGGGCGAGAAAGCTGAGAGGCCCAATTTACCGAGTACGTTGTGGCGATTGGCGTATTATTTACGCTGTTTTTGATAAAGACCGGCTTGTAATTGTGGGCAAGGTGGCAAGACGTGCTGAGGCTACTTATGACAAAGTTGATGAGCTGTTTTAAATTTGCGGTGCTGCGCAGTATCTTTTGGTAAGGAGACATAAGAAATATGAAATTGATGGTTATCGGCGTTGGCGATTGCGGTTGCAGGCTAGCTGGCGAATTCGCTGAGTTGAATAGAAAAGCAAGAAATGAACGGCACGTTAACATAATTACATGTGCCTATGCGGTTAATAATGACCAAGCCATTTTAGACGCGGTGACCAAGTCTGGGCGGGAGTGGTTGAAACCAGTGGTTATCCGTGGTTCTCTAGAGCTTGATGGTAGGTCGAGTGAAGCTGGTGCCAGACTGATGCGTCAGGAAAGCGAACGGGTGATGTTGGTCATGAGGCTTGGTGCATTTGTCGATACGGATGCCTTTCTCTTTGTCGCTGGTGCTGGCGGAAGCCTTGGTTCAGGTGGAGTTCCAGTAATAACCCAGCTGCTCAAGGAACGGCGTGTAGATAAACCAGTCTATGCGCTTATCGTTCTTCCCTTTGACTCCGAACTGGATGACCCGTATCTTGTTCGCAACACTGCTGTTTGTTTGAAGTCTATTGATAAGCTGGTTGATGCTGTGATTTTGGTGGATAATGGGGGATTGGGAGTGGTAGGAGAGGTGATACCGGCCAGTAACACAGGTAGCGTGAATAAAGAGATAGCCTTGCTGTTCTACGACCTTCTTTGTGCTGGCGAGATGACTAGTTCAAAATATGTCGGTGGCAAGGTGCTTGATGCTGGAGACATCGTGCAGACCTTATTCGGCTGGACGGCGATAGGTGTGGGGAGGGCGGAATTTACGTCGTCAATTTTTCCATGGCGAAGAGTGCAAGGTTTTGAGGAGAAGAGCTCGGAAACGCGAAAGGCGGTGGAAGCGATGAACCTGGCTTTGATGCGATTGTCCGTTGACTGTAAGTTAGAGGATGCCGGCAAAGCTATGTATCTCCTCTCGGCGCCTGCCAAACAAGCTAACGTGGATATGATTGGGGTTTTGGGGAATCGCTTGCGAGAACTGGCACCCAATGCTGAAATAAGAGACGGCAGTTTCTACGGAGCTAAAGGTTTTACCCAGGTTACGGTGGCAGTTTCAGAGTTGATTTACGTGGACAGGATTAAGAACTATTACGATAGGGCAGCCAGGCTAACTCAAGCAGCGGAAAAAGAGAAGAAGCCAGATTAGCATGACTCTTTTCGACCTGAATAAGCTGGAAACGAAGGGGGAGGAGATGTCTGGGGCAGATACTGAGTTGCTCCACGATGTGCCTTTAGCAACCAGAATACGTCCCCGCAGCTTTGCTGAGTTTGTGGGGCAGGAGCATCTGGTGGGTGAAGGGCGGGTGCTGAGAAAGTGCATTGAAAAAGACCAATTGCCGTCTATGATTTTGTGGGGGCCACCAGGTAGCGGCAAGACCACTTTAGCCTATGTTATCGCTAGCATTACCAAGTCGCATTTCAGCCTGTTGAGCGCTGTCAGTGCTGGTGTAGCTGACCTGCGCCGCATTGTGGAGGAGGCAAGGCGTAGGCGCAGGCTCTCCGGACAGCGTACAATCCTGTTTATTGACGAGATCCATCGCTTCAACAAGACCCAGCAGGATGCCGTACTGCCCTTCGTGGAAAATGGTGTGGTAATTCTCATCGGTGCCACAACGGAGAATCCTTCCTTTGAGGTTATCTCGGCTCTGCTCTCAAGGTGCCGTGTATTTACTCTGAATTCATTAACCGATGACGAGGTTAGCCTTATCGTTGAACGAGCCATCGAGGATGAGAAGAGAGGACTGGGCAAGTTTAAGGTAAAACTGGATGAAGGTGCTTTGAAGCATCTGGTAATCATGTCCAACGGCGATGCTCGCGTAGCGCTCAATGCCCTGGAGATGGCAACTCAGGCGGCTTCCCCTGATGCCGATGGCTACCGCAGGCTTAATTTGAAAACTATTGAGGAAGCGCTACAGCATCGGGCTTTGCTTTACGATAAGAGTGGCGACCAGCATTACGACCTTATTTCGGCGCTTCATAAGTCGCTGCGTGGTTCGGATCCAGACGCAGCTTTGTATTGGCTGGGGCGCATGCTTGAGGCCGGAGAAGACCCTCTTTACATCGCCCGGCGGCTGGTTCGCTTTGCCTCCGAGGATGTGGGAATGGCTGACCCTCAAGCATTGATGGTAGCCGTAGCCGCGCAACAAGCAGTCCATTTTGTAGGCATGCCCGAGTGCAATCTGGCGCTGGCTGAGGCGGTAACCTATCTGGCCACAGCGCCGAAAAGCAACTCTTTATATGAAGCCTATTCTAAGGTGCAGGAAGATGTGGAGCGAAGTCGTAATGAGCCGGTGCCACTGCATCTGCGCAACCCGGTCACCGGGTTGATGCGCAAGATGGATTACGGGAAGGGCTATAAATACGCCCACGACTACCCTGGGCACTTTGTTGAGCAGCAGAACCTACCAACTCAGCTTAAGGGAAAGCGCTATTATTCGCCCAGCGACCAGGGCTATGAAAAAGAAGTCCGCGCCAGGCTTAAGGCTTGGTGGGGAAACAAGCAGGAGAAGAAAGACTGAGACAGAGCACTGTAACTTTCCCCTGTGGGAATATTACCCTGGAAGGGGTTTGCTATTTTCCTGGGGGCAGCGGGGTTTTCCCAGCGGTGGTGCTATGTCATCCTCATCCTCTTTACGGCGGCTCGATGGATAACAATGTTATCCTGGCAGCAGGTTCGGCGTTGCTGAATGAGTCCATTATCGCCTTAATGTTTAACTTTCGTGGTGTAGGGGGTAGTGAGGGTAGCTATGGGGGTGGTGTCGCTGAGCAGGAGGATGTGAAGGCGGCCATAAGCTGGCTGATTTCGCAGCCTGAGGTAGACCGCGATAGAGTGGGGCTGCTTGGCTATTCCTTTGGTGCTGCTGTAGCTTTGCCTGTGGCCTGTGCTGATGAGCGGGTCAAGGCGGTGGCGCTTATTTCGCCGCCACTTGAGCCATCACAGATGTCTTTGTTGAAGGACTGCGCCAAACCTAAGCTCATAATCTGCGGGACTAATGATTTTGTCGTGCCGCCCAAGCAGGCGGAGCTGATTAAGAAGGAGACGGCTGAACCCAAGCAAATTGAGCTTATCTCCGGCGCCGACCATTTTTGGTGGGGACACGAGGTGGAGATGGCGGGTAAAGTGGCTGCCTTCTTTAAGCAGAAACTCTAAATCCCATCCCGATACAATCGGGACAAATCTCAAACAATATCGAAATTCCAATTTTCCAAATTCAACCCGATAAATCGGGTTGGTCATTGGTGCTTTGGATTTGTTTGGAGCTTGGAAATTGTGATTTATGCTGAACAAACACATGTAGTGCGGGGCTTCAGCCCCGCCTCGCCCCCACCGGGCGACCCTAAAGGGTCGCACTACCTTCTGCGCTGGATTTCTGATATGCGCTGCCTGGCTGCCTCAATCAGGTCGGTGTCATTAGATAGCTGTATGGCCTTATTCAGGTCGGCAATAGCCAAATCAGCCCGCCCCTTGTTGAAATAAACGATTCCCCGATTGTAATAAGCCAGAGCGTAGTTGCGGTCAAGTTCAATCGCCTTAGTAAAGTCGGCGATTGTCTTGTCCAATTCGCCAAGGTTGAGGAAGCTATAGCCCCGGACTTGGTAGTATGGAGCGAAGTCGGATACCAGTTCAATTGCCTTTGTCAGGTCAGCGACACCCAAATCCCATTGTTGTTTTTGGTTGCGAACATTTCCCCTGACGGCATAAGCTTTTGCCAAGTTCGGGTCAAGCTCGATGGTCTTGTTCAAGTCAGCAATAGCCAAATCCCACTGGCCTTTTGCTCCGTAATCAGCTCCACGGAGATAATATGCCATAGCCAGCTCTTTGACGGCTAATCTTGCGGTGGGATCCAACTCCGTTACCTTGCTCAGGTCAGCAATAGCCTGGTCCCAGTTTTTCTCCTCTTTGTGGATTAATGCTCGATTATAATAGGCGATGGCGTAATCAGGGGCGAGTTCTATCGCTTTGTCTAGGTCAGCAATAGCCAGGTCTAGTTTCCCGATGTTAGTGTAGGCGGAGCCTCTATCGTTGTAGGCCAGGAAATTAGTGGGCTGGAGTTCTATTACCTTATGGAGGTCAGCAATGCCCATATCCCAGCGTTCTTGCCGTATATGGATGAGGGCTCGATTGTAATACGCTTCGGCCAAGTTCGGGTCAAGCTCGATTGCCTTGTTCAAATCAGTGAGAGCTAAGTCCAGTTGCCCCTTACTGGCATTAGCCCAACCCCGGTTACTGTATGCCAAAGCTAACTTGGGGTCCAGTTCGATAGCCTTGTTGAGGTCGGCAATGGCTAAGTCCCATTGCCCTTGAGTATGGTAAACATCAGCCCGGTGATTATATGCCTCAACCAGCTCGGGGTCTAGTTGGATTGCCTTACTCAAGTCGTTAATAGCTCGGCCCCAATCTCCTCTGACAGCATAAGTCCAACCGCGCTTGCTATAGGCCAGAGCTAGCTTGGGGTCGAGTTCAATCGCTTTGCCATACTCAGCAATAGCCTCCTCCCATTTTTCCTGCTGGAGATAGGCATCACCTTGCTTAAGATGCTGCGGCACTGGGTTGGAGCATGCCAGTATTGTGAACAGGGCACAGATTAATAGAATGACCGTAAATCCGTTTCGCATAGCGACGGTAAAGTATAGCACACCCGCCAATTTATCCCAAGCCTGTGCGCTCGCCCACATATCAGCAGAACATGAAAAGCGACAAGATTCACTTGTTTTGATAGAACATTAGTGCTAATATACTTTTGATTATGGGGAAATTGCTGAAGGTGGCATTAGACGAGCAAAGGTATGACCTAGCTGCATATGTTCTCGTCTATGGGCTTGTCAAGACGATGCAAAACAGGTTCCCAAAAGATGCAGAGCGTCTTTTGGCTGAGAAGCAAAATGACAGAAAAAAGCACCGCAAAGGGCAAAAGACCGGGGTTCTACGGCCAGGCACTGGATGAAGCAGAAAAGCTGGAGCTTGAAGAAGCCAGAGGTGTAGACGGTATTGATGAGGAAATAGCTATACTCCGTGTTAAGCTCAGAGAGCTTATTGTAGAAGAGCCCCAGAGGTTCGACCTTCATCTGAAGATGGCTAATGCCATTGCACGGCTTGTTATGACTCGCTACAGCATCACCAAGGAACAAAAGAAATCGCTTAAGGAAGCCATTACCAGGGTGCTCACCGAGATAGCCGTTCCGCTAGGCATAAAGGCGATAGTCAGATAAATCACACTTTTATGTCACCCTGAGCGAAGCGAAGGGTCTATGAGATTCTTCGGTCGCGGAGTTTACACTGAGCCATGTGAGATTCTTCTCCCGATAAATCGGGATCAGAATGACAGAAAGGCGAAGTGCTCCCTCAGAATGACACCATGAGTGAAAAAGTCACCGTCTATTCAAGGTTTGGAGCGGTCTTATGGAACTGAGACCTTACCAGAAAGAAGTAGCCAGGGCTGTAATCGAAAGCATCCAGAGTGACCTGGGCTTAACATTCTCGGTTGAAATAGCCCGACAGGGGGGCAAGAACGAGCTTTCAGCACACTTAGAGGTGCTATTGTTGACAATGTTCATGGCTGCCGGCGGCAATGCCATCAAATGTTCACCAACCTTTAAGCCGCAGACTATCATCTCGATGAGCCGGCTGAAGGAGAGGCTCGACGATTTCGGCTTCGGCGGCATCTGGCTTACCGAGGCTGGCTATATGGTCAGGCTAGGCAATGCTCGCCAGGTATTCCTGTCGGCCGATGAGTCCAGCTCGGTTGTTGGCCACACTGCTGACATCCTTCTGGAGATTGATGAATCGCAAGACGTGGACAAGGACAAATACACCAAGGAATTCAGGCCCATGGCATCAGCCTCGAACGCCACCACTGTCCACTATGGCACAACCTGGGATGACATCACCCTATTAGAAGAAGTTAAACAGACCAATCTAGAGTTGGAGAAGAAGGATGGCATCAAGCGCCACTTCAGGTATGACTGGCAGGAAGTAGCCAGGTATAATCCGAGCTATAAGGCATTTGTTGAATCCGAGCGGGAGCGGCTTGGCGAAGACCATCCCTTGTTCCGAACTCAATACACCCTCTTGCCCATCCGTGGCGGTGGAGGCTTTCTCACCAGCCAACAAATCGCTCAAGTCCAAGGTGACCATTCCAGGTTTCATCAACCTCAGGAGCATAAGATTTACGTAGCTGGCATTGATTTCGCCGGTGAATCAGAGCAGCTCGAGGATGAAATTTTAACTCGCCCGGGCAGAGATGCCACTGTTATAACAATTGCTGAAGTTATACATGATACTACCGAGACGATAGCCAGGGAACCCTTGATACATGTGGTGGAACATTATGCCTGGGTGGGCAAAAAGCATTCCGAGCTTTATCCCCAGATGGTGGACATACTCAAGAATGTCTGGCATTGTAGCCGAATTGCCACTGATGCCACGGGCATCGGCGAGCCTGTCACCAGCTTCCTGCGCAAATCCCTGGGCAGCAGAGTAGTGCCTTTTAAGTTCACACAGAAGACCAAATCCGAGCTGGGTTTTGACCTGCTAGCTGCCATCAACTCAGGCAGGCTGAAGCTGTACAAGCAGGACGGTTCAAGTGATTACAGGGAGCTTATGTTTGAGCTGGAGAAAGCCAAATCGGTCTATAGGCCAAACCAGACCCTGAACCTCTTCGTTGACCCCGGTGATGGTCATGACGACTACTTGATAAGTCTAGCCTTGGTTGTTTCGGCGGCAAATAAGTGTGTGCCGAGAAAGGCGAAAGGGTTGTTATCCAGTTAAGACAGGTGTGTCATTCTGAGGAGCGAAGCGACGAAGAATCTACCTGATGTCCCGAGGCCAAAGGTCAGATCCTTCCCCTTCACTACGTTCAGGGTCAGGATGACAGGAGGAGAAGTGCTCAGGATGACAGGGGGCGAAGGGCTCGCAATGACAAAGGGGAGGAATTAGTCCTCCCCTTGTGTCTTGCTCTAATCAAGCAATTTGAGACGGTTAGATTAGGCTGGGCAGACCTTTAGCTGCTTCCTCCATGTCGCGCAGTCTGCCTGTGGTCTCCTTAATGCGCTCTTTCTGTGTCTGGGCGAAGGCCGTAGCCCGGTCGTAGTAATCTCTTATCTTCTGGACGAAGGCCAACTGAGAGAGTATTATAGTTACGTCAACAGAGGTCCCGCCTCTGGGGAAGTCGCCGGCTCTGATTACAGCGTTTTCCGCCAGCTCTCGGAGGTAATCGCCCAGACCTTTGGCTATGTCCATAGACATGTCATGGGCAGGGGCTGATAATAGGTATAGAGCTCTGCCGGCATCCTCGGGACTGCAGCCGACAGAAAGCTCGCTTACCGCAGCGTCCATTGCCTGCATCGCTCTCAAAGTCTCATCGCCCTTCTCCTTGAAGCTGACTTTAGCCAATTGCCAGGGGAAGCGGAAAGCGCGTGGTATGCTGGACCTGCCAGTGCCGATGGCTGTCCAGCCGTCTAGAGATTGCATAATGTCACCGGCATCTAGGGTCTTAGCACCGACGTATTTGAACTTGGATATCTCACCAGCGCACATCATGTCGTAGAAGGGTTCGGCAATTGCCGAGTTTATCCTCTCCAGGTTCATTGCCAGACTGGCGTCCTTTCTGACATAGCGTTGATTATCAGCCAGAAAGACGCCGTCAGCTACTGAATGTATGGACTTGAGACAGGTCGCTGTATTATAGACGCTTCTCAGCTCGGCCATCTCTTCGTGCTCGAAGGGGAGAACGACGAGGGAATAAACTGGCTTGCCTATGTAACGCTCTTTAAGCATCTGAGAGATTACTGATATAGCGCCGGAGCCAGTGCCGCCGGCCGCCCCAGCGATGAGCAGGAAGGCGTGGGTCTGATAGAAATTGGGTGCAGTTCTGATAGCATCGACTACCTTGTCCCCGTCCTCCCTGGCTAACTCAGCACCCAGCTCATTTATCTTGCCCACACCATGTCCCCAGGTCTTACGCCCGCCGATAAGAATGCGATGCATATAATCGGAGCTGATATGGGTCAAGCCGGTAAGGTCAGTCTGGTCTGTATTCACGGCAAAGGTTCCAGTGACTATGTTGACGCCCCACTGCGCTTGTGCCCGCTTATTCAGACGAACAAACTGGTCGCCGACTCGAGAGCCACATTGTCCCAGTCCGATAACCAATAGTCTCATATCATTTCCTCACTTTCCGTTAACATATTGGTTAACTTGTTCAATATTAAGCTATAAAGGCCATATTGTCAAGTTTTGCGCTTTTACTCCCACTCGTCTCGACGGCTTATAGATACGAAACGCCAGATAATGGCGATGACAACGATACAGGCTATGATGATGATGGCAAGTAGCCACCACTCCATGCCACCAACTTTGAAGAGTTGCCCGCTTGTCCAGTCGCTCTCGTTCTCAGCGTTATCTACGGCTTTAACTCTCCAGTAGTAGTTCCCTTTGCCCAGTGCCTCCTTTTCGGTCAGTGTGTACTCGGATGTAGTCAGGTCTGGTTTATGAATCACCACACCGGAGAAATCGGCACTGGGACTTAGTTCCAGCACGTAGTAAACACCGCTTGGGTCATCCACATCAGACCAGTCGAAAGCAACAGTGGTTTTACCGATGAAACCGAACTCGCTGCCAGCTTCTGGGGATATCAGTTGGGGAGTTGGTGGTGGCGTTGATTCTACAGTCAGTTTTGCTGAGAACACAGATGCCGTAGGGTCAGTGACAGTTACAGTCTGTTCACCAGCCTTGCCTTTCGGGATTTTGAAGCTGGCAATGAAGTTCCCTTTGGTATCAGTAGCCGTACCGCTGGCTACTTTAGCTCCATCAAAGCTGATGGTTATAATCTGGTTTCCGGCGAAACCTGTACCACGAACGGTTATCTCGCTACCTATAGCTCCTGAGGTGGGGTTCATTTCTATTTTAGGAGAGACGATTATGATGGCGGCGGTAATATCGCCAGCTTTGGTTACTTCTCCGGAAGCGTCTATAGTGTGCTCACCTCTGGTACCCGGCGGTACCTCCAGTCTATCGGTCCATGAGCCTTTAGCATCGGCGATAATATTGCTAGCAACCAGGGTGCCATCAAAAGTGACTTTGATGCCAGCCTCGTTAGCTTCAAAGCCAACTCCGCTCACCCAGAGACTGTCGCCAACGTGAATAGCACCGCCGAGGTAACCGGAGGCAGGTTGGAGTTTTATACCTGGAGACACGCTGAAGCTAACCTTAGTTACACTGACTTCAGAGGTGACTGCTCCAAAAGCGTTTATCTCATGGCTCCCTTTGGCGGATGTAGGTATGGAAAAACTGGATTGCCATGAACCTTTGGTATCAGCGGCGATGCCGGTTTTTACCGTCAGGCCATCGTAGGTTACTTTAATGTTGGTTTCGCCGCTGGCAAAACCACTGCCAGCTATACCTATTACAGTGCCTACCCAGCCTGAGGTTGGGCTGATTTCGATTCGAGGGACTATGGTGAAAGCCCGGTCTTCAACACCAGTAGCTGGGGTAGTACCCTCGGCATCAATGGTGTGCTGGCCGCTACTGCTGGCCGGGACTTTGATAGTGCTTTGCCAGCTTCCTTTGTTGTTGGCACCGATACCAGTTTCCACTGGGCTGCCATCGTAGATTACCCGAATTCCGGTCTCATTACCGTTGAATCCCCTGCCACTGATTGTCAGATTTGAGCCTACGGTACCCTTGTCAGCGCTGAGGCTGATGGATGGTATCACGGTAAACTCGCTGGCGAAGTAATCGCCGGCTACTTTCAGCGTGACCTTGTGCTTGCCTCTGGCAGCTTCAGGGACGGTAAAGCTGATTGCCCCGGTATCCTTCTTGATTTCACCTTGACCGATTAGCTGGTCAGCTTCACCCCAATAGAGCTGGTAAGCACCAGCACCATAGGCGTATGCGTTGGGTATTGATACTATGGTGCCGACGGTTCCTTGTGACAGGTTTAATGTTAGGCTACCGACAGCAGCGATTGGCGTTGGCGTTAAACACACACCCAGCCACAGCAGGGTTGACACTATAGCCGCAGCTCTTATCTTCATCGATTCCTCCAAGCGCTTTTACTTGTTATCATAACACGAAACTGATGGAAGATACAGTGGGGTAGCCAAATATTTTTAGACACATTTTCTTATATGTCTTTGGACAGGGTCGCCAGAAATTCAGCATTGGTTTGAGTTTTTGCCAGGCGGTCAAGGAGCCTTTCTGTAGCTTCGGTGCTGTTTGGTGAGTCTTCAGCCAGCATATTAACTATCCGCCGGAGTAACCAGACCTGTTTCACTGTAGTCTCATCCAGCAATAGTTCCTCACGGCGCGTGCCACTGTGCAGGATATCCATAGCTGGGAAAATCCTTTTTTCCGCCAGGCGGCGGTCGAGATGTAATTCCATATTGCCGGTGCCCTTAAATTCTTCGTAAATCAACTCGTCCATGCGGCTGCCGGTGTCTACCAGGCAGGTAGCTATGATGGTCAGGCTGCCGTCCTCCTCAGTGTTGCGGGCTGCCCCGAAGAAGCGCTTTGGCGGGTAAAGGGCTACTGAATCAATACCTCCAGATAGAGTGCGTCCACTGGGCGGCATCGCCAGGTTATAAGCGCGAGTCAATCGGGTAATGCCATCAAGCAGGATGACCACATCCTTGCCTATTTCAACCAGCCTTTTGGCTCGTTCCAGGGCTAATTCAGCTACCCGTGTATGGTTCTCCGCCAGCTCGTCGAAGGTAGCTGCCACAACTTCGGCTTTCACCGAGCGCTTCATGTCAGTGACCTCCTCGGGCCTTTCGCCGATGAGACAGACCATGAGGTGGGGCTCGCTGTAGTTGGTGGTGATGGCATTGGCTATGTGCTTAAGCAGTACGGTCTTGCCGGCTTTAGGTGGTGATACAATAAGTCCACGTTGGCCTCGACCTATGGGCGCTATCAAGTTTATCAGCCGCGTTGATAAGTAGCGGGGGTCAGTCTCTAAGTTGAACATTTTATCGGGAAAAGTTGGCGTCAGGGAGTTGAAATGCGGTCGGCTCTTAGATTGCTCTGGGGCAAGCCCATTAATCGCCTCGACGCGGATTAGACTGCAGTATTTTTCGCCTTCTTTAGGTGGCCTGCCTTGTCCGGATACAGTATCACCGGTTCTTAAACCAAAGCGGCGAATCTGGGAGTTCGAGATATAGATATCATTGGGTCCGGGAAGCAGGCTATTCTGTCGCAGGAAGCCATAGCCCTCGCTCACAATATCCAGGATACCGCCGACGAACAGGAAGCCTTGCTGTTCAGCATAGGCTTGGACAAGGCGCATAATGAGGTCCTGTTTCTTTAGCCCACTGTAACCTTCGACTCCCTGCTGCTTGGCTATCTCGACCAGTTCATCACGAGTTTTAGTTTCAAGTTCAGCGACATTCATTTTAGTAACCTCTCACGTATTTCTATTACAAAAGTTACAAAAGTAACCTTCTATGTCATTCTGACCCTGAGCCGAAGGCGAAGGGGAAGAATCTCGAGACCCTTCGCTGTCGCTCAGGGTGACAAGACAAGTCTATGAAACCTTTGATTTCAACACAGTAGCTCACATTACTTTTTGCCAATCTTCCAGAAATCGTTTGATGCCGATATCAGTCAACGGATGTTGAATCATCTGCATCAGCACCTGATAGGGCACGGTAGCAATATGGGCACCGGCTCGAGCTGCTTCAATGCAGTGCTGCGGATGTCTGATGCTGGCAGCAATCACCTCTGTCTTAATCGAATCAGAGTAATTTTGGAACACCTCGACGATGTCTTTTACCAGCCTCATTCCGTCTTCACCGATATCGTCAAGTCTGCCGACAAAGGGACTGACAAAGGCAGCACCGGCGGCAGCAGCGAGGAGGGCTTGATTTACCGAGAAGCATAAAGTGAAGTTCACCTTTACGTTTTCCCTAGCTAGTTTATAAGTAGCCTCAACTCCTTCAAGGCTAGCCGGTATTTTTACTACCACATTTTTCGCCCAGGAGGCGACTTCTTTGGCTTCGGCGACCATACCTGAAACATCCTGACTTAATACCTCGGTAGATACCGGGCCGGGGACAACGGAGCAGATTTCCTGGACAAGGCGCTGGTAATCCACCTTACCCTCTTTGGATACCAGGCTGGGGTTGGTGGTCACGCCGGTGATTACTCCTAACCTGACTCCGTGGCGAATATGCTCGATGTTAGCTGTATCTAGGAATAGCCGCATTTAATTCCTCCCAAGACCAATTAACCCATAACAGTCTCATGCTAGTGGCAGTGTCACTTGCGTACCTTCAACCAATGTCCCCTTGGCAGCCCCAACAAAGCTGGTAAAAAGGGGATGGGGATGGTTGGGACGTGATTTGAATTCAGGATGAAACTGGCAAGCTATCATCCATGGGTGGTCTCTTACTTCAACGATTTCAACCAACTGATTGTCCGGGGACAGCCCGCTGGGGATAAGCCCCTTTTCCTCCAGTGGTTCACGGAAGCGGTTGTTGAATTCAAATCGGTGGCGGTGGCGCTCGTAAACCACGGCTTCCCTGTAGGCCTGAGCTGCATGTGTCATGGGAACCAGGTGGCAAGGATAAGTACCCAGTCTCATTGTGCCGCCCATTTCCGTGACCGCATGTTGCTCTGGAAGCAGGTCTATTACCGGATATGGGGTATCGGGGTCGAATTCGGTAGAATTAACCTCTCCGCTGCCCAGGGCATAGCGCCCAAACTCAATAACCATCACTTGCATACCCAGACACAGGCCAAGATAGGGGATATTGTTCTGGCGGGCATAGCTGGCGGCAACTATCATACCTTCAATGCCGCGATAGCCAAAACCGCCGGGGACGATAATGCCTTGGGCGGTCTTCAATAGGTTTATATTACCATCAGTCTGCAGGTCTTCAGACCGCACCCACAGGATGTTCACCTGACGGTCATGGTGCAGCCCAGCATGGCACAAGGCTTCTCGTACTGAATAGTAGGCATCCCTGAGCTCTACATATTTGCCCACCAGGGCTATGTTTATCGGCTCTTTTGGGGCTTTCAGCTTGGTCACCATCTCTCGCCATTCGGCCAAATCAGTGCTTTTTGCCTCGAGCCCAAGGCGGTCAATAATTATGTTACCCAGGCAAGCTTCCTCAAGTACTAGCGGCACCTCGTAAATGGTTTCAGCAGTGACTAAGGGTATGACTGCCTCTTTATCCACATCGCAGAATAGCGATATTTTGTCTCTTAGACTTTCCGGGATTTCATAATCCGAGCGGCACAGAATAATGTCTGGCTGGATACCAATGCGTCTTAGCTCGTTAACACTGTGTTGAGTCGGCTTGGTCTTAAGCTCGTTGGTGGTGGCGATGTGGGGCAGGAAGGTAACATGGACATAGAGGACATTGTCCCTGCCCTCCTCGTTTCTCATTTGACGAATGGCTTCTAGAAACGGCAGGCCTTCGATATCGCCGACTGTGCCCCCAACCTCGACGATGACCACCGAGGCTTGAGATAGCTGGGCTACCTCTCTTATCCTCCGCTTTATCTCGTTGGTAACATGTGGGATTACCTGGATGGTGCCACCCAGATAATCGCCTCGCCTTTCCCCGGCGATAACCGCAGAATAAATTTGCCCAGAGGTGACGTTGGAAGCAGAAGTCAAGTCAACATCAATAAATCTCTCGTAGTGCCCCAGGTCAAGGTCAGTCTCGGCACCATCCTGAGTGACAAAGACTTCGCCGTGCTGATACGGAGACATCGTGCCCGGGTCAACGTTAAGATACGGGTCGAGCTTCTGGACTGATACTGACATATCGCGGCTTTTTAAGATTCTGCCCATGGAAGCGACGCTGATGCCTTTGCCTACCGAGCTGACCACGCCACCGGTGACGAAGATATATTTGCTCATGAGCGGAATCGATGCTCGCTTATCGAGGACTTGCTCTCTGCTTGATTTACAGCCGTGAATTCTATCAAGAGGCGATATTCATTAGAGGTATGGATATGCGTCTCCATAATCTCGGTTTAGTTATAAGTATGTGAATATATATTGTAGTTCATCGCGGAGAAATCTCAAGCAAATAACAGGTTTAAACGTGGGGTGAGTGGTTTCTTTTCATTATAGAGAACTTTGCTCAGGATTGTCAAGTCTTCGTTGTTTAAGTTAAACATGTAGTGCGAGGCTTTAGCCTCGCCCAGGCGACCCTAAAGGGTCGCACTACATTGGTCGCACTACATTGGTGGCTGGTTCATGTTTTAGAGCTTGGGATTTGGAATTTGACCTGCTTATCCCTGGCGTACCTTGAAGATGAGAACTATAGTCACGATTATCAGGATAGCACCCAGGGCGATAACCACCCAGACCCATAGTGGTGTTTCCGGTTTGGGTGCTGGTGGTGTTGGCGGTGGTGGTGCTGCCTGAGTCTGGAAGCTGAAGGTAGCTGACCAGTCGCTCGGTGCCGGCTCCAGAGCCATCACCCGCCAGAAGTAGCTGGAACTGTAATCCAGTATGCCATCATACTCGTAGGCGGTGGTGGTCACCACTGCCTCCTTGACTATCTGGGTCATAGCCGCATCCTTAGCCAGTTGGAACTTATACTTCGTGGTATCCTTGAGCGGTGACCAGGAAAAGGATGCCGGTTTCACCGGGCAACCGGTGCGCGTGTTGCTGGGGTATATTGTCTGCAGCCCGTATGACGGGCTGTTTGCTGGAAATCCAGCCTTGACGGTGAAGCTTTTAACCTCAGACCACGGACTGCGCAGCCACTGGCCTGTAGCTGCCTGCCGCACCCTTGCCCGCCAGTAGTAAGTGTGACCGGCCTCCAGGTTGCCCCATCCGGCTATTGCCGATGGTGATGCGGCTCGGCCGCCGGCAGGGTAATACGCCGCCGGTGACGTTGAATCTGCCGGCGCGAAGGCACCCGTGTCAATAACTATCATGGTGAAATCCGGGTCTTTGGCAATCTGCACCTGATACTGACTGGAAAGGCAAAGCTGTTCCCAGCTGAGGTCTATTTCCTGGCTTCGCCCCGATACCGGGTCACTACCTATAAAGGTCTCATCACCAGGTGCACTTGCCGTCTCATCAGGCGGCACTGTGACTGTGGTAGAGCCAGTCACGGTTTTTGCCTCGGGGGAGGGTGGTTCAGGCGAGGCGGTGGTTGCACAGCTGCCAGCCGAGCCGATTACTACGACGAGTGATAACGCAGCTAAAAGCCAATACCACCGGTATTTACTCATGTCTGCCCCTGTCTTTCAAAAAGTATAAATTCACCAGCAGGCTTTGTCAAGCCAAATAAGAAATCTCAAATTACAAATTCCAAACCCCAAACTTTGTCCTGAACGAAGTGAAGGAACTATCAAAATCCCAATTTTTCAAATTTAAAACAACATGCCTGTCTGTCATTCTGAGCGCAGCGAAGAATCTTATTATGCCCCCTTCACCTCCGAGATTCTTCAGTCGCTTTGCTTCTTCAGAATGACATCCCCCCTTCTATCATGAGATTGCCACGTCCTTCCATTCTGGAAGGACTCGCAATGACAAATAGCAAATGTAGGGACAGGACTTTAGCCCTGTCCGAGGCGGACAGACAGACAGCCCCTTCGCCTCGCTCAGGGCAAGCTCTGGAGGTCTGTCCCTACATGCTGCATTTTTTATCCTGCCCCCAAGCTTATAACCTCCGCCGACCGCGCCACAGTATGACCATAGCTGCCAGTATGATGAATCCAAATACATTCACCAGGACGCTGGCTTGCAACCAGCGCAGGATTTGATTGTACGGTAGTGATGGAACCTGGGGTGATGGTTCGGCTATGGTGGTGAAACTAAATACCGGGCTGGCCTCACTAAGCACTGGCTTCGTGGCTGTTACCTGCCAGAAGTAGCTGCTGTCATAGTCCAGTCTGCCGCTGTATTTGCAGGCTGTAGTCGTCACAGTCTCCTGGACAAGTATGTCCCTCAGCGCTGAATCCCTGGCCAGTACGAACTGATATTCGGTTGTACCCTGGAACGGCGTCCAGGAGAAGGCTATTGATGACACCGGGGTGTCGCTGGCGCCGTGACCTGGCTTTAGAGCTTGTGCCCCGAGATACGGGCTGACCACTCGAAAGCCGGCTTTGATGCTGAAACTGCCCTCTTCCGACCACAGGCTACGAATTACCTGACCTGTAGCCGCCTGCCGCACCCTCACCCGCCAGTAATAGGTGGCGTTAGCTTCGGGCAGCAGCCCGGGCGCAATTCTAAATGCCGGGCTGGTGATTATAGCTGGCTCATAGTACGGGTTGGTCACAGGCTCAGCTTCGGTGATTCGAAGGCTGAAAGCTGCATCTTTAGCTATCTCAATCTCGTAGGCTTCAGCCAGGGAAAGCTGCTCCCATCTCAGGTCAACGTCCTGATTTCTGCCGCTCACCGGGTCGCAACCAAGCGCTGTGCCATTATTTGGCTCAATCAGCCTTGGCCCGGCTTTTGACAGCGTATCGGTAAACGCCCAGAGGCAGCCTCCGTCGTTCGCCGGGTTATAGTCACGGGCGTCAATTGCCCACAGACTGCTCTCGGAAATGCTAATTGAATTGGGCTCAATACTGAATTGAACGTTACTAGCCAGGCCAGTGGTCAGGGAGTCCCAGTAGACACTTGGCTTGGGAATGCCGCTTCTGGGATACAGCGCCCGGTCAGTGCCGCTTTCAGGCAGGCTGTAGGCTGCATAGAGAGCGCCCCGGCTGCCGCTAGCGACACCGTAGAAGCTGTGATTGGGCGGTGCCAGGTCATCCCAGCTGTGGCTTTTGCCCAGGCTCCACCGGTAGATACCGCCGGCGTCATCAGCTACATAGATAACCTGGTTTGTCTCGAAGTAGGCGTCAAAGGCTATATGGCGATTGCCGGCGCTTGGCGTTTCTTTGGTTATCTTTGCCCAGGTTTTGCCGCCGTCAGCCGAATAGGCTACCGGTGATGGCTCGTATGCCGCAGCGCCAACCAGTACGGTATCGTTTTGAACGGCAATCGTATGCCCTGCGTTCAGGCCGGTGTCAACGCTCTTTGCCCATATCCAGCCGTTGGCATAGCTGCCACGTCGCACCTCCCCGTTCCCTTGCAGAATATACAACGTCCGGCTATCCGGTGCTGCCATATCCTGTATGATAATACTGGGCAGGCAATCATGCCAGGTTTGACCGTAGTCTGTGGAACTGCGGGCTCTATCGGTGCCCTGGTCGCCCCAGAACAAACTCGCCCCGTTTCTGGCATCTTGAGCCAACCTCAGTATGGGCGATTCCCCGCTGAAACACATCACCCGCTGCCAGATGTCACCCAGAATCGGACTCTGGCTGCGCCACAAGCTGTCGAAGCCGTCATCATTGACCGACGCCAGGTAAAGGGTTGATTCATCCTCAGCTACAGCCACGCTTCTAAACCGGCTGATTCTGGTGTCAATAAGCCCGACCTGGTTCCAGGATTCGCCATTGTCACCGGTTATGGAGACCGCCGATTCGTCCCGGCTTTGGCTATTCCAGGCGGAGTTAGTCGGGTCTGCCCACTTCTGTGGCGTATCCCGGTTGCCTGAGCCAGTGCCGCAGAAGGCGGTTGAGCCGTCAGGCGACCAGGCAAGCTGGGCATTGGCATAACCATCCTGGCCGCCGCCAGTAGGCGGTTTGAGCGCTCGCCTCCAGGTGGGGCAGGCTGATAGTGGGTCGAGGCATATCCAGACCCTGGCTGCAGCCTCAGCCAGGTTAGCGGCAACCTCGCCTGCCAGCAGCTTACCCGCTTTTTCGTCCCCGGTATAGGCAAGCGTGCTTATCCTGGCGACATTGCCAGCCCCGGGCAGCCTCAGCCTGGTGACCCTGGTGTCCTCCATGCGGTAGACGTCGTCCAGCCTTTGGCTGGTGCCGAAAGCGGTTCCGTTGGAATCATAGGTGGCGAAAATCAGGCGACTGTTTACTGAACTGCCGACGAAATCGCCGGGAAGGGCGATGTCTCCGCTGATGATTTTGTCCTCGCCGCTGCTGCTGCCGCCGCTCTGGCTCGGTTCACACATCTCCACCGGCCAGCCGCTGTCTCTGTTCCAGGCGCAGGTATTAGCCGCTATATCCCGATAGCCCAGAGAGATGTAGGTACGCTGCGTGGTGGAGGCTATGACGGCTAGAGTGAAGTCGGTGG
>JBBISW010000027.1:0-17361 GCA_037441105.1 Chloroflexota bacterium
CACATAAAACTTGACAAGCGGCAAAAAGATGTTTACAATGTAACACTAACTGAATACTGTAAAGGCTGGGAACAGGACTAGTAAGCTTTTAAGCGAGGCTACAGAGAGTCAGGGTAGGTGAAAACTGACGCTGGCGCAAAGGCTGAATGGACCTGGGAGCCGCAAACCGAAAGGTTGTTAAGTAACACGAGTAGGCTTTGACGCAGAGGGTAGCGTTATCACAACCCAGGGTATCGCTCTAGCAGATAGGGTCGTACCTGAATGAGATGGTCGCCAAGACCAATAAGGGTGGCACCGCGAAGGTTTAGCCTCTCGCCCCTTAGGTGAGAGGCTTTCTGTTTTTAAGAGACTATAATCAGAGGAGGTTATGAAATGGTAACAATGTCACAAATGTGGCCCCTCGGGGGCCAAGGACAAGTTTAATTAACCTAAACCACGCTTTTCCATTGCGCAAAAAATCTAAAAAGGAGGAAAACATGAAGGGAAAAGAGACCAAAATCATCTTAACCGAAAAGGAAATGCCGACATCGTGGTACAACATCTTGCCTGACTTGCCTAAGCCATTGCCACCGCTATTGCACCCAGGCACTGGAGAGCCGACAATCTTGCCGCCACCACTGTTCCCATCCGGGGTAAGGGACCAGGAGTTCAGCAAAGAACGGGACATTGAAATCCCGGACGAGGTGCTGGATATCTACAAGCTGTATCGGCCAACTCCCATAATCCGTGCTTACCGCCTGGAGAAGGCACTGGATACACCGGCTAAAATCTTCTATAAATATGAAGGGGTAAGTCCGGCCGGGAGCCATAAGGTTAACACCGCCGTGGCCCAAGCTTACTACGCCAAGAAAGATGGCATCAAGCGCTTCACTACCGAGACCGGCGCTGGCCAGTGGGGCAGCGCTCTAGCGCTGGGCTGTGCCTTCTTCGGCCTGGAGCTCAAGGTTTATATGGTCAAAGTGAGCTATCACCAGAAGCCGTACCGCCGTATCTTGATGGAGACCTGGGGAGCCAACTGTGTACCCAGCCCCAGTCAGGATACGGAAATAGGGCGCAAAATACTGGCTGAAGACCCCAATTCACCAGGCAGCCTAGCTATCGCTATCAGCGAGGCAATAGAGGATGCTTTTGGCCGCGATGATACCTACTACTCTATAGGCAGCGTCATCAACTCCGTCCTGCTCCACCAGACAATAGTCGGCCAGGAAGCTAAGAAGCAGATGGAGAAGGCAGGTGTATACCCGGATATCATCGTCGGTTGTATCGGCGGCGGCAGCAACTTCGCCGGGATGTTCTTGCCCTTTGTCAAAGATAAAATCGAAGGCAAGAAGCCGAACCTGCGCATCATCAATGTTGAGCCAACGGCTTGCCCCAGTGTGACCAAAGGAGTGTACACCTGGGACTACGGTGATGTCTGCGGAATGGCACCGATAGTCAAAATGTACACCCTGGGTCATACCTTCATACCACCGGGAATTCACGCTGGTGGGCTTCGCTATCATGGCATGGCACCGATAATTTGCCACCTTCACAAGCTAGGGTTTGTGGAAGCCAAAGCAGTACCTCAGGTGGCAACCTTCCAGGCTGGTGTGCAGTTCGCTCGCGCCGAGGGTATCATTCCAGCGCCGGAACCGAACCATGGCATCAGGGTAGCCATAGATGAGGCACTGGCTTGCAAGAAATCAGGCGAAAGTAAGACCATCCTCATAGCTTTAAGCGGGCACGGCCACTTTGATTTGGCAGCCTACGACGAATACCTCACCGGAAAGCTCCAGGATTATGAATACCCCGCGGAGAAGGTGAAAGAGGCCTTGACTCATCTGCCCAAGGTAGAGTACGTAGAAGCGTAGCTCCAAGCACAACGGAATAGGTAAAACGTCATTGCGAGGAGCAGTAGCAACGTGGCAATCTCTATATTCATTCCCCACACCTCCGAGATTGCCACGCTTCGCTCGCAATGACAACAAATGTAGCTGCGACCCTTTAGGGTCGCCTGATGGGGGTTTGGGCGAGGCTAGAGCCTCGCGACTACATGCGTTTTAAATTTTAATCATTTGAATTTCGGATTTATAATTTGATTGGAATTTAGGATTTGCCCGCATGGGCTGAGACTTATAAAATAATCCTCATATCCTCGTAGCCAACATCAATGTTAATCCCCAATTCCCGACCTGCATCTTCAACTTCCTGCTCAACTTCCATCTGGAACTGAGGCGGGATGTGGATAACGACAACACGAGGTAAATACCCCTTGATTTGACGGAACTGGATGAGTTCCCCCTTGAGAAGCTGAGCCGAGAGATGCCCAACGCTTTTGAGGAAGTCCTGGGCTGCGTTGATGCCGGAAACTTCGATTAAAAGCAACTGCGGCGAAATGTGTTGCCAGCACGCCGCTAGACCAGGGCCGGTGTCCCCAGTATAGAATAAGCTCTTGCCATCTTTAGATGTAACCCGATAGCCGACGGAAGGCACCGAATGATTTACCGGCACAGGCAATACATCATAGCCATTGATAGTCCGTCTCCGGAGCGGCTCGATAGCTCTTAACTGTAGAAAAGGCTTCTCCTTAGACGGCCATTTGGAGAAGTCGGCATACATCTTGCCATCGAGAAGGCAGGAGTTGACGATGTCAAGAGTCTGGCTCAAGGCGTATATCTCGACCGGAGTCGGGAATGCAGCACCATTGGCTCCCAGAGTAACCAAATCGCGAGTATGGTCGAAGTGGTGGTGAGTGAGAAGAATCGCCCTTACCTTTTGCTGCTCCGACAGCGGAAGGCTCGAGGTAAGGCCACCAGCATCTAAGGCCAAAACGCCATCAATAAGAAAGGATACCATCTTTTGACCTTCCGCTTCAGTACTGTGAGCACCCAGAATTCGGATTTCCATTTTTATACCTCCAGTTCACAAATTCGCCTTGGAACTATACGGCTCTTTCCCTGCCTTTTCGCTGACCACACATTATGACCTAGCCCTCCTCTGGAATCAAGTCCCTTCAAAAGAGATTGTTTACTAATGAAAATAAATGTTCAGCAATCGCCAGCTTGTCATTGCGAACCCTTCGCCTTATGTCATTCTGATCCCTTCGCTTCCTGTCATTCTGAGCGCAGCGAAGAATCTCCCATATAGCCCAAGGTAAACTCCACCGTGCTAATCCCTTTGTGCCCCTAACACCACTGGGATTCTTCCGTCGCTCTGCTCCCTCAGAATGACGAGGAGGGGCTGAGATTGCCATGTCGCTACCGCTCCTCGCAATGACAATTAAGCAACCTCCGAATCTATCTTTTGCCTCGTATAGCCACTGTGTGGTAAAATTCACGGTTATAACAAGAAGGATAACAATGAAACGCATTGTCCTCACCTTATTACTGCTGAGCCTGGTGATAAGCATGGCTGGCTGCTTTATACCAATGCCTATTGTCCCGAGTCCATCAACATCCGAGACACCAACGCCAGCCACTCACACACCCGGAGCACCGATAGACCCATCTTGGCCATTGCCTTCGGTTAAGACCGAAGCCCCAATACTGCCCAGCATTGCGGATGTAGTGGAGAAGGTTTACCCGTCGGTGGTAGCTATAAGTACACGGGTGGAGACTTTAGACGTCTTCCTCACGCCACGAACACAAAAAGGCGCTGGCTCGGGATGGATTATAGACGAAAACGGTATCATCGTGACCAACTATCATGTGGTTGAGGGAGCCAAAAAGGTGACAATGGAACTGTTTGACGGCAGGCTCTTTGAAGCAGACCCAAAGGATGTATACGGAGACCCTCTGACTGACCTGGCAGTCATCAAAATCGATGCCGCTAACCTGCTTGCTGCCAGCCTTGGTGATTCGACAAAGCTGAGAGTTGGCGACTGGCTAGTGGCAATAGGTAATCCCCTAGGCCAGGGGTTGAGAGCCAAGGAGGGAACTGTCAGCGGTTTGAGGGTATCTCTACCTGCAGATGGTCAGACCTTGAGTGACCTTATTGAAACCTCGGCAGCTATCAACCCGGGTAATAGCGGCGGCCCCCTTGTGAACATGAAAGGGGAAGTAATCGGCATCACCAGTGCTAAAATCGCTGCAGTCGGAGTTGAAGGCATGGGCTACGCCATAAGCACCAAAACAGCCATGCCAATCATCGAGCAATTGATCAGGCAAGGCTACGTGACCCGTCCCTGGTTAGGGGTGACACTGTATACCGTTGACCAATATGTCGCCACGGTAAACCGCCTGTCTGTGAATAAAGGCGTAGTCGTCGCCTACGTAAAGGCGGGGAGCCCAGCAGACAAAGCGGGTCTGCGACAGCTTGATGTAATTACTCATTTCAAAGATAAAGAAGTAACTACGGCTGACGAGCTAATAGACGCCATACATGATTCCAAAGTGGGAGAAGAGGTAAAGATAACCTTCGTCAGAGGCACAGAGACAACCACAACTTACGCTCGCTTGATACAAAGCCCGCCACCAGGGAGATAAGAGACTAGCCACATAGCTCCCATTTAAGCTGCCTTTTTTATGCCGAGTGAAATTTCGTGACCTGAAATACGGTGCTTCTCGTTATAACTTCCCTCGGGAGGCATCGCCAGAACCAGCTCTTGTGACAGCGTTTCCTGCTTAATATAGTCGGCAAACTCCATCATCATCTGCCGAATCGAATCCACACCTTGATAATAAGTAACGATGTAATCAGCGATATCCAAACCTGCCGAGCGACGCATTGTCTGCAAACGTCGCACCACTTCACGGGCAATGCCTTCAGCTTCAAGTTCCGGCGATAAGTCTGTAGCTATTGCCACCCAATAATCCCCCTCAGCAGCTAAGGCATAACCTGGTTTATCCCCACTGACCTCCATCCCTTCACTAAATTCAACTTCCTTAACATTAAGCTCGTCCAATATCTGATGGGACAGCTTCTGCAAAGCCGTTTTTTCGCCAGCTGACCTTACCCTGATTAACGCCTTGGCTAAAGGTTGACGAACCTTTATACCGGCCTTAGCCCGTGCAGCTCGGCCAAGACTACATACCAGCATAGCCAGGCGAGTAGCCTCATTCAATTGCTCATCTATCTGGGCTTTATCAGCAACAGGAAAATCGGCCAGGTGCACACTTTCCGCAGCCCCAGAATCAACCGAGCACGCCAGGTTTCGATAAATCTCCTCAGCGACAAACGGAGTAAACGGAGCTAGGAGCTTAGATAAGGTTACCAGGCATTGGTATAGTGTGGTATAAGCCGCCAGCTTGTCAGCATCGCTCTGGCTTTTCCAGAAACGGCGTCGGCTCCGCCTAACATACCAGTTTGAAAGCTCATTAACGAAAGTCTCAAGCTTCCGCCCGGCTGAAGTAGGGTCATAATTCTCTAGAGCTTCATCTACATCAGCTATAAGCTGGTTCAGCCGGGAAAGAATCCATTTATCCAAGTCAGAAAGTGACAGCGCCGTTGCTGACCTGGGGTCAAATTGGTCTATATTGGCATAGATAACAAAGAAGGAATAGGTATTCCACAAAGTGAGCAGGAAATTGCGCAAGACTTCAGCCACTGCATTGCTAGAAAAGCGGCGTACATTGCCTGCTGGCGCAGATGTAAATAAATACCAGCGCAGAGCATCAGCACCATAGCTATCAAGTACCGACGATGGGTCAACCACGTTTCCTTTGGCCTTGCTCATCTTTTCGCCTTCAGCATCCAGGATATGTCCCAGACAGATAACGCTCTTAAAGCAAGGACGCTCAAAAAGCAAAGTAGATATGGCATGCAAGCTGTAAAACCAGCCCCGGGTCTGGTCAACCGCTTCTGAGATGTAATCGGCGGGAAAACTGTGGTCGAAGACATCATGCTTTTCAAAAGGATAATGCCATTGGGCAAAAGGCATGGCCCCCGAGTCAAACCAGCAATCAATCACCTCAGTCTGTCGTCTCATTTCCGCACCACATTTGGAACAGGAAAAGGTGATATCATCCACAAAAGGACGGTGCAAGTCCAGTGGCTCAACCAGACCTTCAAGGTTTGGTTTCGCTTTCAGCTCATCGAGGCTGCCAATACACTCATAGCTGCCACATTTGGAGCAATTCCAGATATTCAAAGGTGTTCCCCAGTAGCGCTCTCGTGAAAAAGCCCAGTCAACGTTATTCTCTAACCAGTTACCAAAACGTCCATACTTGATGTGCTCGGGATACCAGTTGATTTGGTTGTTTCCAGAGATAAGTGCCTCCTTCTTAGCTGATGTCCTTATGTACCAGCTCCTCTTGGCATAGTAGAGAAGCGGTGCTTCACAACGCCAGCAGAAAGGATAAGTATGAACAACCTTTTCGCTGCGATAGAGCAAGCCCCGAGATTTCAGGTCTTCCAGAACAAGAGGGTCGGCATCCTTGACAAACTTATCAGCAAAGGGATAAGTGCCGGTCATCTTACCATCCAAATCTACAGGTTGGACAAAATCCAGCCCTTCGCTCCTTCCAGCCTCGAAATCAACCTCACCGAAAGCTGGAGCTATGTGGACGATGCCTGTACCATCATCCATGGAGACGAAGTCACCAGAAATCACAGGATATGCCAAATCCTTCTTCGTTGGCTGCAGAGTCAACATTTCATAGGAGATACTTTCTTCGGCGGCCTGAGCACCGAAACGCCTCCTTTCCACCCTAAAATCATGGGGGTTGAATAGCGGGTGATATTCAACCCCGATAAGCTCTCTACCCGGGATAGTAGCTGTTGATTTGTAGCCATCAAGCCCGACCCGTTCCACCAGTGCTGCAGCCAAAACGAGATAATCCTCCGAACTTTCCATTACGTTGTATTCTGCCTCAGCAGCTACGGCCAAAGCCGTGTTACCCGGTAGCGTCCATGGGGTCGTCGTCCATGCCAGGAGAAAGGCAGGTTTCGTTAAAGAAGTCGAGGGCAGGAGAGAACGAAGCTTTGTTCCTTTCTTTAATGAATCAGGGACAATCTTGAACTTTATGTAAGCTGATGGGTCCTCGGCATCATCTCTATAACCCAGAGCCACCTCATGCGAGCTAAGCGAGGTACTGCACCGTGGACAATGTGGGGTAACCTTGTAACCCAGGTAAATCAAGCCCTTATCCCACAGCTGCTTCAGCGCCCACCAGCAAGACTCAATATAGCTATTTTCAAGCGTCCTGTAGGCATGCTCCAGGTCAAGCCAGAAGCCGATTCGTTCAGTCATAGCCTCCCATTCTTTAAGGTAGCTGAACACGCTCTCCCGGCAAAGCGCATTGAATCTAGCTACTCCATAGTCTTCGATCTGAGCTTTACCGGTGAAGCCCAGCATCTTCTCTACCTCTAGCTCCACCGGTAGTCCATGAGTATCCCAACCACCCTTGCGAGGCGCGTAGTACCCTTTCATTGTCTTATATCTGGGGATAACATCCTTAAACACACGGGATAGCACATGGTGAATACCCGGGCTGCCATTGGCTGTTGGCGGCCCTTCATATAGGGTAAATTGCGTTGCCCCACGCCGTAACTCAAGGCTTTTCTGAAAAATATGGTGGGCTTCCCAAAAATTGAGGGTATCGGTTTCTAACTGAGGGAAATTTACTTTGCTGCTTACCGGCCGGAACATACTTAATGCTTCTTCAACAAAATGGCTACTTTGCGCATTTCGCCTTCACCCATACTCTGGGTGGTAACATCTGGATGGTCAGCTAAGGCTAAATGAATGACCCGACGCTCATCCGCTGGCATGGGCTCCAGTGTTATCAAACGTCGGCTTCTCTTAACTTGCTCCGCCATACGCAAGGCCAGGTTCTCTAATGATTCATAACGGCGCTTTTTATAGCCGGCAACATCAACATTCATCGGCACCCACATCTTCAGCCTCTCGGCAACTATCAGCCTAACGATATATTGGAGAGCGCCCAAAGTCTGTCCACGGCGGCCGATCAAAATCCCAAGGTCATCACCTTCAATATTCAGAACTACCGGCAGTTCACCAGTAGGCGATTGAGCCACTGAAACACTGGCTATTACCCCCATTGCCTTAATCAGTCCCTCCAAAGCCTCCTTGGCTACTCCAACCACATCAGCCTTTTCACTCGCCACAGGTAAAAGTCTTACCCTGATTCTAGCTTCCTCAGCTCCCATCCCCAAGACCCCTGACCTACCCTTTTTCAAGACAGTTACTCCCACCTGGTCCTCGCTTACACCTAATTGCTCCAGTGCTGACTGGATAGCCTCATCAACCGTTTTGCCGCTTATTTCTAGCTCTTTCATCTCCTGAAAAGACCTTTCTTCTTCTCCTCAGATGCCTGTTTTATCGTCTTAGATTGCTCAGATGCCTTTTTCAGTACCTTCGATTGCTGCTCTGCAGGCATAGGTTTTTGGGCTGGAGCTGTTTTTTGGGCTGGCATCTGCTTGGGGACAGACGGAGCCCTCAAATAGCCCCAGCCACCAGTAATAAAATACTGGATAATTATGCCGATTATATTTGAAACCACCCAATACAGGGCCAGGCCGCTGGGGAAAGACAAGGTAAACAAACCGAACATCAACGGCAACATTAATGTCATCATGCTGTTCATGGACTGCTGCCTTGGGTCAACAGCCGGTGGTGTCACCATTTTCTGCTGTACCCACATGGTGCCACCCACCAATATAGCCAGAATAAGGTTAGGGTCAGGCCGTGACAATCGGAGCCAGAGGAAATGCTCATTCAGTGGCACCGCTTGACCAACTGCCGCCCAGGAATAAAGATGCTGCGACAAGCTCAATAAGTTCTCTGGAGTAGCTGCTAGGGCTTGCATAATAGACTGATACAGGGCAATCCAGATAGGCAACTGGATAAGCATAGGCCAGAGACAGCCCAGAGGACTTACGCCGGCTTCTCTATACATCTTCATCATTTCCTGCTGCAGCTTCTGCTGGTTTTTGGCATATTTCTTCTGGATTTCCTGTAGCTTTGGCTGTAGCGATTGCATGACTTTGGTGGACTGAGTCTGTCGGATGGTAAGCGGGAGCAATATTAGGCGAACAATAACCGTAAGAACGATGATCGCTAAACCAAAGTTGCCGAATAAAAGTCCAGATAGAGCAATCAAGCTGTTTAGTACCGGCTCAAGGATGATAGTATTCCACAACTCAGCCATAATCAGCCCTATTTAATATCCGAATAGCAAAACTTCCAGGCTATTTCTCCACTTTGGGCATTCACGCTATAGACACAGCGGTTCCTTGCATGAACATAAACCGTGTCCTTCTCGGCATAGAGAGGAGCCACTATTGGACCGCCAATGGACACCGTCCGCTCTGAGTCTCCGTTGTCTACCTTAAGCATGTATATCTTGCCTGATTCTGAAGCTAATACAAGAAGATTGTCCACCAGCACCGGCGTTGACACAATCTGACTATCGGCAGCAAATTGCCATATCTCCTCACCCGTACTTGCCTTGAGGGCATAGACTCTATGGTCAAGGCAACCAGCATAGACTACATCACCTTTAACTACCGGAGTTGACCAGAACCAATTACCACCCTCAAACGTCCATTTCACATCGCCGTTAGTGTGGTCAACCGCATAAAGCTGATGGTCGAAAGTGCCGAAAAAGACCTTTTCTCCAGAGACTGCCGGGGACGAGGCAATAGCTGCTGGCAACTCAATCTCCCACAGAAGACTGCCATCCGTGCTGGACAAAGCGAAAAATTTATGCCCATAGTTACTAATATAAACAACGCCATCCTTGACTGCTGGAGATGTCCATATCTTTGCCCCGGTATTGAATTCCCATTTCTTCTCTCCATAAACCGCATCCAACGCATAGACCTTACCATCAGAGCTACCAACATAAAGGGTGCTTTCAACCACTACAGGACTGCCGACGATAGCTCCGATAGATTTAACGCCACTGGGATAAGTCCACTCCCCTTTTGACCGCAATGGGACGCCTTCTGTATAACCGGGAGACAGCCTATCTATAGCTACCAGTTTGCCGCTTTGACCAGCGTAGGTGGCAACACAGACTAAGTCACCAGCCACCACTGGTGTGGCATAAACATCTACTGGCGGTGCTGCCGGAGCACAACCCAGAGGGCCACACATTCCACCGGGGGCACCCACGGTCGGAATTTTGAAGACCCATTCCCCTTCGCCAGGGAAAGTTGCTCCCTGACTTCGAGCCGAAGGGTTTATCGCCAGTACCTTACCATCCATAGACCCGAAATAGAGAACGCCATCTTGACTAGCAAACCCCGACCATCCACGCCATGCTGGGCCGGCACAGCCAAGATTAGCTAGGCTCAAGGCAAGTAACAAGAGTAGTAAAACCGAGGTCTTCTTTAGTTCAGCTTTGAAAAATTTAACCACCTTATTCATCTTAACATACAAGCTGAAGGACTTTACGGTACCGGATCGTAACCACCACTAGACCATGGGTGGCAACGCGCCAAACGCTTAGCCGCCAGCCAGCTTCCTCTAAACAGTCCGTATCTCTCGATTGCCTCATAAGCATAATGAGAACAAGTAGGGGCGAACCGACAAGCGGGTGGGGTGACTCGTGATACCGTGGACTGATACAGCTTAATCAACTCCAGCATGAACTGTTTCATCTCTATTTATCAGCAAATGAGCTCGCGATAATAGCTTATCTGTCGACTTTTTGAGCTTATGATAGTCGGCATTCGCAGCACCTGGCCGGGCAATAAACACCATATCCCATCCTGATTTTACCGGTGTTACTCGGGCAATCTCCTTGAGCAAGCGACGTACCCGATTGCGCACCACCGCCTTACCGATTTCTTTCGCTACCGAAAACCCAGAGCGGCTAAACTCGAGCTCGTTCGGCAACGCCTTTATCACTATAAGATCGTCTACCCAAGCTTTACCTGATTTATAAACAGTTAAATACTGGCCCCTTTTTGTCAAAGCCCATTTTCTTGCCATTCTGCTAAACTGGCGTTAATTGCCACCGACCCTTAAGCCGTCTAGCCCTTAACACCTTCCGTCCCCCCCGGGTCGCCATCCTGGCTCGAAAGCCATGCTTGCGTCTTCGTGAGATTTTCTTTGGTTGATATGTTCTTTTAGGCACCTTGCTTCTTCCCTAAAATCTAAGCTCGGCTTTCGGGCTCACCCCTTGGTGGGCGCACATGGTCTGGAGTATAAGGCAACAAGGCTAAGTAGCGAGCTCTTTTAATCGCCAATGCCAAACGCCGCTGATGTTTAGCGCAAATGCCAGTCCGCCGACGCGGCTCAATTTTAGCTCGGTCAGAAATGTAACGTCGCAATCTAGAGACGTCTTTATAGTCTATCCCTAGCTTCTCAGCACAGAAGGGACAAACCTTAGGTTTGAAAACAAACCGACGCCCCTTTTCTCTTGTCTCTTTAATCCCCCCACCTTCCTCCATACTCTAATCCTCGCCTCCTTCTAATAATAAACTAGAAAGGTAAATCCTCAGGCGCGACCTCCTCTTCACCAGCCTCTGCAGGAAGTTCTTCACCGGGAAGAGGAGCTAAAGCCTGTTTATCAAGAAATATCACTCTATTAGCTATCACTTCAACGGTGATGCGTTTCTGCCCATCTCGTCCCTCCCAGGCACGAGTGCGTAAGCTACCTTCAACGTAAACCCGCTGTCCCTTAGTCAAAAACTGATTGCAACTTTCAGCCTGCTTCTTCCAGGCAACCACTGTAAACCATTCTGTTTCTTGCTTGCGCTCTCCATCAGATGCCGTGTACACCCGACTGGTGGCAAGACGAAATGAGGCTACTGGATTGCCACTCGGTGTGAATCGCATCTCCGGGTCGGTGCCAACATTACCAATCAGCATAATCTTGTTTAAACTTACCATGGTCATACTCCTTACACCTTAATCCACCAATTTTATTAACAGATGGCGTAGAACCTCTCCAGAAAGACGAAGATTCGCATCCAGTTCCTTGGTCGAAGCTGGCTTTAGCTTCAATTTCGCCAGCATATAATTCCCCTCCGCACACCGCTTTATCGGATAAGCCAGCTTTTTTCTTCCCCACTGATTAACCTCATCTACACTACCACCGATTTTTTTAATCAGCTCGCTCAGCTTGGTGATAACGTTAGGCACTTCCTCATCAGCCACCTCAGGACTGATTATAAGTACCAGTTCGTAATTAGGCATCACTACTACCTTTAGAGTCCAAAAGTGGACACATTATAGCACATCGAACAAAATAGCAACAAGCTTATCTGGAAAGGTCCGAGCGTCTACGCTCGTATTTGTCAAAGACATGGAAATCTGTAGTTCCTTCTGCCAGTCGTGGCACTCGCAGATTCTCCACAAGTCCATAACGGGTAACCAGGCTCCTGAGATAGTGTCCACCCCGGTATCCTTGTCTATTATGGTTTCGCTCATACTTTTTCGCTTTCACTTTTTCTGTAACCTCATCCTCAAGCAGGCTTTCCAGGAACCGCTTGAGTGCTTCCTTAAGTAGGATGTCAATGAACTTCCACACTTCCGTCTGGACATTCTTCTCGGTTTCCGTTACTCTTTGTTCTGGAGTCGCTACTGGTGACTTCATGGGGCTGTACCTCCTTTCATGGTTTTTGTTTATTTCCAGAAAGGGTACACACCCTATCTATTTTCAGCAATTTAGCTTACATGACCGAGATTTAGATGTTTGTGTTTTGTATTTGTTTAGGGTTTGGAGTTTAGGATTTAGTGCTTTTGGGGTAAAGGAGGAGAGGTTAGGTGCCGCCCTTGAGGTAGGCATCTATCGAGGTTGCGGCGCGTTTGCCAGCGCCCATGGCGCTGATAACTGTGGCGGCACCGGTGACAACATCGCCCCCCGCCCAGACTCTATCCTTTACTGTCTTGCCGCTCTCCTCATCAGCCACTACCGTGCCATTTCTTCTTGTCTCCAATCCCCGGGTGGTTGACGGAATCAGCGGGTTGGGAGTGGTCCCCAGAGCCACGACAGCCACATCAACCTCCGTGGTGAACTCGCTGCCCTCTTTGACGATAGGGCGACGTCTGCCGCTGGCATCAGGCTCTCCCAGTTCCATCTCGTAGCACTCCATGGCAGTGACCCAGCCTTGGTCATTGCCGATAAACCGTTTCGGGTTGGTGAGAAATTTGAAGATAATCCCTTCCTCTTCAGCATTCTCCACCTCCTCACGCCGTGCCGGCATCTCAACTCGAGACCTGCGGTAGATAATATAGACTTGGTCGGCTCCAAGCCTTAAGGCGCAGCGGGCTGCGTCCATAGCCACATTACCGCCGCCGATGACCGCTACCCTCTTTCCTATCTTTATCGGGGTATCATATTCGGGGAAGAGATAGGCTTTCATCAGGTTTACACGGGTGAGGAATTCGTTGGCTGAATAAACGCCGTTGAGGTTCTCACCGGGTATGTCGAGAAACATGGGCAGCCCGGCACCGGTGCCCAGGAAAACAGCCTCGTAGCCGCTCTCTAATATCTCGTCCACAGTGGCTAGTTTGCCCATTACGGAGTCGAGCTGGATTTCCACCCCTAATGACTTGACATAATCCACCTCGCCCTGGACGATGGCTTTGGGCAACCTGAACTCTGGAATGCCGTACGTCAATACTCCGCCAGCGACATGTAGCGCCTCAAAGATAGTCACCTGGTGTCTCAGCTTGGCTAAATCGGCGGCGCAGGTCAGTCCAGCGGGACCTGAGCCAATCACAGCTACCTTCTTGCCTGTTGATGGCGGTGGCTCGACTGGAGCAGTTGGATTAGAGGCATGGTTTCGTTCCCAGTCGGCTACGTATCGTTCCAGTCGGCCGACAGCTATGGGTGCTCCCTTTTTAGCCAGTGAACATACCTCTTCGCATTGTGTCTCCTGAGGGCAAACCCGCCCGCAGATGCCTGGCAAGGCATTTTTGCTCTTCATTATCCTCACTGCCTCAGGCATGTCATTGTCTCGTATTGCCTTGATGAACTCGGGGATATCCACATATACCGGGCAGCCGTCAACGCAGGAGCGTTTGGGACATTGGATACAGCGGCTTGCTTCTCTCACCGCCATCTCTTCGGTATAGCCCAGAGCCACCTCATTGAAGTTTTTTGCTCTGACTTTAGGGGCTTGCCGGGGCATGGCCACTCTGTTTAAATCGAGCTTTGGTTTCGGTTTCTCTTGCATTTTTCCTCTCCAATCTCAAGAGATTGTTCATCAATTAAGGTGTAGTGGCGAGGCTTTAGCCTCGCTAGGCGACCCTAAAGGGTCGCAGCTACATGTCATTGCAAGCGAAGCGTGGCAATCTCTGTCAAGCATGTTGGCACTGATGTGACTTCCACAGCTCAAGAGAACGTCTTTCTTCATCGCAGTAAATGCGCTGGCGGGCGAACAGAAGTTCCCAATCAACCTCATGTCCATCAAAGTCTGGTCCATCAACACAAGCAAACTTGGTCACACCACCTACTGAGACACGGCAGCAGCCACACATCCCGGTGCCATCAACCATAATTGAGTTAAGGCTAACGATGGTAGTAACTCCGAAAGGCTTTGTAGTCAGAGAACAAAACTTCATCATTATGGCTGGACCAATAGCAATAACACGGTTAACTTGTTCATCTCTTTCAAGTATCTCCTTCAAAGGCTCGGTAACCACCCCCTTACGAGCATATGAACCATCATCAGTGGTAACTGCTAATTCATCGCTTACACTTCGCAAACGCGCTTCCCAGAAAAGCAGGTCTTTGCTTCGAGCGCCCATTATCGAGATAATTTTATTCCCTGCTTGCTTTAAAGCCCTGGCTATAGGAAATACAGGAGCTACACCAACACCGCCACCAATACAAACCACGGTACCAAATTTTTCTATGTCTGAAGCTAAACCTAAAGGACCTATCAAATCTAATATATGGTCACCAGCATTCAAGTGCCCTAACTTGCTCGTAGTAGTTCCCACTTCCATAGCCACAAGACTAACAGTCCCCTCTTTGTTATTCCAATCAGCCAGCGTAAGTGGAATACGTTCGCCAACCTCGTCGACCCGAACAATAACAAACTGTCCTGGTTGAGCTTTTCGGGCTATTTCCGGCGCCTGAATTTTCAGCATGGTTATAGTGGGAGTAAGCTTCTCTTTTGCCACAATTCTAGACATACTACCTCCAAAGCTAAGCAGACTTGACCCTGACCGGCGGCAACATGGGTGAAGACAGTTGGAGTCTAAGGTCGCATCTTAAGCAACGGTTTGCTTCTTCTATAGCTGTTGCCTCATCATAGCCAAGCTCCACCTCTGTAAAGTCAGCCAAACGTTGCTTGTTATCTAGGCAGGACATAGTTACTTGGCGTCTGTCAGCAAAGTCACCATCGGTTCCCAACCGAGGGTCAGGCTTCTCAGCGGATACTAGAGACTCGTCAATGATGCCGTTGCCGCCCAAATATCTATCTATGGAGCTGGCTGCTTGCCTGCCTTGAGCAATAGCTTCGATGACTGATGCTGGACCACTGACAACATCACCACCGGCGAACACACCTTCTCGGTTAGTAACCAATGTTTCCCCATTTACTTTAATGACATTGCCCCGACCCAGTTTTACCTCAAACTGTGTCGGAACTTCAGGAGCCTGTCCGATGCTAGCTATGACATTGTCAAATTCCGAAGTGAATTCACTTCCCTCGATTGGCACTGGACGACGTCTCCCGCTGGCATCTGGCTCACCCAGCTTCATCCGCAGACACTCCAGCACAACATGCCCATCTTTCACGCCTACCCGATTGGGTGCTGTCAAGAATATGATTTCCACTCCTTCGTGCAATGCTTCTTCGACCTCTTCGGGGGCGGCTGGCATCTCAGCCCGGGTACGGCGGTAAATTATGGTCACCTCCTTAGCACCGATGCGAAGTGCAGTTCGTGAACAGTCTATAGCTGCGTTACCACCACCAATTACGGCTATCTTTTCCCTTATCTTTACCTCCTCACCTAAGCTTACTTGGCGAAGGAAGGTCACACCATCTATTACACCGGGGCTATCTTCACCGTCAACACCCATCTTTGTTCCCTGATGGGCCCCTAGGCCCAGAAATATGGCATCGTAGCCTTGGTCAAAGAGGCTATCCAGTGACTCGATTTTTGTATTAGTTTTTATCTCAACGCCTACATTTTCGATCTCTTTAATTTCAGCGTCTAGGATTTCTCGTGGTAAGCGGTAGGCTGGGATACCTACCCGCATCATACCTCCTGTTTGTGGTAGGGCTTCGAAAACCGTTACTGTGTGCCCGAGTTTAGCTAGGTAATAGGCTGCAGTTAAGCCAGCTGGCCCTGAGCCAACCACAGCTACTCGCTTGCCTGTTGGTGATGCCACCTTAGAATTCTGTTTCCATAGTCCAGTATCGTGGTCAGCGGCAAGACGCTTGAGAGACTTTATGCAGATGGGGTCATTTAATTGACTGCGCCGACATGCCTGTTCACATGGATGTATGCAAACGCGCCCCAGCACCCCGGGAAATGTGACCTTCTCTCGTATTACAGCTAAAGCCTCACTGTATTTTCCCTGGGCGATAAGATTTACATAGCGGGGTATGTCTATGTGAGCTGGGCAAGCTTGGCGACATGGAACGACATAACCTTCCCAATCAGGGATAGCGTGATATCTCGCTTCCCTATCTACTAGTGCCCCAGTGGGACAAACTTCGACACAAGTAAAGCAAAACTTACATCCCGAGTCCTTATAGGTACCTCGAACTGGTCCAGCTACCCGATAGCCATTCAATTCCACAAAATCCAGGGCGTTAACGTCTCTCAAATCTTTACAAGCTCTAACACACCGCCCGCAGGCAATACACAGATTGTAGTCTAGGTCGAAGAAGGGATTGTCTCTGTTCACCGGCAGTCCCCTATACTCATAAGGGATGGTTGCCATCTCGATATCCAGGAAGTCAGCCACCTTCTGTAGTTCACAGCGCCCGTTTTCAGGGCAGGTAACACAGCGCTCGGTAACTGCTACATTCCGTAAGCATACATCAAATGGTTGACAGCGCTCCTTGCGCCAGCAGGTAAGGCAGGCGTTCGGGTGCTCAGATAAGATCTTCTCCAAAACCTGACGCTGTTTCTGGCGGAGTTCCGGCGTATCAGTATGAACCACCATATTCTCGGTAACCTTTGTGGTGCACGAAACTGCAAACTCGGGCTCGCCTTCAATTTCCACTAAACATAGCCCGCATTCCCCTGAGGGTGGCAAGTCGGGATGAGCACAAAGATTGGGAATGTATATGCCTGCTTTAGTAGCAGCCTCGAACATAGTCATCCCGCTCTTTGCTGTTACTTGCTGTCCGTCGATTGTCAAAATAAGCTCGGTCATGTTTGCTGAACCCCTTCAATTCTTACAGCGCATACTTTCAACTCTGGAATCTTGGCAACGGGGTCTAGGGCAGGATTGGTGAGCACATTAGTCGGGCTTTCGGCGAAGTGGAAAGTCATGGAGA
>JBBISW010000028.1:0-1367 GCA_037441105.1 Chloroflexota bacterium
CAGATTGTGTAATCGGGGTAAAGATATAGGTGCGGTTGGCTTACGCCAGATACCCCTATATATTCATCTTTTATACTCTTATTGATTGGTTGGCGCATTTTTCCGTAAACTTCCAAAGGGCTGAACCACTCAAGATTTTTAACTGAACCCTTCCAGAAACGCTTTGACGTTTTTGCCCAAAACACCGTGATTATAACCGCCCTCTAGAACAGCAAATCTCCTTCCTTTACAATTCCTTTCGGCAGCCTCCTTAACCAGGTTCCCAATAGTCCTGTAATCGTCGGTACTCAGCAGCCCGCCCCAATCCTCAATGTGACGGTCAAAACCTGCCGAAACTGCCAGTATGGAATAGCCTTCTTCCTCCTGAAATCTCTTAGCTATTTGTTCAACGAAGTCTTCCCGACTTCGGGCTTCTGGATGAAAATATTTAATCTTGCTACCAGAGAAAATGTTGTTGGTACCATCTCCGAAATGCAGGTCAAAATCCAGAATCAAAACGCTTTCAATCAGGTTTTCGCTCCGAAGTCTAGCCAAAGCTACGGCAATATTATTGAAATAGCAGAACCCCCAGCAGTGGTCAGAACTAGCATGATGCCCCGGTGGCCTAATCAGGCCGAAACTGGCTTCACCTTGCATAGCTATCTGAGCCGCCTTAATTGCTCCACCAGCAGCCAGACAGGCGACCTCGTAGAGGTGTTTATCCCTTTTGATTGACTCAATATGATATTGAGCATGAACTCTCCTCAAATCGTCTTCCGAAGCCGCCTGAGGCTCATCGAAGTCATACTCTCCCTGGAGTTCTTTAAGAATCGCCTCCATCCTTCCCAGGCTAGCAGCCGGGTCAGAAGCATAAATTTCAGTGTAACGAGGATGGTAAACTACTTTCACCCTATATCACCTCGTGGTGGAAACCATGCGCTAAATCCACTTCAAGATGCCCATGAACAAAATCAGGCAAATGATGTCAAAGGCGAATATTGCTCCCACCGTAATGACTTTCTTCCTCACGCTGTCCATGTCCAAAACCCAGAACGAAACCAGGAAGAAGTAAAGGTATCCCACCAAGAAAATCAGCCACGGCGCACCGGTGTTCCACCATGAGTACTCCCAGGTAAGCGCACCGACGGCATTCAACAGATACTCAACAAAGACACAAAACGCAGCACCGACGATGGCAAAAAGCAACCGGTTGGGGATGCCCAAAACCTTCATTTTCTTGTCCTTCGGCAGCATCTTGCTGAAGCCAATGCCGGCGATGGCGAACATAAAGCAAATCTCGATGTTCAGGCCAGCTAAAATCAAATAGGCTGTTTGCCCGGGAGCACCCCAAACCGGGGCGTACTGAGTGAAATGTAAAACCAGTCCAT
>JBBISW010000028.1:1467-3673 GCA_037441105.1 Chloroflexota bacterium
AAACCAGTCCATGCCCCAGAATGCCAGACCGGCGAACACCAGGCTCCAGTTCCTCTTCTCAATCTCATTAGCATACACCAAGACGACAAGAGCAAAGAGCGGGATTACATACCATTGAAACAGGCTGCCGTCACGCAATATGCTCAGGGCTTGCTGAGCTGACTCTGTCATGATGCACCTCCATTTAGATGATTATGAATGCTTAACCGATTTACTTAAAAATGTAGTGGCGAGGCTTTAGCCCCGCCTTGGCGACCCTAAAGGGTCACAACTACATCGAGGAAGATTTTCACTAAACATCAGCTACTTAAGCTGGTCTCTGGAATAATCGAGTACTCGCCGTGCCACTATAAGCATGTTAATCTGGCCTGTGCCCTCAAAGAGATCGTTTATCTTGGCATCGCGCATCCACTTTTCCAAGAGGTTCTTCCTGGAATAGCCCAGCGGCCCCATAATCTCAACCGCCTTCTGGGTGATCTTGGTGATTGCCAGCCCCGCCTTCGCCTTGGCCATAGATGCCTCCAGGCTATTGGCTTGAAACTGGCTCATCATCCACAACGCCCGCAACGTTAACAGTTTTGCCGCTTTGTAATTGGCTTCCATATCCATCACATCGCGCTCAAGAGCAGTCAATTTCTGCCGCGGCAAACCATAGCGTATTTTAATGCCTTCCTTCTCTAATGTCTCTTTGACAAAGTCCAATGCGGCACGTCCCACACCCAGGGCCTGAGCAGCTACGATAGGTCGTGTGGCATCGAAAGTAGCCATTGCTCCTTTAAAGCCCTTGGTGCCAGCCTTATCTACCTTCCTGACTTCGGGGCTACCCAGTATGTTTTCATAAGGGATTCGGCAGTTATCGAAGACAATGGTAGCAGTGTCGCTGGCTCTTATCCCGAGCTTTTTCTCCAGCTTCTCTACCCTCATCCCCGGAGTTCCAGCTTCCACCACAAATGACTTCATGCCTGCTCGTCCTGCCGATTTGTCCACAGTTGCCCAGACCACCACAAAACCGTCGGAATCCTCCAAAGCCCTCTTCCCCCAGGTGACAAATATCTTCTCCCCGTTAAGCACCCATTCATCACCATCACGTACCGCGGTGGTAGTGATAGCAGAGGTATCAGAGCCGCAGCCAGCTTCTGTCATAGCCATGGCACCCCATTTTGGCCTCCCCTCATTAAAGCGAGTCAGGAACCGCTCCATCTGCTCCTTCGTTCCACTGGCAAAAACAGCAGCACCACCAAGCCCCGGGCCGGGAATACACAGATAAAGACCAGCATCGCCCCAGCAAAGCTCCTCGGTCCTGAGCGCTGCCATTATGTCTAATCCAACGGATAAAGCACCTTCACGTCTTCTCTCCCACAGTATGTCGATAAGCTCCTGTGGGCTCTCATGCTCATGCTCATCGTAATGACGGCTTACGGGCCGAAACATCTCCTCTGCGAACTTGTGAGCTGCCTCTATCGCCTCTTTCTGTTCCGGTGTCGGTTCAAAATCTATCATTCTGTTATCCCTCCTTCTATACGATAGCCATGCCATCAAAGGTAGCAAATCCACGACCATTCCTCAGCCACAGTTCCACCGGGTGCTCCCGAATATAACCATGTCCACCTAAAATCTGCACAGCACGGTCGGTTACCATCACAACCATATCATCGGCATACGTTTTCACCAGGGATGCTTCTTTAGTCGCTTCTTCCTTGCGGTCTAATCTCCAGGCAGCCTCCCAGCTCATCAATCTCGTGGCATCAATCTCAATAGCCATCTCCGCCAGCATGAAAGCGATTGCCTGGCGAGCAGCAATAGGCTCGCCGAAAGCGACACGCTCTTTGGCATAATCCCTGGAATACTCAAAAGCCGCTTTGGCTACCCCTACAGCCATCGCCGAGAGTGCCACCTTTGAGCAGTTCAAAATACGGCTGAAATCACTCCCTTTCCCACCACCAAGGCGATTCTCCCTGGGAACACGGCAGTCCTTAAGGGCGAGCTCATAAGTAGCTAGAGCTCTTATCCCCATGTTCTTCTCTCTCTCACCAACCTCTAGCCCCTTGGTGCCCTTCTCGATGATGAAGCCCTGAGTGTTGCCATTTTCAGCGGCATAGACAAGGAGCAGGTCAGCATCAGCAGCCAACGGAACATAACATTTTTGCCCATTAATAACGTAGTCGCCGTCTTTGAGGCTGGCAGTGGTTGAAAGAGAGTAAGGGTC
>JBBISW010000028.1:3773-17091 GCA_037441105.1 Chloroflexota bacterium
CATCTCATCGTTGGCAAATTGTTGCACCATCTTCACTATCATCTGCTGTTCTTCAGTGGGACTAAACGAGATCATATCTCACTCCTTTCAATTTACCGACCAAGCTCCAATACAACCCAGCCTTAAATAGTAACACTACCACAGCCTTCCGTCAAAAACGCAAAAATGAAGCTTGTCTATAATAGTGGTGAGGCTTCAGCCTCGCCTTATGTGGGCAAATTTCAAATTCCAAACAACTTCCAAATTCAAATTTCAAATAATTGGTATTTGTTTAGCCTCGAATATGTCATTGCTCTCTCTCCTGTCATTGCGAGCCCTTCGCTTTCTGTCATTCTGAGCCCTTCGCTTTCTGTCATTCTGAGCTGAAACTCTGAGTGAAACGAAGAGGCAGCGAAGAATCTTACATGGCTCAGGATAAACTCCGCGTGACAATCTCTGCACCCGGTACACTCCATCCGAGGTCGCCATGTCGCTTACGCTCCTCGTGATGACAAAGAAAAACTCCCACGCAGGTGGTGCTATTGATGCAGCAAAATGATTGCTTTATAATACTAACATAAATCGAGGAATGGAGTGAAAACATGGCGAAACTGACCGAGGAGATGAAAGCACTAGTTGCCAATCAGCAGGCATTCATCGCTACCGCTACCCCAAACGGCGTGCCCAACATTGCCACCAAGGGCAGCACCCGGGTTCTTGACGATGAGCACCTCGTGTTCTTTGAGCTTACCGGCGGGCGCACCTGGGAAAACCTGCAGAAAAATCCCAAAGTAGCCATCGCTGTAGTAGACCGCAGCAAAATGCAGGGCTATCGGTTCGTCGGCACCGCACAACTAATCACCGAAGGAGAGCTTTACGCAGCAGCCCAGAAACTGGCAGAGATGCTGAAAATCCCATTCCCCGCCAAGGCTGCAGTCAAGGTGAAGGTGGAGGAAATCTACAACCTGGGCGGTGGTGGGCAAAAGGTAGCCTGAGGCAAGAAACTATCTGCAACACAAGCCTTTTAACACAGCAGACTCAAATATGTAGGGACAGACCTTCAGGTCTGTCCGCTGGGGACACCTATATGTGCTCTTTCTGAGCTTTAAAAATTAGGCATCAAGGCTATGACTTTATTAGACCCAATAAAACAGAGAATAAGCGTTAGGGATTTCCTAGATAAGCCAGTTGAACGAGAGAAGATACTGCTGTGCCTTGAGGCAGCAAGGCTGGCTCCATCGGCATCCAATTCGCAACCCTGGAAATTTATAGTCGTTGATGACAGACAACTGAAGCGTAAACTATGTGATACCGCTTTCAGCGGCATCTATTCGGCAAATTCCTTCTGCAAAACGGCACCGGTTATCATCGCCGTCGTCTCTGAAAAATCCAAGTTCCTAGCCAGAATCGGCGGTATGTTCCGCGACACGGAATACCACTTGATAGACATAGGGATAGCCTGCGAGCATTTCGTCCTTCAGGCTACAGACCTGAACCTGGGAACCTGCTGGATAGGCTGGTTTGACGAAGGGGCGGTAAAAGCTATATTGAATGTACCACAGCAGAAAAAGATAGATATTCTAATAGCACTGGGCTACTTCGACCCGGCAAAAGTAAGTTCAGAGCGCAACCGGGAACCGCTAGATAAAATCGCCTCCTTTAACTCCTATTAAGCTACCCAATTTCCTTATTGCTCATTATGCCAATTTTGGGCAGCTCCGATTAAGGCTTGTAGTGAAGCTACTGTTCCATCAGCTTCAGCGCTGTATCCACGATTCGCTTTGTGCTGGGCAGAACCTGGTCCTCAAACTCACGACAGTAGGGTATCGTCTCCTCGGTGCAGACACGACCATACCGCAGCGGAATCCCGGCCTCCAGCACCACAGCAGCAAGCTCCCCGGAAAGGCCAAAGTCACGGTAGTCCTCATCTACAACAAGCAGACGCCCGCTTCTGGAGACCGCCCGGCACAGCGCCTCTTTGTCCAGCGGTGAAACAGTTCTTAAATCAAGCACACCAGCAGAGACACCCTTCTTCTGAAGGGCTGCTGCAGCCTCCACACAGCGGTGAACATCCACAGCCACGCTCACTAAAGTAACATCCTTGCCCCCCCGCAGAGTAGCCGCCTTCCCCAACGGCACAGATGTCCACTTATCCGGAACCGGGCCGCAGGTACCTTCCGCTGGTACATCATACTGCACGGTTTTACGACCACCCGACCCTAAAAAGTCCAGCATGTTACTGGCAAGAAGCTTGTGCTCCAGATAGACCACCGGCCCTTCATTTTCGATAGCTGACAGCATCAACCCACCGGCATCGGCAGGGTTTGACGGCACCACCACAGTCAGCCCAGGAATATGTGCCAACCAGCCCCACAGGGACTGCTCATGTTGCCCGCCATCCCCATAGCCACCACCGCACGGAGCCCTGACAACCATAGGCACTCTCCATTTACCACCGGAGAATGCCTCCAGCTTGGCGGCATGGTTAAGCAATGCATCAACGGCAACTCCGATGAAGTCCACCATCATTACCTCCACCACCGGCCGCAGGCCCGCCATGGCAGCCCCCACTGCAGCCCCGACGAATGCAGCCTCGCTTATGGGAGCCGGACGAACTCTCTGTTCCCCGAAGCGTACAAAGAGGTTCGCACGTAGCGCGTGAACATCTTCTCCAAAGACCACTATCCTGGAGTCATTGGCCATAGCCTGGGCTAAGGCATCATCTATGGCATCGGCAAAGCCCATCGTTTTCATTGTCTCTTTCCCCCATTAGAGCTATGACAATGCAATATCCACCGCCTGCTGGATTTCCTTCGCTACCTCTTTCTCAATTTCATCGAGGCGAGATTTCTCTCCCTTTAACCCCTGCCGAACACGGTAAATAGGGTCACGGCGCTTACTGTACTTCTCAGTCACCGTTCGACCAATCAGAGACGCTATCGTGCCCAGACTGGCAATACGCTCACCCAGCGATGCCCCTTTCCTTGCCGGTAAGGAGCGCAGTATCGGTCCCACCATTTCCTTCATCGACTCTAGAGATTTCCGAAGCAGCGGGTAACCCAAGAAGTGCCCTTCAGGCCTGATGCAGTGAGCCAACAAAAAGGTGGGGCCACCATTATTACGCGCCCTTTCAACTCCCTGTTTTGCAGCTTCCCATACCGCCTCCACGTCTGTCCCATTCACCTCAAGCGCTGTCATGCCAAAGCCCTGGGCACGGTCGAGCAAGTTTCCGCCCGTGACATGCTTGGAACGGGTGGTAATCGCCCATTCGTTGTCTTTGCAGACGAAGAGCACGGGAAGCTTCCAGGCAACGGCAAGGTTGAAGCTCTCCAGCAGCATCCCCTGGTTCATAGCACCATCACCGAAAAATGCCACAGCTAGATTACCGGGACGCAGATGCTGAGCCGCCAGTGCAAAGCCCGCAGCCACAGGGCCGGCTGAACCTACAATTCCTGAAGATGCCGACAGATGTTCAGGAGAAAACAAATGCATATGTCCACCCATACCACCACAGAGGCCATCTCTGCTGCCTAAAAACTCCTTAAGCAGAAGCACCAGGTCCACCCCACGTACCACCAATGGTGGTGTGCCACGGTGGTCTAGAGCCATGGCATCGCCGTCTTCAAGGTGGTCTACGACACCGGCGGCGATGGCCTCTTCCCCAATCCCCATGTGCATCTCTCCGGAGATTTTCCCCTCCTCCCACAAATCAATAACCGCTTCCTCAAACCGCCGGCTCCGCAGCATCTGTCGGTAAAGTGACCATATATCAGGTCGCATATTATCCCCTTTTAGAGGTAGCCTATGTGACGTTTCAAGTGGCTTTTCTCGCCTTCTCCGTCACCAATGTTCTAACCCCTAGCGAGAACGATGGCAGCATATACGGCAAAGGCCACAATAGCGATTAGAACAACGACCCCCATAGCAATAGCAAAACGTGCTCGTCCCACTCTATTACCCAGAAAATCACCGAGGAGCATCGCCACAGCAACACCGACAACTATCTCGACAATGGTTATAGCAGTTTTTAAATCAGGCATAAAATACCTCCCTAGTTATCTTAATTATAACAGGAATTTTTGCCATGACAAGCCCCCCAAGGCAGAGGAAATTAGTCCTCTCTCCCCTGGAGGGAGACTAACTTTACCCAAACCATCGCCTTCTGCTATCATCTCAACGCATGCACATCAAGCTGACTTTTCTCGGCGCTGCCCAGAACGTCACCGGCTCACGCTACCTCGTTGAGACAGGCAACACCAGGTTTCTGGTGGACTGCGGGCTCTACCAGGAGCGGAAGCTCAGAGAGCGAAACTGGACTCCTTTTCCCATACCACTCCAAACACTGGATGCTGTCCTCCTGACCCATGCTCACCTCGACCACTGTGGCCTGTTGCCCAAGCTGGCGCGGGAAGGGTTCAGTGGCCCAATTCACTGCACATCTGCCACTTCCGAGATCGCTCAAATCATGCTCCTCGATTCGGCAAGCCTCCAGGAAGAAGATGCCGAGTTTAAGAGACGGAGACATGAGAAAGAGAGAAGAAAAGGGCCTTTCCCGGAAATTCCGCTGTACACGGTGGATGATGCTAAGGCTTGCTTCACGCTTCTCTCGCCCGCCACATATGGAAAGCCTGTCCAGATAGTCGAAGGTGTCGAAGCTACCTTCTATGACGCCGGCCACATCCTGGGCTCATCTATGGTAAAGGTCAAGGTAAGGCAAAACGGGGACGAAAGGACGCTCCTCTTTTCTGGAGACATCGGCCGGTGGGACAAGCCTATACTACAGGAGCCGACTCTGTTCGAGGAAGCAGACTATGTCCTGGCGGAGTCCACCTATGGCGATAGACTGCTCGAGTCACCAGAAGATTCAGCCAACAAGCTCGCCGAGGTCATAAACACAACCGCGAAGGCTGGAGGAAACATAGTCATCCCCAGTTTTGCTCTGGAGAGGTCTCAGGAGATATTGTACTACCTCAACAAACTCCTTTTTGAAGACCGCATACCACATCTCATGGTCTTCTTTGACAGTCCTATGGCGGTGAGCATCAACAAGGTGTTTGAACACCATCCTGAGCTGTTCGATGAGGAAATGACCAGGCTTATGCGGCAGAAGGAATCACCTTTTGACTTCCGTGGTCTCAACCTGGTAAGGACAGCTGATGAGTCCAAGGCGATAAACCACATAAAGGGGACTGTCATTATAATCGCCGGCTCCGGGATGTGCACCGGTGGGAGAATCAAGCACCATCTGGTGACCAATATCTCGCGAAAAGAGAGCACGATACTTTTTGTCGGCTACCAGGCAGTGGGAACATTGGGCAGGGAAATCATTGACGGTGCCAAGAAAGTCAGGATACTGGGGAAGCATTATCCTGTAAAAGCGAGAGTGGTACAGCTCAACGGTTTTTCAGCCCATGCTGACAGGGACGAACTTCTAAAGTGGCTATCCAGCCTCCACAGACTGCCCCGGCACCTTTTCATAACTCACGGCGAGTCGGAATCGTCACATCGCTTCGCCGCTCTGGTAAGAGATAAGACCGGCTGGGAAGTAGCAGTGCCGGAATATAAGGACGAGGTTATCCTGGACTAGAAGAACTAGTGCCGTTGCTTGTCCACCCATGTAGCTCAAACTGCCCAAAACTCCCCTCTCCCTTAACGAGAGAGGGTTAGGGGGTGAACTATCTCACCACCGCCTTTCTGCCAACAACCTTCTGCTTTTCATACCACTGCTGCACCGTGTCAATCACCTCGTCAGGCGTGTCACAAACTCTGAGTAAATCGAAGTCCTCTTCGGAGACAAACCCTCGGGCTAATGTGCAAGTTCGCAACCACTCCAGAAAACCTTTCCAATACCTGCTATCAAATAGCACCACCGGGAATGGCTTTATCTTTTGTGTTTGCATCAGAGTCAGCACTTCAGTCAACTCATCGAGCGTCCCCAGCCCACCGGGCATTATGATAAAGGCGGTGGCATACTTTACCAGCATGACCTTACGGACGAAAAAATGGTGAAAGGTTATAGACTTGGTGGTGTAAGGATTCGAGGACTGTTCCTCTGGCAGCTCGATATTCAGTCCGATTGAGGCGACTCCAGCTTCACAGGCCCCTTTATTGGCTGCCTCCATAACGCCAGGCCCACCACCGCTTATTATGGTAAAGCCCAATCCCCCAAGCCGACGAGCTATCTCTTCTGTCTGCGCATAAAGCTCGTCGTCCGGCTTGAGCCGAGCTGCGCCGTATATGGTTACCGCCGGCTCTATGCCGGAAAGGCTGTCAAATCCCTCCACCAGTTCCCCAATTATGCGAAACATCCGCCAGGATTCTTCTTTAGCCAGTTCGTTTATTTCATATTCGCGTGCCATATCGCCCTCCCACTCAAGCAGATATTATCACACCAAGTGCTCAAACCGCCAATACTGATGCTCACCCCACCACTAAATCCTAAATCTCAATTTCTAAATTTCAAACAATCTCGAATTCCAAAATTCAACCAATTGAAATTTTGGTCATTTGTATTTTGCATTTGTTTGGGGTTTAGGATTTAGAGCTTTGAGAATATGCCTTGACACAACCCGATGAGGACACTACACTATTGTGCAATCCATTTGGAGGGCGAGCTAAGGTGATATGTCCTGCCTGTAAGAGCGACATGATAGTCGTTGAATATAACAGCATTGAGCTTGACTATTGCAACGACTGCCATGGAGTGTGGTTTGATTCCGGGGAGCTTGAACTTTTATTGAAATCCGTGAGCTTAGGCACAGCAGACCTGTTCAAAAACATCCTCGGTGCCCAGGAGGGCAAATCTGCCGAGAAGAAACGAAAGTGCCCTATCTGTAGCCAGAAAATGAAGGGAACAACCATAGGCCAAAAACCTGAAATACTTGTTGACGGTTGCCAGCGAGGACATGGGCTTTGGTTTGACGGTGGCGAGGTGGCTCAATTGCTGAAGCAGCTCGCCGAGAAACCGTCGGCAAAGCAGGACTCTCAGCAGCAAGTAGTCGGTTTCCTGGGAGAAGTATTCAAGGCACAGAGATAAACTACTGGAGCATACAACTAGGCGGCGTACTCTGAAAAAATAAGATACATGGCAATTCCCAAACTGTCATTGCGAGCCCTTCTTTGTGTTATTCTGAAGGAGCGAAGCGACCGAAGAATCTCACTCAGGGTAAACTCCGCGTGGCAATCTCGGTGGTGGGGAGTACGTGAGATTCTTCTCCCGATAAATCGGGATCAGAATGACAAAACGAAGAATGGGATTGCCACGGTACTTTATGCCTCGCAATGACAATAAACATTAAAGCAAGTTTTAAAATCTAATGGAGGTGTTCTATGGTAGCAGTTTACATCGTCATCGGCATCGTCGTAATTCTCCTCATCATATTCATTGCCACCTATAACAGCCTGGTCAGATTGCGCAATCAGGTGAAGAACGCCTGGGCACAGATTGATGTCCAGCTAAAAAGGCGGCATGACCTGATTCCCAACCTGGTGGAAACAGTCAGGGGCTACATGAAGCACGAGCGGGAGACAATGGAGGCGGTAACTAAAGCCCGCGCTCTTGCCCAGCAAGTAGCTTCCGCTGGGGCAGGCGAGCGAGCTAAGGCGGAAGGAGAGCTTGGTGCAGCTTTAACCCGGCTGCTGGCCGTAGCGGAAAGATACCCCGACCTCAAAGCCAATCAGAACTTCCTGGCTCTCCAGGAGGAGCTGACCTCAACCGAGAACAAGATAAGCTTCTCTCGCCAGTTTTACAACGATTCGGTCCTGAAGTATAACAACCAGACACAGATGTTCCCTTCCAACATCATAGCCAGCATGACCGGTTTCAAGCCCGGCGAGTTCTTCGAGGTCACCGTCGCCGAGGAGAGAGAAGCCCCAAAAGTAAGTTTTACTTAGAACTCGTTTGCCAATGTATCGCGAGGCTTTAGCCTCGCTAAAAAGCGACCCTAAAGGGTCGCGACTACATGATAGAACGCTTAAGCTATGTGGGAACAGGTAAGGTCTAACCAGACCAGGTCGGTGATACTGGTAATCGGGATGGGAGCATTGCTGCTCCTGCTCGGCTATTTCCTGGGCATATACTTCTTCGACAGCGGCACAGTTGGCTTAATCTTCGCCCTGATATTATGGATAATAATGAGCCTGGTCGCCTACTTCCAGGGGGACAGCATACTGCTCGCTATGTCCGGGGCAAGGAAAATCGGCCCTGATGACCATCAGCGCCTCTATAATATAGTCGAGGAGATGAAGATCGCCTCAGGGCTGGAAGCAATGCCCTCCATCTACATTATTGATGACCCGGCACTGAACGCCTTCGCCACAGGACGGGCCCCCGAGAAGGCATCTGTAGCTATCACCTCTGGACTGCTGCAGAAACTCAACCGCGATGAGCTGCAGGGGGTTATCGGCCACGAGATGGCTCACATCAAGAATCGAGATGTGCTGCTCATGGCTATGTGCAGCGTGATGCTGGGCACCATCGTCATCCTGGCCTGGTATGCCTCACGCGCACTGTTCTTCGGCGGGCTAGGCAGAACCAGAAGAAGCTCCTCTTCAGGACGCGGTGGCTCTGGGCAGATTATAATCCTGGTTGTAGCCATCGTGCTGATGATACTGGCGCCGATTATGGCTCAGCTAATCTACTTCGCCGTCTCCCGAAAGAGAGAATACCTGGCTGATGCCTCCTCAGCTCTATATACCAGATATCCTGAGGGATTAGCCTCAGCCCTAGAGAAAATAGCCGCCTCGCCGGACCAGCTAAAATCGGCCAATCAAGCCACCGCACCTATGTATATCATCAACCCGTTCCGCAAGCAGGGCATGGCAGCCAGCGACTTCACCAGCACCCATCCACCCATATCGGAACGGGTACGCATCCTGCGCTCAATGGCTGGCGCCTCGTTTGCTGATTACGCACTGGCTTATCGGCAGGCTCGAAGCGGCGCTCAAGCAGTGCTCCCCACCGCTGCTGTTGCCACCGCCGGGGCAGTTCCCCTGCGAGCAGTCCAGCCAGAAGCGAAGGAACTGGGAGAGGTTCAACGTGCCCGGGAGACCTCAAGCCTGCTGTGGCAACTGAACAATTACAGGACCGTAAACTGCCTCTGCGGCACGACACTGAGGCTGCCACCCACCTTCAAAGACCCGTCAATCAGATGCCCCCACTGCGGCAGAATCAACCCGGTGTGATAGGAGGAAAGCGATGGAATTCAAGAATTTGCTCTACACTGAAAAAGACCAGGTGGCCTGGATTACGCTGAACCGTCCCAAAGCCTACAATGCGCTAAGTATGAACCTCTCAGATGAGCTGGTAGCCGCCATAGAGATGGTGCGCAAATCCACTACGTTGAAATTTCTGGTAATAAAGGGCGCTGGCGACAACTTCTGCGTCGGCGACGACATCACAGAGATGCCTCAGTGGGGCAATGCTAATGAAGTTATGCGCCGTGTGCGATATTACCAGAATATGGCCAACCAGCTTGAAGAACTGGATAAAATAACCATCTCCGCCGTGGATGGCTATGCCGTCGGTGGCGGCCTTGAAATAACCATGGCTTGCGACTTCGTCATCGCCACAGAACGCGCCAGATGGGGCATGCCTGAGGTAGATGTGGGGATTACACCGGGGTGGGGTGGGACAACACGCCTGGCTCGCTTAATCGGCCGGCGCATAACCAAGGAAATCAACATGCTCGGTGCTCTCCATCATGCTCGCCGGGCCGTGGAATTAGGACTTTGGAATCGGGTGGTGCCCAACGACCAGCTTGATGCTGAAGTGGACAGATTGCTGGAATTACTGCATACCAAACACCAGCAGGGGCTGCGACAATTGAAGTTCATAATCAACCGTGGTGTGGAATGCGACCTTTATACGGCGCAGGGCTTCGAGGCATTGTCTGGGGCACTAATCGGAGCCATCAGCGGTTGGCAGGAAATAGAGGATGCAGACAAAGGCATCGGTGTGGATGCTTTCATCCGCAAAAACGAACTCTGGAACAAACGCCGCAGCTTAGCTACAAACTTTTGGGTGGATTAGTCTAAAAACCAGCCCCTATATCTCCCCAACCTCAAAACTCCAAATCCCAAGCCACAAATCCAAAACAAATACAAAGCACAAATACCCAAATTTTTAATTATTGGAATTTGGAATTTGTTTGAGATTTGCGAATTGAGATTTAGGATTTACCCATAGTCTGCCTGATGGACTTGCCACCCCCGCTGCAATTATAATAACCAGGCGTTTGTTGTCATTGCGAGGCCTGCCCGAATGAAGTGAGAGGCAGTGCCGAAGCAATCTCTTAGGGATTGCCATGCCTTCGGCTTGCAATGACAGAATGAAAGCTGATTTAACATATACCCCAAAACGACCACGGAGGAATGATGCGACCGGAAAACCGTAGGAAAAAGAAAGCCGAAGCAACCATCAGGCAGATGGAGATAGATGACATCAGCTATGTCTATCACCTGGGCGAGCAGCTTTTCACCAGCGAGGAATTCCCCATCCTCTACCGCACCTGGGACCAATATGAGGTGACCGACTACTTCACCTCAGACCCCGATTATTGCCTGGTCGCTGAGGCAGAAGGAAAAATCGTTGGCTTCATCATCGGCACCACCATTGAGAAGGAAGGCACTGCCTGGAAGAAATACGGATACCTGAGCTGGATAGGAGTGGATGAGACTTTCCAGAGGACTAACCTGGGCTACCGCCTGTACCGAAAGCTGGAACAGAGGCTGCGTAAACACGGAGTCAGGATGATTATAGCCGATACTGACGCTGAAAATGAGTCAGCCATCGCCTTCTTCAAGGCAATAGGCTTCTCCATGAGCAGTCTGCACGTCTGGTTAGCCAAAACTCTCCAGCGACCAAACAAAAAGAATAACAAGACAGAGGATTAGCAGTGAAACGAGCTCGACAGGAAAGCAGGACAGTTGGAGTACAACCGGCAAGGCTGAAAGGTCTTCTCAAGGAACTCGTGGACATATACAGCCCGTCAGGTAAAGAAGAAGAGATTACCGAGTATGTGGAGGGATACCTGAAAAAACATGGCCTGCGCGTAACCAAACAGGAAGTAGATGAAAACCGTTGTAACCTGGTAGCCTTCCCGGAAGAAGAAAATGACGTGGAGCTTTGCTTTGTCGGACATCTGGATACTGTTACTGCCCATGACCTTGAGGACTTCGGCTTCAGTGAAGAAGACGACACCATCTTTGGACTGGGAAGCGCAGATATGAAAGCAGGCTGCGCTGCCATGATAGAAGCATTCACTGTCCTGGCTCACAGAGGAGGTACTTTCCCACCTGTGGGCCTGGCTCTGGTGGTTGGCGAAGAGGAAGATAGCAGCGGCGCCAGGGCACTGATTCGAGAATATGGCTTCCACTGGGCAGTAATCGGAGAGCCCACCAACCTGTCACCCTGTCTGGGACATTATGGCTATCTGGAAGTACTCTTGCGCACCGAAGGGAAAAGAGCCCACTCTTCCATGCCAGAGCTGGGACAGAATGCTATTGAGACCATGCTTAAGCTCCTTCTGCAAATCACCGAGTATGCCGATTCAGCACCCCACGGGCTGGTTTACAACATCAGAGAGCTCTCCGGCTTCCCCGGTGGATTTGTCGTGCCCGATGCCTGTGAAGCCTGGCTGGACCTCCACCTGCCACCAAACTCCAGGATTGATGCCCTCAAGACAGAGTTGGAACAGTTGGTAGCAGCAGCGAGTAACAGCATCCCTGACTTAAATGCCCATCTAAAGTTTGAAGAGACCTACTCAGGCTATCAAATTTCCCCGGAGCGGCCGTTGATAAATAAATTGAGAGAGGCATACAAAAAGATGTCTCTCCCCTGGGAGCCTCAGGACTTCAGGAGCCACTCTGATGGCAGCGCCCTCTGGACTGCCGGGGTGGACCCCATTATCTTAGGACCTGGCCGATTAGAAGCGGCACACGCACCAGAAGAATCAGTTTCCTTCCCACAAGTGGTACAAGCAGCCAAGTTGTACTTGAATCTGGCATTGGCTCTATAACCCTGTGTCCTGTCATTCTGAGCGCAGCGAAGAATCTAACATGGCTCAGGATAAACCCCGCGAAAAATCTCAAGCTCTGGATAGATTGGAGCATCGGCTCCAATCGTGCCTTGTCAATTCCACATGTAGCCTTGACCCTTTAGGGTCAAGGTCACGAGGCTAAAGCCTCGTGGCTACATGCGTTTAGGACAGCTCTCCTCTCCAAAGAAAAGTCTGAATAGATGAAACACTGTCCCTCCTGAGTCTGCCTTGACAAATAACCAGAAACACGTATAATGATAGGCAAAAGACACAGCATCCATTCGAGAGGTGGGAGGGAAATCCCTCCCGCCTTATTATATGTCTAGCGTCCTGAGTGAATAGCAAGAAGACTGTAGGGACAGACCTTCAGGTCTGCCTTCCTCGGACAGGGCTAAAGCCCTGTTCCTACATTCTAGAATTCAAATTTAAAACAGGAGACGAGCATTGATTACAGCAGATAAAAACCAGCAATTGCACAAGCCAGGCTATAAGAATAAAGCACTAAACATCGGCCGTCTTCCGGGCGATGATGGTCAGCGCTCTTTAAGGGCCAAAGCACTTAAATACGAGGCACAGCGACGTAACACAAGTCTAATCACAACGGTCATCACATGTGCTGCGGTGCTGGTATTGGTAGCAGCTACCATACTGGCGGCAATATACGTGCCTCAAGTAGCCATATACGTGCCCATTATCGCTCTGGCACTGGCATTAGCCTTGCAGAAATATACGGCCAGCTTTTTTGCCTTCTTTGTTATCACCTTTTCCAAAATCTATGATTTGGGAGATAGAATCCGCATCGGCAACGTAAAAGGCGATGTAAGACATGTGGGGCTCCTCCACACAACGCTCGAAGAGGTGGGGGAAGACGAGAAACTGGGCGGTGAACTCACCGGCAGGCTACTATACGTGCCCAACCTTATAATACTGGACCAGCCGGTACTCAACTACTCCAAGGACTACTCGACAGGTTTTGAGACCATCTACTCTGATTACATGTTCGACGAGGTACGCATCCCTCTGACAACGGATAGCGATGTCGAAAAAGCTACCCAGCTCCTCGAGAGCATTTTGAAGAGTCAGGATGAGGTCTACGTGAAGCAAGCTGGACAGGTCTTCCAGAACGGTTACCCCAAGTTCCTTGAAGAAGCTATGAACGGCCCTCGGGTGCTGGTCTTTGTGGAACCTCAGCATATCTGGATTAAGGGGAAGTTCGTAGCCCCTCTAGAGAGCCGTAACGACTTGCGCAGCAGGATATTCCTGCAATTCATCAAGGAAGCAGGTGCCAGCTCCGATATCAA
>JBBISW010000029.1:0-15194 GCA_037441105.1 Chloroflexota bacterium
CTGGCATCAACAACAAGCTGGCTTATGACCTCATACCTCCAGATGCAGAGCCGCTCTCACCTCAAAATGCCATAATCATTGGCACTGGCCCATTTAACGGTACCATGATACCCGGCTCTTCAGAGGTGATGGTTATACATAAATCGCCTCTTAACGGTTCCTTTCCTCACAGTAATGGTGGCGGTTGTTTCAGTCAATTCCTCAAATCCTCAGGTTATGACCATCTGGTAATTACTGGACGGTCGGATAAGCCGGTGTACCTTAAAATTCATGGTGAGAATGTGGAGATATGTGATGCCGGTGACCTCTGGGGTATGGACGTTTTTGAAACTACGGATGAGTTGAGGAGGAGGCATGAGCAGTGCAGTGTAATCCCAATCGGTCAGGCGGGGGAAAACCTGGTTAACGTCTCGGTCACGCAGATAGATAAAGGGGGCACCCTGGGCTCAGGCGGACTTTGCGCCGTGATGGGCTCGAAGAAGCTTAAGGCCATAGTCGTTGTCCGGGGCACAAGAGGTATCACGGTGGCTGACCCCAAACGGCTACAGAAGCTCGTTGATGAAATATTAACTCGGGTCAGGGAGTATCACCTACGTGATGAGATGATGAAAGGCGGCGCTATGACTATGACCTCAGGCTGGGTGCCGGAGGGAATGCTAGCCAAGCATTCTACTGTGCTTATGCCCTATCCCCCGAATATAAAAGAGACGCAGGCGGAAATTTATGAGCTGCATAAGCAAAGCCGCAAGAAAATTGCCTGCATCACCTGTCCCATGTCCGACAAAGACCGTTTGGACCTGCATGAGCGTGGCATGATGACATACGATACCGCGGTATTCGCCGTAGGGGCGATAATGACTGCCTCACCCGTATTTGGACACCGCGCCGAGGGTTCTCCCCTGGATAGATATGCCGATGCCCTCCGCTTTTTCGATATGGTAAACCGCTATGGCATTGACAGAGTCTACAGTTTTGAGGGGCTCATTGACTTTGTGGTTACCTTATATGAGGAAGGCATTATCACCAGAGAGGACACCGGCGGCATAGAGCTGAACAGGGAATTTGACACTCTTCTTAAACTAACGAAGATGACTGCTTTCAGGGAGGGCTTTGGTGATATCCTGGCTGACGGCGTCATTAGTGCTGCACGTAGAATTGGGAAGGGAGTGGAAAAATATGTCCAGAATGTAATAAAGGGGCAATTCCTGTTTGCCGACCCGAGATTGACGGGACTGGGCCCGATGCAATTTGAGATGATGGTGTATCCCGGCCGCTCATTGGGGGTGGCTGGTGCTATGGGTGCCCCATCGTATAGCCCGGGCTGGCCGATGAAGGAGCTTCTAAAACAAGCTGACAGATGTGGAGTACCCCAAGAGGCAATAGGTCGCATCTTTACCGAGAGCTCATTTAATGTCGGGCGGCTGGTGAAGCACGGGGAGGATTTCTTCAACCTGTTCAATATGTTTGGGCAATGCCACCGGCTTTATATTTCCAGATTCTACAGCATGAAGATTTTAGCTGAGCTATACTCGGCGGTTACCGGTATTGAAGTGACACCGACTGACCTGAAGTTGGCCAGTGAGCGCGTTTGGAATATGTGGAAGCTGCTTAACTGTAGGGCTGGATTCGACCGCAAAGATGATGAGCCGCCTGAGATATGGTTCCAGCCTCTTAAAGGGGTGGACAGGGAGTATATCCTGAAGGATTATTTTGGGACTACCCCCTTGACTAAGGAAGATGTAGGCCGGCTTCTAGACGACTACTATGACGAGCATGGCTGGGATAAAAAGACCAGTCTGCCCACTGCCGAGAAACTTATAGAGCTGGGATTAGACAGCCTGGTTTCAAATTAGAAAAAGTAGTGCGACCTTTTAAGGTCGCCTTGGGTAGGGATTTTGCGAGGCGGGGTTGCTTCCTGCCACGCTTCGCTCGCAGCTTCGGCTCGCAATGACATTCCTCGCAACAACATGTTATTAAGGACTGAATTATTTCGTGCCGAACAGGGTATAAAAACCTTTGCCGACTTTTCTGCCTAGGTACCCGATTTCCACCATCCTCTTCAGCAATGGTGCTGGCTTGTATCTTTCCCATCCGGTCTGCTGGTAGATTCCCTCGAGCAGGTCTACGCCTACATCTATGCCGATCAGGTCGCATAGCTCGAATGGTCCCATGGGCCAATTGAAAGATATCCTTACGATTTTATCTATGTCCTCCATGGTAGCCAAACCCTCTTCCAGCAGTTTGGCGCCCTCATTCATTACCAAGGGTATTATCCTGTTGGTTACGAAACCGGGTGAGTCTTTAACCACCACCGGCTCTTTGCCTATAGCCTTGGCAAACTCGAAGCTTACCTTCAGGGTTTCTTCCGAGGTAAGCAAAGACTTCACTATTTCTATTCCCCTCATCATGGGCACGGGACTGAAGAAATGCATACCGATAACCTTGTCTGGACGCTTGGTAGCAGATGCCAGCAGGCCTATAGGTATTCCAGAGGTGTTGGATGCTAATATAGTGTCTTTAGGACATATCTCTTCAAGTTGCTGGAATACAGGCGTCTTAACATCGGCCCTTTCAAATACGGCCTCGATGACGTAGTCAGCGTCCTTGGCTGCCTCTTTCAAGTCTGTTGACGTGCGAATATTTGCCAGGGCTTTATCCATATCCGCCTGGCTGATTTTGGCTTTTTCTACAAATTTACCCAGGCTGGCTTTTATTGAGGCCATTCCCTTGTCAATAAACTCTTGCTTTATATCGACCATCGTTGTTTCATAGCCTGCCTGTGCCACCACTTGGGTTATCCCATTGCCCATCGTTCCGGAACCGACAACGCACACCTTCTTTATAGCCATTTGTTCCCTCCAGAAATTTTGGTCTAATTTTATCACGAAATTCTGTCCTTGGTAAGCTGCTCGGCGGACAATGGCTGTTTGTCACCCTGAGCGTAAGCGAAGGGTCTAGGTTCTTCCGTTGCGAAGCGTGCTCTCAGTCTCGAGAGATTCTTCGCTGCACTCAGAATGACAGGTAGGGTTCCTGAGGGCTGTTTCGCGCTATCGTTTGCCTGCAATTGTCAGACTAATGCTATAATACGAAAACCATTTTTAAAGGAGGCGCAGGATGAAGACTGGTAAGGAATACCTTGAAAGCATTGGGAAGATGAATTTCTCGCTCTATATTGACGGAGGCAAGATAAACAATGCCCTGGAGCATCCTTCAGTTAAGGCGGCGGCAAATGCCGTGGCTGCCACCTATGACCTCGCCCATGATAAAGAGATGCGAGATAAAATAATCACCAAATCCCATTTGACTGGCGAGCCCATACCGCTGTTTCAGCACGTTCCCCAAAGTGTAGATGACCTTGTGGCAAAGGTAAGCGTAACGCGCTATTGCAATCGGAGCCTGGGCATGTGCTCCTTTCGGTGCATTCAAAATTCCTATGCTCCCATGCTGCACATCACCCACAAGATAGACAGCAAACATGGGACTTCCTATCATCATAATTTCACCGAATGGTTGAAGTACGTGCAGAAAAATGACCTCCTGGCCTGTCCGGCGATAACCGACCCTAAAGGCAATCGCAGGATACCTGCCCATAAGCAACCTGACCCTGATATGTACTTGAGAGTGGTGGAAAAGCGCAAAGATGGGATTGTGCTACGGGGAGCGAAGTTGCACCAGACCGGGGCGGTGTTCTCCCACGAGAAGCTGGTTCTTCCCAGTACCGCTCATCGACAGGGAGATGAAGCTTATGCGGTGGCCTGCGCCGTGCCTGGAAATGCCAAAGGAATCATTCATATCTCGGTGCGGCAATCTCAGGATGACCGCAGGCAAGAAGGCGTGGAAATAGATTTGGGGAATATAAAATATGGGGTTCACGAGTGCATAGCCATATTCGATAATGTTTTTGTGCCCTGGGAGCGGGTATTTATGTGCGGTGAGGTGGAGTATCCCGACGAGGTGGTCAGTTTATTCGGCGCATCTCACCGGCCAACCACAGGTGGGTGTAAAGCCGGCTGGGCTGACGTTCTGGTTGCGGCGGTGCAGCTTATGGCGCAGTACAACGGCTTGGACCAGGTGGCCCATGTGAAAGACAAAATAGCGGATATGATATCCATAACGGAGACTATGTATTCATGCGGAATTGCTGCTGCGGTCAGAGGGTTTGAGCTGCCTCATGGTGGGTATATCTCAGACCCTGTGCTGGCGAACAACACCAAGTATTATGCATCCAAGGCGGTGTTTGACCTGATCAGGCTGGCGGAGGACATAACCGGTGGCATTTTAGCCTGCTGCCCCAGCGAGAAGGAAATGAAAAACCCGGAAATCGCGCCTTACCTGGAGAGGTTCCTTAAAGGGGTGGATGAGGTTCCGGCTGAGCATAGGATCCGCATCGTGAGGCTAATTGAGAACATCTCCTGGGGTTCAGGGTCAATCCTGCATTCGGCCACGCATGGAGGTGGCTCAGGGCAGGCCTGCAAGATGATGTTGTATGAGTTTTCCAAGGTGCAGCCCCATAGGGATATGGCCATTAAATCAGCCAAAGCACTTGCAGGGATACCTGTATAGGTCAATGTTATAACACAATGTTGGCAAAAGTCATTCTATATGCACTGGCCTTGATAAGCTAGCGTTACTTTCCACGCCAACTTGGTACTAGTTTTTCGGAAGGTATAGACCTTTACCTTTTTCTACAGGTAAGTTAAGTAGGCAAAACCCTTGCTGATGAGCATGCTAAGGTGTAAACTAGAACGTTGAGGATTTGACCAATAAGATTCAATCCTCAATCAGCGACTTCGTACAGCACTGGGAACAATATGGATAGCGCTAAGTATCACTTCTTGGACACCTTCTTCTATCCCAGAAGTGTCGCTGTTATAGGTGCCGGCAGAAGTCCGGACACACTGAACTTCAACTTAGTAGCGAACCTGGTAAACCTGAAATTTGCGGGTAGGATATACCCGGTAAACCCCAATGCTGACGAGATTCTGGGGTTGAAAGCATATCCTGACTTGAGGAGTATTGAAGCGGATATAGACTTGGCTGTAGTTGCTGTTCCGGCGACCAAAACGCTGGAGGCAGTCAGAGACTGTGTTGCCAAGCAAGTAATGTGCCTTACCCTGGTCCCGGGCGGGTTTTCCGAGATTGGTGAAGATGGGAAGAAATCACAAAATGAGATATTTGACCTGTTGAGAGAGCATAGAATCAGGGCAATCGGGCCGAACACACTTAGTCCCATCAATAGCCGAAATAATCTTGTTATTAGTTTCACCCGCGTCGAAAAGCTGCCACAGGGAAAGCTTTCCTTTATCTTCCAGTCAGGGCTGTATGAGCCCAGGCTCGGCTGGCTTTTTTCGGATTTTCATATATATCTAAGTAAGCTTATCGACCTGGGCAACAAAATGGACGTAACTGAAGTTGATGTCCTAGAGTATTTGTCACAGGATTCAGAAACTGGATGCATTGCCATGCACCTGGAAAGCATTGCCGGTGAGCCCCAAGACTTCATGAGACTTTTAAAAAGTACTACCCAAGATAAACCGGTCATTGTTCTCAAGTCCGGTCGAACAGAAGAAGGGGCTAAGGCAGCTTCGTCACATACCGGTGCTATAATCCGCTCAAGCGATGCCATAGTCGAAGCCGCCCTGAGGCAATCGGGAGCAATCCGAGCGCAGGGATTGGACGATTTTTTTGACTTGGCAAAGATTTTTGAGTATCTGCCACCCTTGAAGAAAAACAGGATTGCCGTTGCAACCGGTTCTGGTGGAGAGGGAGTGATTGCCACAGACCTGTGCCGGCTCAACGGGTTTACTATGGCCCAATTGAGCTCACAGACAGAGACCAAGCTACGCTCTGTTTTCCCGCCCTGGGACATTCGAGTTAATCCTCTTGATGTTGGAGTCTGCTCTCAGTTCAACTGGGGAACGAACATTAGAAGTATTTTCCTTGAGGCTATAGCTAATGACCGCGATGTTGACTGCGTGGCCCTGTCTTTAGACTGGCTCGCCGGTGCATCAATTAACCCCGACGAATTCGTGGGGCCGTTTTGTGAGGTGATTAGGGGAGGTAAGCCGTTAGTAACCTGGATTACTGACCCTGGGATGGGGAAAGAGCTGGTTGAGCAACTGGAGCTAAACCGAATACCGGTTTATACGTCAGCAGAGCGAGCAATCAGGTCGCTGGCTGCCCTCTATCGGTACCACCGACTCAAAGGCACGACTGAATGGCGAGAAGGTGATGAAGAACCCTGAGGTCGCGCCTTCTTTGTAGAGATTCCTTAAAGGGGTTGACGAGGTTCTGGCTGAGCAGGGGGTCCGCATAGTGAGGCTGATTGAGAATATCTCCTGGGGGTTGGGGGCAATTTGATGACGTTTTGCAGCGATATGCAATGCCTATAAAATAAGGTGAGGTCATGAAAAAAGATGAAGATATGAAAAATGTATATAATGTATATAACGAATTGAATTCAATCTTCGCTTTTGCATGGCTGTTTTTACTCCTTATTTTCAGCCATTTTACTCTCTTAGCAGAGCTTGTGTCTTAATGGGGAGCAGTATAAGAGTATGCTGATCCTTCTAATTAATCACATGACTAGTTTCCTGATGGAGGTGGATAATGGTGAGTGAACGTGAAATACCAAATTATTGGACCGGACAGTGCTTCGGTTGCTCGAGAACTAATAAACGAGGTTTGAAGCTCCGTTTTTGGCTCTCAGAGCACGGATGCCTAACGAGGTGCATTATTCCAGACTATCTGTGTGGAATTGACGGACTGGTTCATGTGCGGGATCATTACTCTTCTCCTTGAAGAGGTGGCACAGTGGTTCATTATTGGGTGTCTCGGTAGGTTTGGAATAACCCGCGAAATCTCGGTACGCTACTTGAAGCCTGTGCCAACAAACACGGAACTTCATGTGGTAGGGCAAATCATCAAACAGGAAGAAAAAAGCGTTGTAATGCATTCTGCCATTCATTCCTCTGATAATGTGTTGTTAGTAGAGGGTGAAAGCAACTGGTCATTGCCAAGTCTTTCTACCATCGCAAAAATAACGTCCGTTGACGAACTAAAGCTGCGGGAGTTCCTCTTCAGATACCCCCTGAAGGAAAAGAATTGCTCAAAATGATTTATGATAGCCCTCCACGAGCACAACTAAATTTAGATATACCGAGATGCTAGCAACGGATTGATAGTCCAGTGCTTAAACCTTTGTGGAGGGTGGACTCCCGGATGATGATTTCCGCTCTTGGCTTCTTTGCAGTCGGCTAGATAAGTGGTTTATTGGAGAAAGCAAACAGGCTCCGACTTTGTCGGAGCCTGTTCATTTGGTAGAATTGGAGTCTAGCTGGTGAGGATCTTCACTGCCTCTTTTTTGTAGGCTTCCATGAGGTATGGTATGCCAGTTACTTTGGCACATTCCTCAGTCAGGGACATAAGCTCACTGCGGGCGATTGCGGGCACACTGAAGCATCTGGCACCAGCCATTAATTGTTGTAACCCCACCTTTATCTTTTCGCTATAAGAGTAAATCCCAACGGCACCAAGAGGGATGTTCTTTATCTCGTTGGCACCAACTATGTTTTTGACATCCTCGTAGCAGACAAATATCTCTTCCGGGGTTGAGCCGAATTGAGAGACTGTATTGGGCAGCTTGCCCTCTTTGATCCACTCGGCGATATTCTTGCCCACCATGCCCGGAATCATCAAAGCTCGGCCCATGCATACTGCTTTGCTGAACGGTGCGCCAAGGGCGAGTGCCTTGAATACACCGTCTTCGCTGCTGAACCCACCGGCGAAGGCCAGGTCAGGTGAGCGTTGGCCTTTATCAGCCAGCATCTTGGCGAACTCATAGGCTGCAGCATGGATGTAAAGGCTTGGTATACCCCATTCTTCCATCATTCGCCATGGGCTCATGCCGGTTCCGCCGGAGGCGCCGTCTATAGTGAGCAAGTCGATTTTGGCTTTCGAGCCCCACTTGATGGCCATGGCTAGCTCGCGGAGGCTATAGGCACCGGTCTTCAAGGTAATTCGTTTGAACCCCAAGTCTCGCAAGCGCTTGACTTCAGCGTAGAAACCCTCCTCGGAGATGAAGCCAAGTCGGCTATGGCGTTCAAATTCTTTCAGGGAACCATCTTTGAAGGCTGCCTGGTTGATGGGACTAGATGGGTCGGGGGTGATGATGTAGCCGCGTTTCTGGAGTTCCAGTGCCCGTTCTAAGGTATTGACCTTGATCTCGCCGCCGATACATTTGGCGCCCTGCCCCCATTTTAATTCAATGGTTTCTATGCCGTGCTTTTTGATGATATATTCAGCTACGCCAAGTCGTGTGTCCTCGACGTTCATCTGGACTAAAATCTCGCCGTAGCCTTGGTGATAGCGTCGATAGACCTCAATTCGGCGGTCCATATCCGGCGCTGAAGTGACTTTGCCCTTTGCATCGCGCTCAAGTCGTGGGTCGATACCACAGACGTTTTCACCGCAGACCAGTGTGACGCCGCTGATAGCGGCACCGACGGCGAAATGCTCCCAGTTCTTACGGGCTATTTCCGTGGAACCGAGGGCACCGGTGAAGATAGGCATTTTCATCTTCACCTTGATGTCCCAGCCATATTCGGTCTCTGTACTGACTGCGGGGAAGATAGCCGTGTCCGGGTTACCGACAACGCCCTTGGGTAGCCCTCTGGCTCCAAGAGCATAGCCCTGTATGTTCAGGTGAGAGTAATCAACTGGATAGTCCTTATCGCCCCCGGCGGTGATTTCACCAAATGGTCCGGGATAAATTAACTCTCGGCCGCGGAAGCTGGCTTTGAATACTTCACAGTTCCCCGTGCAGCCGTCGAGACAGCGGGAGCAGAGGCCACTCCCCGGCACTACGCTTCTGGAGCGATTGGCAGTCCTTGTGGCTTCGTTTGCGTTTGGTCTTTGTAAATTCATTTCTTCCACTCCTTCTAATTTTTTAGTTTTTAACTTATTTTTACCGGTATTCCCTTTTCCTTAAGGTATTTTTTGGCTTCGGGTATGGATATTTCTCCAAAGTGAAAGATAGATGCAGCCAGAACTGCTGATGCTTTGGCAATGGTAACGGCTTCGTAGAGGTGCTCTAGCTTGCCGGCACCACCGGAAGCTGTGACCGGTATTTTCACCACCTCGGCTACGGCTTTGGTCATCTCCAAATCGTATCCCTCCTTGGTGCCGTCGGCATCCTTGCTAGTGAGCAAAATCTCCCCAGCGCCCAGCTTTTCGACTTTCTTTGCCCACTGGACAATGTCTAATCCTGTGGCTTCCTCGCCGCTTTTGACCACCACCTCCAATCTGGGAAGGCGGCTATTTGGCGGATTCTTGATGCCATCAATGGCGACGACGAGCCTTTGCTTGCCAAATTTCTTCGAGGCTTCTTTTATTAGTTCGGGATTCTTGACAGCAGAGGTGTTGATTGAGACCTTGCTGACACCAAGGTCAAACAAATCTTTCATGTCTTTGGTGTCTCTGATGCCGCCGCCTACGGCAAAGGGGATGGTAACCTTCTCAGCTACCCTTTTGACCCATTCTAATCTTGTGCCTCTGTTCTCCACGGTAGCAAAGATGTCAAGGAACACAAGTTCATCGGCCCCCTGTTGGCAGTAGGCTACAGCGGCCTCCACCGGGTCTCGGGCATCTCTCAGGTTAATGAATTTTATCCCCTTGACCACCCTCCCATCCTTAACGTCTAAACATGGTATGACTTTTACCTCTTTCATTTTATAACCTCCAGAAATTAATTAATTTTTGATATTCCATAACGGTGCTCATGCCATGATTTTCTGCCTCAATGCCGGCTTCTTCAGCGGCAGCAACTGGATTCAGTCCTCCGATGAGGACCATTCCGATTCTGTTGAGTTCCACGGGGATTTCACACACTGGCTCACTGGTATTACCCATTACTATCAGACCTCCCAGACCTGCCTCCTTCAGTTCAGCCACGACCTTCTCAGCTATTGGTCGGCACAGGGCTGGTATTTCACGGAAGTTGGCCAGTATTTTACCGTTGCCTGTCTTGGTTGCTTCTCTGACTGAGGTCATCCTGGCCCTGATGAATACCTCGGAGGGGTCCAGGGAGGAGCCAGCATAATTAATGAGTTCCACGAAACGGAGCGGCTGGTGATTTCGAATCTGGAGTATGCCGCCGAATCGAGAATCCATGGGAACGCCGGCCTTGAGTAACGTGCCGTTTATCACGATACTGCAAACAGTTGCCAGCCCTATCTTGCCAGGAGGGACAAATAGCTCACCCAGTTGTTCTCCCCCCTGAGCTACGGCCACCAGGTCGCTCACGCAAATCCCGGCGTCGAATACCAGTTTCATTACCTGCAGTGCTCTGTCGAACTTCGCCTTCGGAAAGAAAGAGATGTTAACCGGGATTAAACCGGTGCGTTTCTCCCAGTCGAAGTCGGTGCGAAAGGCGAGCAGTTCAATTCTGGCTAGGGCGAAACCAACCTTGTCTCTGACCAGGGCATTGCCCAGCTCTTCGGCGCCCAATTCTGTGATTAGTCGACCATCCCGGCTGACGAGTCTAGTTAATCCTCGTTCATCCATCAATTTGAGGTGGTATCTGACTGCTCTTTCGCCCAGGTAAACCCCGTAGTCTTTCAGGCGTCGGGCGATAATCCTGGCACCCAAAGGTTCCTGAGAGTCACTCAGGATTTTTAGGATGGAGAGCTCCTTTCTCTCGACCTCTTGCGTTTCAATGCCTATCATAAAACTGTTCCTGAAGGTTTAGACCTAGGGTAGTAGGCAACCGTTTGCCTATTATATGGAAGGTCACAAGCCGTGTCAAGTCCCCCAAACCTTGACTGGGGTTAAGCCAAAAAGTATTATTAGTGAAGTCTGGCAAATCTAAGAAATCTAAGATGGAGGCAACATGTTAGCTTTAGAAGGCATCAGAATTTTGGACCTTACTCACCTGGCGCCCGGTGCTTTATGCACCATGATTTTGGGTGACCTGGGAGCTGATGTGATTAGAATCGAGGCACCGCCTGGAGTTGGTGGGCGGGGTGCTGGGTTGGGCATATCGCCAATGGGAGAAGAGGGAAGGAAGCGGGCGGCTTTTGATGCGCTTAATCGGAACAAGAGGAGTGTCGGACTCAATCTAAGGTCTGAGCAAGGTCGAGGGATATTCCACAAGCTGGCGCGGACAGCGGATGTCATCGTTGAAGGTTTCAGGCCCGGGGTAGTGAAACGTTTAGGGGTTAACTATGAATCAATAAGAGCGATTAACCCCCGGATTATTTATTGCTCTCTCAGTGGCTACGGGCAGGATGGCCCGTACAGTAAATTCTCAGGACACGACGTGAACTATATTTCAATAGCTGGTGCCCTTAATCTCATTGGCACTCCTGACCGGCCGCCGGTTGTCCCGCTAAATTTATTAGCAGATTTTGCTGGGGCTTCCTTGCATGGGGTTATCGGCATCATGGCAGCTTTGGTAGCCAGGGACAAAACAGGTGCGGGACAATACGTGGACATATCCTACACGGACGGAGCGATGTCCATCATAACCTGGTTTATCAGCCAATACCTTGCCAGTGGCGTTCTGTTTAAGAAAGGTGAGACATGGCTGCATGGTGCTTATCCCTATTACGGTGTGTATGAGGCTAAGGATGGTAAGTATGTCAGCATCGGCTGTGTTGAGCCGTGGTTCTGGGAGAATCTATGCCGTGCTCTGGGCAAGGAAGAATATATACCCTACTGCATTTCGCCGGAACATTTTCTTCACAAACCCGAAGGTGACAAATGGGAGGAGATCTCCTCCCATCTAAGGCAGGTCTTCTTGACTAAGACCAGGGATGAGTGGTTTGATTTTCTGTCCCAGAAGGATGTACCGGTGGGTAAAGTCTATACCCTGGATGAAGTTTTCAGTGACCCCCAGGTGCTCCACCGTGAAATGGTTGTGGAGGTAGAGCATCCCACTGTGGGCAAGGTGAAACAGCCAGGAATCGCCATCAAGCTATCTGAGACTCCGGGCAAGGTAAGAAGGCTAGCCCCTATCTTTGGTGAGCACACTGAAGAGGTATTGTTAGAGTTAGGCTATGCCCAATCGCAAATCGCTGAGTTGCGTCAATCTAGCGTAATAGGCTAAAATTTGATTAGAGGAGGGTGACATTATGCCAGCTAAAGCCTTTGTGCTTATCGAGACAGAAGTGGGCAGAACCAAGGATGTTGTCGCGGCTCTTCAAGCCCAGAAGGTTAAAGAAATAAAGTCGGTTGACCTGGTAACCGGGCCATACGATGTCATCGCTGTTGTCGAGCATGATGACTTCAATGCTGTTGGCAGTCTGGTTACTGAGAGAATCCACCCTATACCGGGCATAAAGAGAACGGTTACCTGCCTGTCAATTCGCGTATCGTAGCCACACCATAGACTAATGGAATGTGTTTTTTGTCGCATTGTTGCTGGGGAAATACCCACTGATATCGTTTATCAGGATAAAGAGCTTTTAGCTTTTCGGGATATCCATCCTCAGGCACCTACGCATCTTCTTATCATACCCAAATCTCATATTGCTTCACTAACAGAGCTCACCAGCAGGCAGCAAGGGTTAATGGGTGGGGTCATCTTGTTAGCCAAGGAGCTGGCTGAGAAAGAAGGCATTGCGGAAAAGGGTTATCGTCTGTCAGTAAGTTGCGGTCCTGACGGCGGTCAATTTGTGCCCCATGTCCACTTCCACCTGATTGGTGGACGAAAATTAGATGACCAGCTAGGCTAGAAACCTCAGTTACCACTGGCAAGAGATTCCAACTTTAGCACCACTTCCTCTATAGCTTCATCCGGGGTAGAAGCGCCAGCGGTAACGCCGATATGCTGCTTTCCTGAGAGCCAGTCCGTTTCTATCTCGGCGGCTGTTTCTATCAGATGAGTCTCTACTATCGGTGAGCAAACCTCGGCGAGGCGCTGTGTATTGGCGCTATTATGTCCACCGACCACTATCATCAGTTCGCTTTTTCCGGCTAGTTCTATTGCAGCCTCCTGCCGTTTCTGCGTTTCCTGACAGAGCGTATTGATAATGCGTAACTCCTGGACATGGGGAACGGCAATACCGATGACCTCGTTGACGAACTTGGTAAACTTAGAGTGGCTCTGTGTGGTCTGAGAGAGGATGCCCAACCGACGAGACAGTTTGATATCGGCTATTTTCTCTCCGTCCATGGTGGCTATAGCATTGTTACCTGCCCAGCCCAGCAAGCCCTTGACCTCAGGGTGGGTGGCTTCACCGAAGATAATGACATTGAAGCCAGCATCAGCTAGTTTTTTGGCTGCTCGCTGAGCACTGCGGACTATGGGGCAGGTGGTGTCGATGATATGAAGCTGTCGAGACTGAATCCGTGATAGCAATTGTGGCGGGATGCCGTGAGAGGGAATGGCAACGATTTTGTCTTCCACTCGGTCTAGTTCACCTACAACCTTAACACCCACTTCAGCCAGCCTGGCGACTACCAGCCGGTTGTGAACTATCGGCCCGAGGGTGGCTATCCCTTTATGTTCCCTGGCTGCCTTCTCGATTATTTTGATAGCTCGCCTGACCCCGAAGCAGAAGCCAAGTTCACGAGCCTTTTTTATTTCTAGTTTGGCCATGCACTTCGGTTCCAGCAGGTAACTCAACAGGGTTTATACCTGCCCCGGTATTCGGGTGGCAGGATGGCAGCGACTTTCCCCATTATGTATTCAGTAAGCTCTCTCAGCTTTTCTTCGGTTGGCTCACCCTCTACAGATGGCAGCGTGAAAGGCTTGCCGAAAGTGATGGTTACCTTTGGGCGGGTCAGCCAGCCGATTCCCCTGAGCTTCTCCGTTCCACGGATAGAAACAGGGATAAGGGGAGCTCCGGTATGCAAGGCTACAAGAGCACAACCGTGGTAAGCTTCTTTCAGACAGCCAGCCTTACTCCGTGTGCCTTCCGGATATATGCCAAACAGAAGGCCTTTTGCCAGCACTTCTTCTGCGTATTGCATTGCCAGTTGTCTTTCTTCGGGAGTTCCACGGCGGCGCACGGGATAGGCTTCGGCGATGTCCATCAATATACGGAAGATGGGGATAGGCCAGTAATAAAACAGCTCCTCCTTGGCTATAATGATGCTATCGCGAGGCAGTATGCTGATTATGTGTAGCGGTGGGTCTATCAAGTTGAGGTGATTGAAGACGGCGATAATTGGTCCGTTTGGCGGCAGGTTTTCCCTGCCCTTTACCTCGAAGCGGATTATGCTTCTAAGTGCCCCCTCGACTATTGGTCGGGCGATCTTAAAAGATATCTTGGAGGTTGGCCTCGTCAATCTTCGCTTAATTATCCCGTATTTAATTGGAAATTCGTAAACAGAGGCCTGAGTTCGCTTCTGTCTAACACTGTCAAGATATCTGCGGGTTTTGAACCACTCGGCAATCATAATACCCTCCTTCCCTGCTTATATCCTACCATTATACGCTGCTGTGTCAAGTCCTCCGTAGTAAGCCGATGCTTAGTTCATTAATGGTGTAGCGGTGAGGCTTTAGCCTCGCTGGTCTCGACCCTAAAGGGTCGAGGCTACATGTAAATTGATGACAGGCGACCCTGAAGGGTCGCACTACATTGAAAAAAGATTGCTGCTAAACGCTTTCGAAGGTGAGTTGACTCAACAGGAAGTGCCATTTACCCTTACAGAATCAGGTTCTGCAGGCCGCCCATAATTAGTGCTGCCGCTATCATTATGCCGGTAGCCTTGAGCATGTCTCTGGCACCTAACTCTCGGGCCAGTATGGCAAAGGTAGCCATGCAGGGGAAAAACATAGCCAGAACAGTGCTGCTGATGACCAGTTGCTTGGCGGTTAGTGCCAGGGGTGCGAGCATACCTACGGCTATGTCTTTGCGCAGAAATCCCACAGCTAATGGAACAACTGTCTCCTTGGGTAGCCCTAATAATCCGCTCATGACCGGGGCGGCAATGTTAGCGATGAAATCGAAAACTCCCAGCATGTAGAAGATATTCACCACCAGCACGGCTCCGAGCACGATAGGCAGGGCTTCTTTAATAAAGCTGGAGACCCGCAGCCAGAGTTTCTCGCCGATAACTCGCCATGGCGGCAGGCGATAGGGCGGAATCTCCACCATAAGCTCCGGGCTGAATCCCTTCACAGCGTAATTAAGGATAAGCCCTATAACAACCCAGGATATAAACAGGCTCCCGTAGACCAGGGCTAC
>JBBISW010000029.1:15294-16738 GCA_037441105.1 Chloroflexota bacterium
AGCTTCATTAGCAGCGGTGTCCATAGCCAGTTGAACAGCGGGTCGGTCACATAGTTTATGATGCCTTCACCGATAAAGCGGATGACAAAGAAGGTGGCAGCCAGAACCAGCAGGGCGATAGCAACGCCACCGGCAGGATGGCTGCTGGCATCTTCTAGAACCTCGCGCCAGGTGTGGTGGCGATGGCTTAATGATTGCACCTGGCTAACGATATCGCCGATTTTGGTCCACCTTTCGTCGCTGCTGGCGCAGGTGGTTTGAGGTGCTGTTGCTTCCGGAAGGCGACTGACCAAATCCTTAATTCCTTGGCCGGTTATCCCCACCGTAGGGACGACTGGTACCCCGAGAAGCTCTTCTAGTTTTGTCACATCGATATTGATACCTCGGTGGTGAGCATCGTCCCACATATTCAGGACAACTATTACTGGCAGCTGTCCCTCCAGCAGTTGCAGGGTGAGATTGAGATTTCTCTCCAGGTTGGTGGCGTCAACTACATCGATAATTAAGTCCCCGTCTTTCAGCATTTCCGCGGCTACCTCTTCCGCTTTGCTGGTCGGTTCAAGCGTATAGGTGCCAGGAACATCTACGACCTCGGCTTGCGTTTCACCAAGTTTCAGGTAGCCTTTGGTAAACCCTACAGTTGTGCCGGGATAGTTGGAGGCGATAGTGCGCGTGCCGGTAAGTCGGGAGAAGAGAACGCTCTTACCCACATTAGGGTTGCCCATGAGTAGAATCTTCATCATTGCTTGCGAGGGCCTTTAAGCGGGTGTGTCGATTTCGACCAGTATTTTGTTAGCCATGCCGAAGCCGATAGCTACCTGAGTGTGGTTTGTCCTGAGAGTAACTGGCCCACGAAAAAGCATGGAGCTTATTTTAGTCACCTTTTTCCCCGGTCTGATACCTAAAGCCTCAAGGCGTCGTATCAAGCCGTGACCGCCTAAAACTTGAACCACTGTGCCAGTCTGTCCGGCCTCCATTTTAGCCAAAGTAAGTTGTAATTTTTCAGACATGAGCGTAATTTAAACCTCTATTTATCCTCTTCAGTTCTTTTCTTGCAGCATGCTGAGCACAGACCTGTCATGCGGACTTCGACCCCGGTGATATCGAAATCATATTGTTTGCCAATGTCCTCCCTGAATTTCTGGCTCATGGGGCAGGCGAATTCAATGACTTTGCCGCAATCGAGGCACATCAGATGCTGATGTTCTGCCCCTGACTTAACCTCATAATGGTGGTGCTCCTCGGCGAAGTGGTACTCTTCTATAAGCCCTAGCTTCTTAAAAAGTTGCAAGTTACGGTAGACTGTGGACAGGCTAATTCGGAAGTTCTTTTTTCGTGCCTGGTGATATAGCTCATCGGCATCCAGGTGTCCGCCACTTTGATTCAGCAACTCCAGGAGCAAGGTGCGCTGAAACGTTACGCGCTGGCTTGAGCTATTCAGTAT
>JBBISW010000030.1:0-12990 GCA_037441105.1 Chloroflexota bacterium
GGACTACGGAGGCAAGAGAGCAGAACAAAAGCACTAACCGAGGCGAGGTTGAGCGTTTTGTTGTTTAGCTTTTCAAAATCTGAACAAGTTCAAACCAGTTGCTCTTTGGTGGATTACTGTCCCGCTTCTACCAATTATCTCTTCCTCAGTCATCAGTTTGAGAGTATCCTGGTCTGGCTCAGAATAGGATATAAATCGCCTGCCGTCTTTTTGTCGTCCAATTATTAGACCCCGCACGGGGATTCCCACGCGGTCATAAATTACAGTGTAAGTCTCTATACAGGCTTTCCCATCAGCTTCGATTACCATTTCTGGGCATACAATTTGTTCCAGTTCTCTGTGATAAACCTCTGAATCCACAGGTATCCACGGTCTGTTGCCTCTGGTACTACTGTATATTCCTACCGAATGTTTGCTGATATACCAACTGAGAGCTTGTACTATGCCAAAACACTGAGGCTCCTTCCGCAAGAGCTCTACCATTCGGCAAATGGCGTGCAGGGAATAATTGTTTCCCGGACCTCCGAAATAAGGCATACCACCGGTTACGGTTAGAGGGCGGGGGTCATCTTCAGGTAAGTTCAACATTCTCTGAGTTATTCTGGGCGCACTTGGGAAGCAGCTATAAAAATCAAAATAGGTGATTTCGTCTAAGGATGTTTCTGCTTGCCTTAGTGATTCTCTCACAGCAACGCTGACTGACGGGGACTCATAAAACCGGGGCCGCTGCGTAACAAAGAACACATCAGAAGCATCGGCACATCCCCGCAAATAAACAAACTTGTCCTCAGCAATGCCTAAGCTTTTTGCCTTTTGGGCGCTAGTCATCAGCAAGGCGGCACCTTGGTCCACATTCATAATTGAACACATAAATTTTGAGTAAGGAAAAGCCACCATTCGATTTTCATTTGAAAAAGTGTATATCTCATCGGCACTCTTCGGTTTTTGAAACCAGGAATAAGGATTCTTGGCGGCAATTTGTGACATTGAAGCGCAAAAAGCAGCTATTTCACGCCGATGTTCCGCAAGGGAAATACCTTTGGCAGCACGTAAGGCATTCTCAAAAAGTGGGTAGATATTAACAGGAATATGTAAATCATATCTTAGTTCCATTTCATTTACAGGCTCCCTAAGGTCTCCAACCATCTCAATTTCTAGCGGACCCGAGGGTTTTGCCAGTCCTTCTTTCAGGTCATAACTACCAAGCTGTGAATGGAATGCTTCCGCTCCGCAAATCAAGACCATTTCCGCTTCTCCATTTACGATTCTTCTTCCAGCTTGATGAACAAACCACTGCGGTGCACAAGCACCAATCCAGGTATAGGCCAGTTCCTTGGGATGAATACCAAGTAGCTCAGCCAACATGGCAGGTGGATTGGCATATTGGTGAGACAGAATATTAACCACATACAACGTGTCAACCCCAGACAAAGAAGAAAGTCTGGCATCATCCCTGGCTCGTTCTGCGACCAGAGACATTATTTTCAGAGGATGCATGCCTTTCTCAGGCGAGTTAGACCGGTCGGTGTATTGCCCTATACCTACTATTACAGGGACAGGGACATCGTTTGAACCGTTCATAATATCCATCCTTCAGGCAGTCCAGCCAAAAGCTCGAACCTGAAGAGCTGCGGTGGCGACAACGTCATAGCTTACTATTGCAGCACCACCTAGTATAAGACTAATGTTATAGCCTATCAACTTCCAGGAATGGAGGACGTTCCTTGTGCAGGTAATGGGGGCGCTGGCCAAGGAGGACCCTTGGAATTTTCTCTCCAATGGCGATCACTCCCAAGCGACCTTAAAAGGTCGCACTACGTCTGAGGAGTCCCAACAAATTGGGACGACGAAGAATCTCACAGATTCTTCGCAGAGTTTACCCCGGTGAACCGAAGCTCTGAACGGACTGAAGAGGAGATTCTTCAGTTGCGGAGCCTGCCCTCGAGCGCAGCGAAGGGTTTATCCTGAGCTAGATCCTTCGTCGCTTCGCTTCTCAGGATGACAGAAAAAGCGAAGCGCTCCTTTAGAATGACAGTGAAGGGCTCAGACCTGCCATGAGCGATAGCGAAGGGATGACATTCCACCGTTTGTGAACAACCTCCTGCACTCGGAATGCCTTTGCTGAAGCTATCTGTTATAATGTAGCTTCTGAAAGAGGAGAAACTTCTGTTGTATAAAGCACCTAGAGGCACTGCGGATATTCTGCCTGATGAGCAGGGCTACTGGAGATATATTGAGGACAGGGCAGTTGCCTTATGCCAGCTTTATGGATACCAGCGCCTTGACACTCCTGCTTTTGAGGATGCTGGGCTTTTCGCTCGTAGTATAGGTGAGGGCACTGATATCGTTACCAAGGAGATGTATACTTTCAAGGACCGCAGTGGTAATACTTTAGCGCTCAGGCCGGAAGGCACGGCACCAGTGTGCCGGGCTTATCTGGAGCATGGTCTGGATAATTTGCCTCAGCCGGTAAAACTTTATTACCTGGCTGCCATCTTCAGGTATGAGCGACCCCAGGCCGGGCGATACCGGCAGCATTATCAGTTTGGCTTTGAGGCTATTGGTGATGCTGACCCAACGCTTGACGCTGAAGTTGTCGAGATGGCGTGGCAGTTTTTTAAGACACTGGGCCTTGAACATCTTTTTCTCTATGTTAATAGCATTGGTTGCAGGAAATGCCGGCCCAGCTATCTGGAGAGCCTGAAACATTACTACTCTGCCCATGTGTCTGGGCTATGTTCAGATTGTAAAACCAGGATGGAGAAAAATCCTTTGCGTCTGCTTGATTGTAAGAAGCCTTCCTGTTACCAAGTGGCTGAGGCAGCGCCTAAAAGCACTGATTATCTTTGCCAGGAATGCGAAACGCATTTTGAAGTTGTCCAGAGTTATTTAAACATTTTGAAGCTTCCCTTTGAGGTTAATCACAGGTTGGTGCGAGGCTTGGATTATTACACCAAAACTGTTTTTGAAATTCAACCTTTGGGAGAAGGCGCTCAGAACGCTGTGGGAGGTGGCGGGCGCTATGATGACCTTATCGAGGAGCTTGGCGGCAAGCCTACTTCAGCTATCGGCTTTGCTGCTGGCATGGAGCGGGTGGTGCTTAATTTGAAGAAACAGAAGATTTCAGTCCCGGATTTGCCGGCTCTGAAAGTCTTCCTCGCTTATCTGGGGAATGAAGCTAAGTTGGAAGCAGTGAGACTTGCTTCGGTTCTGCGTAGTGATGGTGTTGCAGCGATAGTGGCTACCGGGGATAGAAGCTTGAAAGCCCAGTTGAGACAAGCCGACGGCATCGGCAGCAATTATGTGGTAATCGTCGGCGAGGAGGAGATAAAGAACCAAACTGTGACTTTACGTAATATGCTGACAGGTGAGCAGAGGCCTGTCTCCCCGGCAGAACTTAAAAAATTGCTCAAAAGAGTTGCCGAGGCGTGAGATTGCCACGCGGAGTTTACCCTGAGCCAGACCCTTCGGTCGCTTAGTTTACACTGAGCTAATAGGAGATTCTTCGCTACGCTCAGAATGACAGAAAAAGCGAAGGCTCCTTCAGAATGACAAAAGGCGAAGGGCTCGCAATGACATAAAATGAAGGGCTTGCTACTGCATCGGGTAGATTGGAGCATCGGCTCCAATCGTGCCTAGAGCAGATGCTCTAGGCAATCCCCTCTGAAGAATAGGAGGGAAACAATGGATGAAGTAATCATCTCTAGGGCGATAACTGAAAGTTATCTCAAGGACTTGCTTGAGGCGATGGAGGTCGATGTGGCCATAGCTGGCGCTGGGCCGTCAGGCATGATGGCTGGCTACTATCTGGCAAAGGGTGGGGTGAAGGTAGCAATCTTTGAGAGGAAATTAAGCGTTGGCGGAGGTATGTGGGGTGGTGGCATGATGTTTAACCGCATTGTAGTCCAAAGCGCAGTGAAAGAAGTCCTTGATGAGCTGGGTGTCTCTTATAAAGAATATCAGGAAGGATGTTATGTAGCTGATGCAGTGGAGGCAGTGTCCACTCTTTGCTCACGAACCATAAAGGCCGGTGCCAAGATATTCAATTTGCTCAGTGTTGAGGATGTGATGATTCGTGAGGATGATAAAATAACTGGTTTGGTGTTGAATTGGAGTGCTGTGTCTCTGGCGAACTTGCACGTGGACCCGCTGGGCATAAGGGCGAAGCTGGTTATAGATGCCACAGGTCATGATGCCGATGTTTGCCGGATAGTGGCCAGGAAAACGGGGCTCAATTTAGAAATCCGCGGCGAGAAATCAATGTGGGCTGAAGTGGGTGAAAAAGCCATTGTGGAAAACACTAAACAGGTTTGCCCCGGACTCCTTGTTGCCGGCATGGCGGTCAATGCCGTCTTCGGTTTTCCCCGTATGGGGGCTATATTCGGTGGCATGCTTCTTTCGGGCAAAAAAGCTGCTGAACTGGCTATAGATTTGCTAAATAAGACTAAATAAGTAATCTTGTTCCTAGAAGTGAGGGTAACATGGCAAAGACGATTGCTGAAATCAACGAAAAAATCAAAAAAGGGCAGGTAGTGGTGGTGACTGCTGAAGAAGTGATTGATATCGCCAAGAAAAAGGGAATTAGCCAGACTGCTAAAGAAGTTGACGTAGTGACTACGGGCACCTTCGGCCCGATGTGTTCCTCGGGTGCCTACTTCAATGTGGGGCATACCAAGCCAAGGATAAAGCTCGGTGGTGGTAAAGTTTATCTCAATGATGTTCCAGTCTATGCCGGAATAGCGGCTGTAGATATCTTCTTGGGGGCAACTGCCATACCCGATGATGACCCTAAGAATAGGATTTTCCCCGGCGAGTTCAGATATGGCGGAGGTCACGTAATTGAAGAGCTAGTGGCGGGGAAGGACATCAGGCTGGTTGCCACCGCCTATGGCACTGATTGCTATCCCAGACGGAAGCTGGAAACCTTGATTAACATCAAGGATGTCAATGAGGCAGTCTTGTTCAATATGAGAAATGCCTACCAGAATTACAATGTGGCGGTGAACTTGTCCGACCGCATACTGTATACCTACATGGGTGTGCTCAAGCCGAACCTTGGCAATGCCAATTACTGTTCTGCTGGTGAGCTTTCCCCTTTGCTTAACGACCCGTATTACAAAACCATTGGCATCGGTACCAAGATATTTCTCGGCGGTGGCCTTGGCTATGTTGCCTGGCAGGGCACTCAGCACAATCCCAATGCCCTGCGGGGAGATAATGGAGTGCCGAAAAGAGGAGCGGGGACACTGGCTGTTATCGGTGATTTGAAGCAGATGAAACCCAAATGGCTGGTTGGTACCAGTTTCTTAGGTTATGGTTGCACCATGACTGTGGGCCTCGGTGTCCCTATACCCATCCTGTCTGAAGAGATACTCCGCTATACTTTAGTGACCGACAACGATATTTTTGCGCCTGTGGTTGACTATTCTGAGGCATACCCCCAGAGAAAGCCAGATGTTTTGGCAGAGGTCAGCTATGCAGAACTCAAGAGTGGGACGATAAAAATCCAAGGCCAGGAAGTGCCCACGGCTTCTTTGTCCAGTTATCCCGGAGCAGTGGAGATTGCTAACACTTTGAAGGAGTGGATAAAGAAGGGTGAGTTTCTGCTGACTGAGCCGGTAGCGCCTCTGCCCGGCGTGGAGTCAGGGGTTGTCTTTAAGCCGCTTGAAGAGCGGCCGATATTGTAGCTGACACCCCACCAAATCACAGATTTGGTGGGGACCCGGGTGTGTTTCACAGGGGCCAAATTAGTGATCTGGGAGGCACAAAGAGCGAAGTTTTTTGTAAGCAATTGTGAAGGAGGAAAGAGATGGCTACTGTATCCAGAAGGATAGTGTTGCATTTTCCCCAGCGCATAACTAACCAGCCCATAGTCTACAAGTTGGTGAAGAATTTTGACCTGGAATTTAATATTATCAAGGCTCTAGTTACTCCTGGCGAGGAGGGGCTTTTGGTCATGGATTTAACCGGTGAACAGAGGAATTACGATAAGGGGGTAAAATATTTGACTGAAGCCGGGGTGAAAATTCAATCGCTGAGTCAGGATGTAGTTCGTAACGAGACTAGGTGTACCCACTGTGGTGCTTGCATTACTATGTGTCCTACTGGAGCCTTCACGCTAGAGTCGGGAACCCGAAAGGTAAGTTTCGACGATACCAAGTGCGTTGTCTGCGAGTTATGCATTAAAGCTTGCCCGCCTCGAGCCATGGAGTTATATTTTTAGGAGAGTATTCACTTGTCATTGCGAGGGGCCTTAGTCCCCGAAGCAATCCTAGAGATTGCCACGCGGAGTTTACCCTGAGCAATGTGAGATTCTTCGCTTCGCTCAGAATGACAGGGGCGAAGGGCTCGCAATGACAGAGGTAAAAGTGATGTTTTAATATGTATGAGCCTAGAACGTACCGTCACTGGATTAAAGATGAGGATTTGGTTTCCTTCAATGTTACTGTTAAGGAGACTGACCTCTGTATTCGAGCCGTATGTAACCTTGAGGTGGAAGCATTAGAAGCGGTGATAAAGTATCGCACGCCGCTTGAGGAGTATATCAAAGGCCATCCACTTTTCCTCCATAGCCTGGAGTCGTGTCCTGTGGAAGAGGATGCTCCGGTTATTGTCAGAGATATGGCGCAAGCTGCTGAGAAGGTCGGCGTTGGCCCGATGGCGGCTGTAGCCGGAGCTATTGCTGAGGCTGTGGGCAGAGACCTGCTCGCCCATACGCCAGAGGTGATTGTGGAAAATGGCGGCGATATATTTGTTAGGCTCTCAAAAACCAGGCTGGTTGGTGTTTATGCCGGTGAATCTCCCCTTACTGGGAAAATCGCTCTAGAGATAGAACCTGAAGACACACCTCTGGGTGTCTGCACTTCTTCAGGAACTGTGGGACACTCTCTCAGCTTTGGTGGTGCTGACGCTGTAATTGTTATTTCTTATTGGACAGCATTAGCTGATGCTGCAGCTACAGCCATTGGCAACATTGTCAAAAGCGCCGATGATATTGCTACGGCAATTGAGCAGGCTCAGGTTATAGACGGACTGACAGGTGTAGTTGTAATTAAAGATGACAAAATGGGTGTGTGGGGTAAGGTGAAGCTTGTGCCTTTATGACAGGATATAACGAGCTGGTGGAATTACCTTCAGTTCAACGGCCGCAGCAAAGCACTTTGAAGGTTATGGACTCTTCGGCCTGACCACCTCTGCCATCGGTTACTATGACGGTGACCGTGTACTCACCGGTGACACCGGGCGAGGTCCAGCCAACCGTATCTCCCATTCCGCTAATTTTGCCGCCTGTGGCCCTCCACAGGTAACTCAGCTTGTCGCCGTCCCGGTCCTCGGCAGTGCATTGAAGGGTTGTTGTTGTCCATTCCCTGGCTTGATTCTCGTCACCTGGAGGGCTCCCATCTTTCGTCAGTTTGATAATGACCGGGGGGTGATTGGGCTTGGCTGTGGCGGTGATAGTTGTCGACTTGGTAGCCTCGCCACCTTTGCCATCAGTCACTATGACCTTAATGGTGTAGTCATCAGGAATATCAGGCGCTACCCAGGTGATACTGCTGCCCTCCCCTTTAAAGGTTCCGCCATCGGCTGACCACCGATAGCTCAGCATATCGCCGTCAGCATCAGTGGCTTTACAGGTTACCTGAGACTCAGATGAAGTGGGCACCTCTTTTTCAGCCGCCAAAGAGTCAATGATGGGGTTTTGATTTGGTGGTGGAGGTGGTGGGGGAGGTGGGGGGGGAGATAGTAATGTGCAGGCGCTGCTTAGAAGCATCGCTACGGTGACTGGCAGAATTGCCCACTTAAGTTGATAATGAAATCGTGACCTGTTCAATATCACTTACCTCATTTTATGTTGTCGGCTTGACTTGCCGTTCGATTCTTTTCCCGAACTTTTCCAGCCACGGTGGCGAGGATAAAAAGCCACCGGGATGTATGAATATTATAACTAAGGCCAGGGCAAAAAGTCCAATGTCAACAGATAGTGCCTGAACGGGAGTCAATGTCCCGAATAACTTTTCCCATATACCAAAGCATTCACACGAGGAGAATTGTGTCTTACCCTGGCTGATGAGCCAGGAATTATTTGCCATAAACGCCGCAGTGAGTGGCAGGCAGAGAGCTGCAATGAGACGTGGCCAGACGCGCAAGATGAGCAGGAGGCCTAATGCTAACTCTGTCAAAGGGATAATATAAGGGAAAAAGATGTCACCGATAAAGTAAGCCACTCCTGGAGTGAGAAAAGCATCAGGCAGAATTGCACCGATGAACTGCATGGTTTGGCCGGGCATCTCTCCGAAGCCAAATACTTTACCACTACCAGCTAACAGCAGCGTTAGCCCTACCAGGATGCTGGCTGCCAGGCTTGCTATTGACCTCGTTCTGTGGCTACTTTCTTCGGCAGCGTCTGACATGTTATCAATCTCCAAAAACCAATAAACTTGACTGCTTGATAATTATAAACTACACTAGTTGGTGTATGCAAAACCTGGCTGGTGCCGTTTCCTAGTTCGGCATCCTCTTGTAGTGGGGAGACCAATTTGCTGAGGATGTCCTTCTCGGCAATCTGTATATAGAGGTCTTGAGCCGTAAAGAAGCGCAACAGAAACAGGGCATAAGTATCTTTTAAATAAGGAGGCGCGAATGGCTCTAGCGGACAAGACCTTAACCTGCAGAGACTGCGGCAGTAGCTTCACCTTTACTGTAGGTGAGCAAGAGTTTTATAAGTCGCGAGGGCTGCAAAACGAGCCGGGCCGGTGTCCGGATTGTCGGGCAGCTAAGCGGCAGAGTCGTTTTCGGGGCCGTGGTCAAGCTCGGGAAATGTATTCTGCAACATGTGCTAAATGCGGCACTGAATGCGAAGTGCCTTTTGAACCGAGAGAAGACCGCCCGGTTTATTGCAGTGCCTGTTATACAGAGATAAGGCAAAGTCGTTAAGATATAATCGGCGTCCCTCTCAGTAGTCTCCCCACTGAGAGGGCTGTCACTTTTGAGAAACCTACTGTACTTGCGAATTATTCTTACAAATGAATGCTGGTATTTGCAAGGTAAAGCTTCACCTTTTGGAGAGTCGGTCGCTCAAAGATAAGCGGCGAACAGTCAAGTCTATCATATCTCGACTCCGAAACCAATACAACATTTCCATAGCTGAGGTGGATGACCAGGACTTATGGCAGTTGGTGACTTTGGGCATAGCCTGTGTCAGCAATCATAACCAGCATGTGGACGAGATTCTATCAAGGGTGATTAGTTTTATTACCAGCAATTACCCCGAGCTGGAAATCGTTGACCAGGAGATAGAGATTTTATCTGGTCCTTAGGTGTAGAATGGATTTGAATGTATGTTGACGCTTTCCTCCACTACCTCACGACACTATCAGATTATAAGGAGCAGGTAGTCCATATCCAGCGTATTCCCCCTCGTGATGCCGGCTTTGACGAGTTAGACAAGCCTATTCACCCCACGCTTCAATCGCGTCTTGAATCCTTGAGCATATCGTTCCTGTATGCCCATCAGGCGCGGGCGATTAACGCAGTTCGTTGGGGCAAGAATGTGATGGTAGCCACCGCCAGCGCCAGTGGTAAGACATTATGCTATAACCTGGCTGTTTTAGAGGCGAGCCTGAATGACCGGACTAGCCGGGCTTTGTATCTTTTCCCGACGAAAGCTTTAGCCCAGGACCAGTTGCGGAGTTTAAATCAGCTAGCTTGTCCTGACATTATCTCTTTGGCGGATTGTGCTACTTTTGATGGCGACACGCCGCAGTCGGAGCGAGCTGAGATAAAGAGGAAAGCCAGGATTGTACTTACGAACCCAGACATGCTTCATCTGGGCATTTTATCCAACCACAAGTCATGGTCACGCTTGTTTCGTAACTTAAAATATGTGGTAATAGACGAAGCCCACGTTTATCGCGGGGTTTTCGGCTCTCATGTGGGCAATATTATGCGCCGGCTACGCCGTGTCTGTGCCTCTTACGGCTCTAATCCGCAGTTTATCTGTTGTTCAGCGACTATTGCCAACCCCAAGGAGCATGCAGAAAGGCTCGTCGGGCTACCTTTTGAGGTAGTTGACAGGGATGGTTCGCCTCACGGTGGTAAGTCTTTTGTCTTCTGGAATCCACCGTTTGTTGACGAAGCTAGGACGAGACGGCACAGTTCCAATAGCGAAGCCACTTTTCTGCTTACCGAGCTTATTCGGAGTAGTATCCGTAGCCTGGTATTTACCCGTACCCGGAAGCTGACTGAACTCATTTATATCTATACTCGGGAGCAATTGGGCTCTTCTTTGGCTGGGCTAATCAAGCCTTATCGAGCCGGTTATCTCCCCGGAGACCGGCGGCAGATTGAGCGGGAGCTGTTCAACGGACACCTCCTTGGTGTTGTAGCTACTACTGCTTTAGAGTTGGGAATTGATATTGGTGACCTGGAAGCTACTGTGCTCGTCGGCTATCCGGGGAGTATCGCCAGCACCTGGCAGCAGGCAGGTCGAAGCGGCAGGGGGATAGGCACCTCATTAAGCTTTCTTATCGCTCAGGACAACCCACTTGACCAGTATTTTATGCATCATCCTGAGTACTTCTTCGGCAAGAGCTTTGAGAATGCGCTGACAAATTCGGAAAACCTCAATATTTTGAAACCTCATTTACTTTGTGCTGCCTGGGAGAAACCTTTGTCCGAGGGTGATGGCGCGTTTTTCGGCGAAGCTTTTAATGGAGCAATCTCTGAACTGGAAGCAGAAGGGAAACTCAGGAAAGGCAATGGGCGCTGGTATCTTTCTCCCAGAATTGCTCATCCGGCCCAGGACATTAACATAAGGTCTACATCGGGCAAGAATTACGCTGTCGTTGATGCCTCTCGAGGTTACGAGCTACTGGAGACGGTGGAAGCCAGCGTTGCCTTTTTTCAGGTACATCCCGGGGCTATTTATCTCCATCAAGGCGAATCCTATTTGGTAAGGGAACTCGACCTCGAGCAGCGCGTGGCTATTGTAACTCCGACCGATGTCCCCTATTACACCCAGACCAAAGAGCTAACTGACATCAGGATTCTGAAAGTTGAGCGTGAGAGAAGCTGCTTGGGTATGAAAGTTTGTCTTGGCGAAGTGGATGTGAGTAATACCGTGGTTGGTTTTAAGAAGAAGATGCAGTTTACCGAGGAGGTTATCGGTGACGAGCCTCTTGACCTGCCGCCCCTTCGCTTTGTCACTCAAGCTTTATGGTTTGATTTGCCCAAGGCTGCTGAGGAGCAGATAGCTAAAGCTGGGCTTGATTTGGCTGGAGGTTTGCATGCTACCGAACACGCAGCCATCGCCATGTTGCCTCTATTTGCCCTGTGCGACCGCAATGACATCGGTGGTGTCTCCACGGCGTTCCACCCTGACACAGGGAAGGCGCAAATCTTTATCTATGATGCTTATCCCGGTGGGATTGGCATTTCCGAAAAGGGCTTTGAGATGATAACGGAGCTTTGGTCAGCCACTTTGCAGGCAATCGAGGAATGCCCATGTCAGGACGGCTGCCCTAGCTGCATTCAATCGCCCAAGTGTGGCAACAACAACGAGCCTCTGGATAAGAAAGCAGCCTTGATACTGCTTCGAGACTTGCTGGGTATTTAACAGTTTCTCCATAGCCACAAGTGCATTCGTTGGACCGAATATACCAGTGTTAATGCAATAATATTGCATTAACAAAGAAAATGTCTTATAATTGAAGCCATGTCTGAGTTTCAAGGTTCGATACAGGTTTTGCGGGCTAGTGGCTATAAGGTGACGCGACCTCGAAGGCAGGTGCTCAAGGTTTTGGAGCAGGCGGAAGAGGCTGTCTCGCCTTATGATATACAGAGGATTCTAGAGCAGAGGGGTCAGCACCTGAACCATGTCACCATCTACCGCATACTCGACTTATTCTGTCTGCTTAACCTGGCTCATAAGGTATTGTTGTCTGGTGGATTTGTGAAATGTAATCTGGGTGAAGACGAAGGCTGCCACCGTTTTATGGTGTGTCGTCAGTGTGGTTCTCTCAAGGAGTTTGCCGATAAGGCATTGTGTGAGGAGGAAAATGAAATTGCCCAGGATTTGGGTTTCTATGCTGAACAGCACTTCTCCGAGTTCTTCGGGCTATGTGCTAACTGCCGGAGGTAAATATCTGGAATTCATCGGCTCTGTTTGGTGTTAGCTATGTTAAAGAGAATAGGAATTGAATTAGGAAGACATGCCCCCTTCACCGCTGCCGGAGCGGTTTCCGGTATTGCCATCATGGTTATCGTGGTTTTTGCTCATGTCTCCTCTGGCATCTCCGAGACGATTTTCTACGTCCTGCATCCAGCCCATGTTCTGTTCAGCGCAATTGTAACTACAGCGATGTACAAGCGATATAGTGCGGGTAAACTTTGGGCGGCGATTTTAATCGGTTATACCGGTTCAATTGGCATTGCTACATTGAGCGACGCCATAATTCCCTATCTGGGGGGAGAATCGCTTAAAGTTAGGATAGAATTTCATGTACCTTTTGTTGAGGAGTGGTGGCTGGTAAATCCTCCGGCATTTTTAGGTATTGCCATCGGCTATCTGCGACCCACAACTAAACTCCCGCATGCGGCACATGTATTTTTGAGCACATGGGCATCGCTATTCTATTTCACGGCGTTCGGGGTGGCAAATTGGCTTCCTTTGCTTCCTTTCGTCTTCTTGTTCCTGTTTCTGGCCGTTTGGATTCCCTGCTGTGTAAGCGATATAGTATATCCTCACCTTTTTCTTGGGGGTGAGCAGCATTATCACGGTGAAAATGACCATTAACTTTAGATTGCCACACGGAGTTTATCCTGAGCCGATGAGATTCTTCGCTGTGCTCAGAATGACGCAAAGCAAAGGGCTCGCAATGACGGATAGGAGTTGCCCGACAGCCTCTTTTTGAGTGATTATTTACTAATGTAGCGCGTCCCGCTTTGCGGGATAGCCTCGTGAACTCGACCCTAAAGGGTCGAGGCTACATG
>JBBISW010000030.1:13090-16654 GCA_037441105.1 Chloroflexota bacterium
AGGCTACATGTCGGTTTATGACCTGTGACAGGCTCTAAAGCCCTGTCCCTACATGTTCTACTTTTGCCCGTTCTCAGCCTGTGTGCTAATATGGCTGGGATTTGTGATATTGTGCTGATATGTCCGATTTGTTGGATAAAACTCAACAGGGTGTAAGACGCAGCCGGGACACATGGTTTGGCAGGATAGCCCGGCTTTTTGACCGAACCGCTATTGAAGACGAGACCTGGGATGAGCTGGAGGAGTTGCTCATTTCTGCAGATGTTGGCGTAGCTACTACAAATAGGCTTGTTGAAAAGGTGAAGAAGCGAGTTAAAGGGGATAAGCTGAGCCAGGGCGCACAGATATATGCAGCGTTAAAAGAGGAGATGGTGAATTTGCTAACGGTTGATACTGGGACCAGGGACATCTCTAGTCAGGACAGGCCACAAATCCTCCTGGTGGTCGGAGTAAACGGTTCGGGCAAGACGACGAGCATTGCCAAGCTGGCTCACAGTCTTAAGAGCGAGGGGAAAGAGGTTATTTTGGCTGCCGCTGATACTTTTAGAGCTGCGGCTATTGACCAGCTTAAGCGCTGGGGTGAGCAGGTGGGTGTGGAGGTCATTGCACATCAGCCCGGCGGCGACCCGGGAGCCGTAGTTTTTGATGCTATTCAGGCGGCTCAAAACCGCCAGGTTCATGCAGTTATAGTTGATACCGCTGGCCGTCTTCACACCAAGTTCAACCTGATGGAGGAGCTTAAAAAGATTAGGCGAGTGGCTGGCAAGTATGATATGCCTCAAGAGGTGCTGCTGGTAATAGATGCCACCACCGGCCAGAATGGGCTGGCTCAAGCCAGACATTTCACCGAGACTGTGGGCGTGAATGGCATTTTGCTGGCTAAGCTTGATGGTACAGCTAAGGGGGGAATAGTTCTGGCGATTTGCGATGAATTAAGAATCCCTATCACTTATATCGGAATAGGCGAACAGCTTGATGATTTAGCTCCCTTCGATGCTAGCGCCTTCGTCAAGGCGATTTTTTCATAGGTAGGAGAGAAAAATGATTACCATAGGAATCAATCCGGTTGCTTTTAGCATAGGGGCGTTCGAAGTCAGGTGGTATGGGATTATGGTGGTCCTGGCTGTTGTGGCGGTAATCGCCATTGCCTTGTTGGAAGCTAGAAGGGTTGGTATGTCCACTGAACACATTTACAATGTCGGTCTATGGGCTATCATCGGCGGAATAGTAGTATCCAGACTTTTCCATGTGATTGACAAGTGGGACTATTATGTGGCACATCCGGAGCAGATTATTCGCTTTGAAGGCTTGACCGTTTATGGGGCAGTTATCGGCGCGGTGTTAGCGGTGTTAATTTATGCCTGGGTGAAAAAACTTTCTTTCTGGCAAATAGGTGATATCGCGGCTCCAGGAGCACTTGTGGGTCAGGCGATAGGCAGGATTGGCTGCCTCATAAACGGCTGTTGTTATGGGCTACCTACCTCTTTGCCCTGGGGGTTGGTCTATACCTATCCTGGTAGCTATGCTCCGATTGGTGAAGCGATTCACCCAGCGCCGATTTACCACTTGCTGTGGAACCTGATGGCGTTTGCCATAATTTGGCCGTTGCGCACCCGGCTTAAGCCAGTGGGCTCGGTCTTTCTTGCTTACCTTGCCCTATATGCTGCCGGCGACCTGAGCATAAGATTCGTTCGTGAAGGGGAACCTTTCCTTTTCGGCATGCAACAGGCTCAGTTGATTGGCATAGCAATACTGTTGGTAACAGTGCCATGGCTGATTATCAGAATGTGGCGTTATCGGGCAAAGCAACTGCTGACAGCAAGCGTCAGCGAGGTCAGTGAGACGGAGCAAAATCGAGGAGTTTAAGTCGGAGCCTTTCTTCGCTGTTCCAGCGGTCTATATCTAAATTGTAGGCGATATCCAGGCAAGTAGTCATTTCTTGAGCCAGGTTGCCAAACTTGAAGGCGATGGCGTCCCAGGTTATGCTTTCCTGTCTCAGTTTCAGTTTTAAATGCTCACCCTGGTTGCCGATTTGGCGCTGGTCAGCTATTTCAACGCAGCGGCTGACAAAAGTGGGTGATGGATTGCCGCTCCCGAAGGGAGCTAGTTGTTGTATTTGTTTGAAAGTATCTCCGACAAAGACAGACAGAGGCACTTCGGCATCTATATCTATGTGGGGACGGAGGTCGAGTCCAGCTAGTTTGGCTTCGGCTATATCGAGGAACCGCATTTGAAGCTGGGGTAAGTTGGCGGTGGGTACGGTGAAGCCAGCCGCCTTGGTGTGGCCACCGAAGTTGGACAGAAGCTCACGGCAGTCTTTAAGTGCCGCCATGAGGTCGAACTCAGGTATGCTCCGCCCGCTACCGCGACATATCTCCGGGCCGATTTTGAAAAGAATTACCGGACGGTAGAATTCTTCGGATAGTTTGCCAGCGACAAGCCCCATAACGCCCGGGGGATAATCTTCATCACCTGCCATCAACAGTGGGAGGTCAACGCCAGCGGCGACTATTTTCCCTCTGGCTCTTTCTAGCGACTCGCTGGTTAGCCTTTGCCGCTTGGCGTTCTTTTCCTCAAGCTCTGAAGCTAGCCGGCTAGCCTCCTGCGGGTCTTGGGTAAGAAGCAATTGGTAGCTGGTGGTGGCGTCATCGAGTCTACCGGCAGCATTGAGACGAGGACCTAATATCCAGGAGATGCTTTCAGTATCCAGATTGCCTGGTTTCAGGCTGGCGCGGCGCATCATTTCCTGAAGCCCGGGGCGCTCGGTGTTGTTAAGGAATTCAAGTCCACGCTTCACCCAGTAACGATTGTCGCCGACTAGAGGAATCATATCGGTTACAGTGCCTAAAGCTACTAGGTCTAGTAACCTGTTCAGTAGTTCCTCTCGGCCGCTGCCCTTGAATAGCGCCTGGAGAAGTTTGAAAGCAACACCTACCCCGGCAAGTTCGGCCGATTGACAAGCGGAATCGCTCCGTTTGGGGTTGACCACCGCCATCGCTGGTGGCAGAGAGGCCAGCGGGAGATGATGGTCAGTGATGATTATGTCCAGCCCCATCTTACGAGCCTTTTCCACTTCGGTGAGGGCGGTGATACCAGTATCGGCGGTGATGACTAGGCTGATACCTTGCTTGTGGAGCTTTTCCAGCGTGGCTACCTGTAGTCCATAGCCCTCGCGGTGACGGTGGGGGATGTAGGGAATAACTCTGCCACCAAGCGCTGATAGCCCTTGAACTAGAAGTGCTGTGGCTGTGATGCCATCAGCATCGAAGTCGCCGTAGATGGCGATTTCCTCACCGGAAAGCAGAGCTTGGTAGATTCTGCTTACCGCCAGGTGCATGTCAGGAAGCAGGAAAGGGTCAGCTTCTAGTCGCCTGTCCGCGCTGAGGAAAAGTTCAGCCTGGGAAGGCTCGGAGATACCTCGATTGTGGAGCAATTGAGCCACTAGCGGATGAAGACCGGGCATGTTAATTAGCTGTTCGGCTGGGGGTAGTAATTTCCAGTGAATGCGGCTCAAACCTGTGCCTCGTTATGCTTGGATTAGCTTAAAGTGTCTCACCGATGACC
>JBBISW010000031.1:0-16652 GCA_037441105.1 Chloroflexota bacterium
CGTGACCTTACTGAGTTAGCTCGTCAAGGGAAACTCGACCCGGTGATTGGGCGCGATGATGAGATAAAGCGGGTGATGCAGATATTGACCCGGCGCACCAAGAACAACCCGGTGATAATCGGTGAGGCTGGTGTGGGCAAAACGGCTATTGCTGAAGGATTAGCCCAGAAAGTTGCCGCTGGCGATGTACCTGATTCGCTTAAGAACAAAAGGGTAGTTGCTCTTGACATGGGCGCGCTGGTTGCCGGCAGTAAGTTTCGCGGTGAATTTGAGGAGAGACTGAAAGCGGTTATGGACGAAGTGCGCCAGGCTAGCGGCGAGATTATTTTATTTATAGACGAGATGCATACCGTAGTTGGTGCTGGGGCTGCTGAGGGAGCGATAGATGCCAGCAATATGTTAAAACCGGCACTGGCACGTGGTGAGCTTCAGTGCGTTGGGGCGACTACTTTAGATGAATATCGGGAGCATATTGAGAAGGATAAGGCGCTGGAGCGGAGGCTGCAACCTGTGTTTCTTGGTGAGCCAAGTGTTGAGATGACTATTGAGATGCTGCGTGGGCTACGCCCCAGATATGAAGCTCACCACAAGATAAAAATTGACGACTCTGCTCTGGAGGCTGCTGCCAGACTCAGCCAGCGTTATATCGCAGATAGGTTTCTGCCAGATAAGGCGATTGACCTTATTGATGAGGCAGCCAGCAAGTTGCGCATTGACATGGAAAGCAAACCACCCGATATTAAAGAGCTCGACGAGAAGATAAAGCATCTGCAAGATGAAGAGGAGGCAGCGGCTCAGCGAGGTGACTATCAAAAGGCGGCCGAGTTAAGGTCACAAAGGTTGCAGCTTGAGCCAGAGCGTGACCAGAAGGCGACCGAGTGGCGTAAGGAGAAGAAAATCGACAGTGTAGTGGATGAGGAAAATATAGCTGAACTGGTTTCCAAATGGACAGGCATCCCGGTTTCCCGGATGCTGGAAGGTGAGGCTGAGAAGTTGCTTCATATGGAAGAAAGGATACATGAGAGGATTGTAAATCAGGAGGAGGCGGTCTCGGCTATCTCTGAGGCTGTTAGGCGAGGGCGAGCCGGGCTTAAAGACCCCAAGCGACCTGTAGGCAGCTTCATCTTCTTGGGTCCCACCGGTGTTGGCAAGACAGAACTGGCCAAGGCTCTGGCTCAGTTCCTGTTCGATGATGAAGATGCCATGATACGTTTGGACATGTCTGAATTTCAGGAAAAACATACAGTATCCCGGCTCATTGGTGCTCCGCCGGGATATGTGGGTTATGAGGAGGCGGGGCAGCTGACCGAAGCAGTTCGCCGGCGCCCGTTTCGGGTGATTCTTTTTGATGAGGTTGAGAAGGCGCATCCTGACGTTTTTAACATTCTGCTTCAGATACTGGAAGATGGCAGGCTGACTGATGGCCATGGTAGAACGGTTGATTTCAAAAATACTGTGGTGATAATGACCAGCAACCTGGGTACTCAAGAATTCCAGCGTCAAGCTATCGGATTTTCTCGCCAGGAGAAAGGTGAGCAGCAGCGGCTGAAGAGCACTATAGAAACCGCCTTGAAACAGACATTCCGCCCGGAATTTCTGAACAGGATAGATGACATCATCATTTTCCAGCCGCTGACTCAAGAGCATTTGAAGAAGATCGTTGATTTGCTGATTTTAGAGGTGGAGAAGCGGCTGGCTGATAGAAATATCAAGTTGGAGCTGGATGGTGAGGCGAAATCATGGCTGCTCAAAGAAGGCTTTGAGCCGGCTTTTGGAGCTCGTCCGCTACGTCGGGCAATCCAGCGCTATGTAGAGAATCCTCTGTCCAGTCGAATACTACAAGGCGAGATAAAAGATGGAGATACTGTGGTTGTTGGCGTTGAGGGTGAGGGGTTAACTTTTAGCAACAAGAAAAAGGTCAAGGTAGCTAAATAAATGGGGGATTCCTCACGAAGGGACGCTGCGACCGCAAACGAGGAAGTTAAGCAGCGGTTGTCCATAAAACATATCACGGTAGGCGTTCTGTCTTTAGTATTTATGATTCTTCTTTGTCTTGCCGCCATTTACTACAAAGATTACCTAATCAGTACAAGATATGTGGCGCAGTATGGTCTTCTGGGTATGCTCATTGTTGCTTTTCTCGGCGGGAGTTTGTTGAGCATGATGGCTGTACCCATTCCTTATTTGCTTCTAGTATTCACCCTACCATCGGTCTTGGCACCGCAATTGAATGCAGGAGCGCCAATAGCGGTAGGGGTAACCTCAGGGTTTGGCGCATCTTTAGGCCAGTTGCTCACCTTCGTGATTGGCTATGGGAGCAGGAACCTGTCTCAGCAGGTGGCTTTTACGTTTAACAAGGGCTTGTATGTTAGAGCTATTGATTGGGCACAGCGGCGTGGCTCGCTGGCTGTGTTTTTGATGTCAGCTATAATAAATCCTTTACATTTGCCCATGACTCTGGCAATGGCGTCGCTCCGTTATTCTGGATGGAAATTCTTCCTTTACTCCTTATTGGGTAATATAGTAAAAAGCTCGTTCATAGCATTTTGTGGCTATTTTGGCTTGACTTCGCTTTTCCGCTTTTTGGGAATCTAGAAGGAATGTAATCAAAAAGTGCACATCGTTTTATTCTGTATTGCAGGAATATCGCTCGGTGTAGTGAGCTGGCAATTAGCTATCTGGTCTGGCGAGATTTCGCAAAAGAGCAAGAGATATAAGGCTGCTGTTTCCTGTGCCCAAAAGCTAGGCAAACCGTTGCTGGTAGCCGGTGGTCCGTGGAGCAACAGGAGAGTCCGTCGTTGGCTGAATATACCGGCGCATTGTGATGGTGATACCTGTCTCGATATTGAGCGGCAGGCTCTGGGGGGTCACCCTTGCGGGGTGATCGCCGATGTTACCCAAATTCCGTTCTGTGACAAAACATTTGGTGCCGCTTTTGCCAGTCACTTGCTGGAGCACATGCCAACAATTGATGATGCCATGAGGGCTTTGGACGAGCTCAATAGAGTGGCAGAAGTTGTTTTTGTCGCCTATCCGTCGAGGCAGTCTATCGGAGCTTGGCTCCACCGTGGACATCATCTCTGGCTTTGGCAAAAGGACAACGCAGTCTATCTTATCCAAAGGGGTAATTCAGTAAGTGAGAAGAGAGCAAAGTATCTCCTGATTGATGCGGTTGGTAAAGAACTGCGTTGATGAAGCTGCCTCATAAAGGCCGGAAACGTCAACAAGGAACTGAAGATGACTAGTGTGGAACAGAATTTAAAGAAAGAAGCCTGTAGCTTGGCTGAGCAACTTTTTGAAAATGAGGAGCAGGCTGGAGACTTCGCCAGTCAGCTTCTAGATGTTTGTGCCAAGGCTAGAGGCAAAGACTTCCTTATTGTTCATAATCCTGGTGGTTGGGGGCACGCCGAATTTGACCGATGCCTGGAATGGGAGAGAAGCATAGTGGCCGGAATCAAAGGCGTCATAGAGGAAATGGGGTACAGTTCACTATTGACCCAGTACTTCCGCAGTGGCAGAGGTTGGCGGGAGCAGATGCGGGACTTAAGAGAGCAATTTCGTTTCTTTGCGCCTAAGGCAAAGATAATGGCTGCCTGGCTGCGATTTATCCTCACGCATGTCAATAGCATTAAGGTGATTTTGGTAGGGATAAGTCAGGGAGCTGCCTTCGGTAGTGCTGTTATGCGGCAGCTAGGCGGGCATTACCCGGTCTATAGCATTGAGTTGGGCTTTCCCTTCCAGTATAAATCATGGCGGATAATTACCGAGAGAACAATAGCGGTAGATAGTAATGGGGTCAAACCTGACGTCCTGGTGCAGGGAAATTTGATAGTCGGGGCTAAGGTCCTTTTGGCCGCTCCTTTCAAGTGGCTCAGGTATCGTCTTATGGGGAAACAGGTACCGCTGGCTCTTTGCATCAATGCCCCGGGACACGAATACAGCTGGGATAATCCTGGGATCCAGCGGCGAATCAGGGATTTCCTGAAAACTAATTTTGGCGCCAAGAAATAGATGAGCTAGTTAACTTAAACGGGAGAATCTTCGGAAGTGGCGATGGTAGCAAAGACGGAATCGAGAAAAAGAGAATATATTATAGGCGGTGTGGCATTGGCGCTCACTGTTGCCTGTTGTGTTGCTGTTGTTTTTTACTGGGATTATGTTAGACAGGCTCAACACTATGGTTACTTTGGTGTCTTCGTTATCAGCATTCTTGCTGGTGCCACCGTGCTTGTGCCCATACCCGGTATCTTGATTGTTTTTACATTAGGCAGTGTGTTGCATCCAGCTTTGATTGGGGTTGTGTCTGGTTTAGGCGAGGCCATTGGTAGCATAGGTATTTACTTGAGTGGTTATAGTGGGCGGAAAGCTGTGCAAAAGCTTCCCCCCGAGTTTTTCGGCAAATTTAGCGATTGGATACAGCGTCGCGGTGAGATGGCTGTCTTTTTGATGTCAGCTATCCTTAATCCCTTGTTTTATCCGTTCACAGCCATAGCTGGGATGCTTCGGTTTGGGCTGGTCAAATTCTTTTTTCTATGCTGGGGTGGCAAGACAGTAAAAAACATGGCAATTGCCTATGCGGGTTATTTCGGCTTACGCTCTATATTACGCTGGGCAGGAGTGCTGGGAATTTAGGTGTTCCATGTCTAAGTCTAAAGCTAGTTCTAAACATAAGCCTAAGCCAAGAAGCTGGCAGGTAGCACTTCTTCTATCCCTATTTCTCGGGTTTTTTGGGGCTGACCGTTTTTATATCGGCAGAACACGCTCTGCGATTGTTAAACTTCTCATCATCGGAGGCTTTGGTGTCTGGTGGCTTAGCGATTTTATCCTTATTGCCAGCGAATGGCGCAAGGATGCGTGGGGTCGGACTCTAAAGCACTGATGACGTTTGAGTCTCATTGAGCTTTATGTTAGACTTTAGGTATATGATGTAGGGCTGTAGCTCAATTGGGAGAGCGTCCCGACTGAAGTCGGGAAGGTAGTGGGTTCGAATCCCATCAACTCTATTTTCCGTTAGCACAAAAGTGTAGCAGCCAGGATTTACACAGTCTGGGCTTCTTGTTTCCTTCTTCTGATTATAAGAACAATGCTACCCACTGTTCCCACTAAATAGGCAAGCGGGCAAACGAAAATTGCCATCATAAAGAAGAAAGGCTCCTCCTCCAGGCCGATTCTCTCCCAGAAGCCTTCACCAAACCACAGAATAAATGCCCCGTAAACGAGATTGTGCAGGAGCATGCTTGCGAAGATTCCTACAGCGGCGGCGCCCGTCAATATTAGGAACTTTTTGAAGGCTCTGTCTATTTCTGCTTTGACTGCCAGAATCAGCAATGCCAGTCCCAACAGAAAGAAGAGTGAGCCAGAGATGAAGAAGAGTGACGGAACAAAATCAACGCCCTGAGACTCGTTAATCAATTGCCTCATTGGTGGCCCCAATTGCATGACAATTACAAACACAATGAAAACACCAAATAATGCCCAAAACACTGGTAGAACGAATTTGTTTGTCACCTTCCCCTCCATATCCCTTACACTGGTCGTGCCTACAGGGCGTGTTTTGCTTTAACGAACCTGAACAGATTGCCGTGTTTGCCGTTCAGAGAAAACAAGCCATCGGTATAATCAAGAACTCTGTCTTTCATGCCATCATGTATTGCCAGAATACCTTCTTTCTTTAATACCCTGCGCAGCTCCTCTAGTACTGCCCGTTTCTGTCTAACCTCATGAAAGACATCACACATCCAGACTATGTCCACGTATTCATCAGGCAAGCCTGTCTCTAAATCCGAGAGGATGACTTCAATGTTGGACAGGCCCTCTTTGTGTGCTCTTGCCTTTATTAACCTCAATTGGCGTGGGAAACAATCTAGAGCATATACCTTTCCTGCCGAACCTACTATCTTAGCCGCGGGGATGGTGAAGTCGCCAGTGCCGCAGCCATAATCAAGCAGGAGCTGTCCCTCTTTTACCAAGTTATATTTGTCCCACAGTCGCCGAATAGCCCGTCCGCTATGTAAATTCCTCCACAATGGCCACCAGTAAACCCAAAGTGCATAGTGGGCTCTATATACCGGGTTCAACTTTTCGTCAAGAAAACGCTCTATCCTCTCCACAGCCCCCCTTTTCCCGGCTGGTGGATTTTGCCCATTATAGCCAACACGCTTTGACCAAAGGTCTTGTTTTTCAGGTACACTGTCAAATTGAAGGGTGGGTGACCAATATTATCCAAGATTCTCGTCCTTATCTCAGGTGTGATTTCCTTTCTGGATACAGACTAATTTTGTGGCGACAGCCAATTATACCACACCGTGTCAATCATCTTGGGCACAACGCAAGCGACGTTTGAGTTTCGCTGTGCTTTTTGCTAGACTTTGTGGCGTGGGGCTGTAGCTCAATTGGGAGAGCGTTTGACTGGCAGTCAAAAGGTAGTGGGTTCGAATCCCATCAGCTCCACCAAGAAAAAACGGGCTCGGTGGTTTAACAACGAAGCCTGTTTAGTTTTTCAAGGAATTGTGGGGCGTTTTGCCCTCTGTCACTCTATGAGTATCTTGCCCACGGGCTTGCTGACTATTTCGCCGACTGTAGCTGCTTCTGGCACACCAGCTTTTTTTAGTCTGCCTATAAGCATCTCAGCTGCTTCAGGAGACAGTGAAATCAGTAGGCCCCCCGAAGTTTGAGGGTCGAAGAGGATATCCTTAATGTAATCGGGTACACGGTCGGAGAACTCCACCATTTTGCCGTAGAATTCCCTGTTTCTGTGTAAGCCGCCGGGACAAAGCCCTTTCTTAGCGAACTCTCTTGCTTCTGCGAAGAAAGGAACTGAGCCAGAATGAATTTTTATGCCCACCTGGCTGTTCTGAGCTAGCTGACAAGCATGGCCGAGAAACCCGAAGCCGGTTATGTCAGTGCAGGCGTGAACTCCGACCTCCTGCATCAGTTCTGAGGCCTTCTTGTTTAAAGATGCCATGCATTTTGTCACTTCGGCTATAATTTCATTGCTGGCTTTGCCAGCTTTCAGGGCAGTGCTGATTATGCCGGTGCCCAAGGGCTTGGTGAGTATGAGTTTGTCCCCGTCCTTAGCTCCGTCATTAGTCACCAGTCGTTTGGGGTGAACGATGCCGGTGACAGAAAGCCCGTATTTTAGCTCTGTATCATCTATACTATGCCCGCCGACAAGCGTCACGCCTGCCTCCTTCATCTTGTCTATACCACCCCTGAGTATATCTTTCAGGATTGAGATATCTAGTGACTTGGTGGGGAAGCAGACCACATTCATGGCGGTTAGAGGCTTGCCTCCCATGGCATAGACATCGCTGAGGGCATTAGCCGCGGCAATCTGGCCAAAATCGTAGGGGTGGTCAACAATGGGCGTGAAGAAGTCTATAGTCTGGATGATAGCCAGGTCATCGCTCATCTTGTAAACGCCGGCATCATCCAGGCTTTCCATGCCCCGAATCACGTTTTTATCGGGTATCAGTGGCAAGTCACACAGGACTTTGTCTAGGTCTCCCGGACCTAATTTGGAAGCTCAGCCGGCTCCGCTGACGCTCTGAGTTAGACGGGGAGGTATGTTCTTATCCATTCGTTTCCTCTATGTGTTGCAGCAGCCTATTTTAGCATTGGTCAACTAAAGGGGCAAAGTAGTAGGCTCATTGTGTCATTCTGAGGGAACAAGGCGACCGAAGAATCTCGCACATAGTAGGCCTTGTGAAGAGTCTATAAGATATTCTTCGCCCATAGGGCTCAGAATGACCAAAAGGTGATGTTACTGGAGAGCCAGAGTCTGAGTGGTTTTGAAACTGGTTCAGGGTATAGTAGAATATCTGTGCACTATGAGAAGTGAACTTCGCCGTCTGCCTAGTGTGGATAAGGTCATTTCTGATGAGCGAATTAAGCGGCTTCGGGAGCTTTATCCCCACAACCTGATTGTGGACCTGGTCCGCCAGCAACTGGAGCAAGACCGTCTCGCCATAACACAGGGAAATCCGTGTCCCTCTATGGATGAGATGATAGACTCTGTTTGCTCTAGGGCACAGGCGCTGGCACAGCCCAGCCTGCGTCCGGTTATCAATGCCAGTGGTGTAATACTTCACACCAACTTGGGTCGAGCGCCGCTCAGCAAAGAAGCTCTGGCGGCTATGGAGCAAGTCGCCACAGGCTTCTGCAACCTGGAGTTTGACCTAGACAGCGGGACTCGGGGCTCTCGAGATGTTCATATCGAGGGACTTCTGTGTCAATTAACTGGGGCTGAAGCAGCGCTGGTGGTGAATAACAACGCCTCTGCTGTGCTTCTGGCGCTCACTGCTCTGGCTAAAAGAAAAGAGGTGATTGTCTCCCGGGGCCAGGCTGTGGAGATCGGCGGCGGCTTTCGTATTCCTGATGTCATGAGACAGAGTGGGACAAAGCTGGTAGAAGTGGGCACAACTAACTGTACCTACATTTATGACTATGAGCAAGCGATTAGCCCGCGGACGGCTGTACTTTTGCGCGTCCATGCCAGTAATTTCAGGGTCGAGGGCTTCACTCATTCTGTTTCTCTTGAGGAAATGGTGGCGCTTGGCGATAAACATGACCTCCCCGTGCTTGACGACCTGGGCAGCGGTTGTTTCCTGGACACAACTGCTTTCGGCCTTGCCCCTGAGCCTATGGTGCAGCAGAGCATTGCCCTTGGCGTTGGGCTGGCTTGCTTTTCCGGGGATAAGCTCGTAGGTGGTCCTCAGGCAGGGGTTATCGTCGGCAAGAAGCTCTTTGTTGATAAGCTGAGAAAACATCCCCTGGCTCGGGCGGTGCGTATTGACAAGATAAGATTAGCAGGGCTAGCTGCCACATTGGTTCATTACCTGAAAGGCGAGGTGGTGGAAAAGGTCCCTGTTTGGCGTATGATTTCCATGCCTCTGGTGGAGGTTGAGAGGCGAGCCAGACTTTGGGCGCAAGCTCTTGGCGATCTAGCTCAGGTGATTGAAGGTGAGGCCATGGTCGGTGGGGGCAGCCTGCCCGGGAGTATACTCCCTACCAAACTCGTCGCTATCGGGAAAAACAGCCAAAGAAACATAACTCAGTCACTAGCTCAAAAGCTGTGGCATCATGACCCGCCAGTCATTGGGCGTATCAGTGATGATGTCCTCCTTCTTGACCCAAGGACGGTTCTTCCTGAAGAAGACGAGATTGTGCTGCAGGCACTTAGCAACGCAGTTTCTAGCCTGAAGAAATGATGACGCAACTTCTCTCTGTCATTGCGAGCGAAGCGTGGCAATCTCAATGCTTCCCCACCGAGATCGCCACATCGCTCACGCTCCTCGCGATTACAGAAAGGATAAATGGCATTGTTTCGAGGTACATGCCCCTTGCAAGGAGCTATTAGTAGTCTCTTTATATCTATACGGGACGAGTGGTAGGATGTTTGTTATAGGCACGGCCGGTCACATAGACCATGGCAAATCGGTCTTGATACATGCGCTGACAGGCATAGACCCAGACCGATTGCGTGAGGAAAAAGAGCGCGGCATGACCATTGACCTCGGCTTTGCCTGGCTGAAGCTGCCCAGCGGACAGGAGGTTGGAATTGTTGATGTCCCGGGGCACGAGCGTTTCGTAAAGAACATGCTGGCCGGGGTAGGGGGTATAGACCTGGCTTTGCTTATCGTGGCTGCTGATGAGGGCATAATGCCTCAGACTAGGGAACATTTAGCCATACTTGACCTTCTTGACATAAGAAGGGGAATTGTTGTCATAACCAAGAGAGACCTGGTGGACGAGGAACTGTTGAGCTTGGTCAAGCTGGAGGTTGAGGAACTGATAAAGCCGACTACTCTGGCTGAAGCTCCTGTTGTTGCCGTCTCGGCGGTGACCGGTGAAAGCTTAGCCGACTTAGTTTCCACGATTGACCGGATTCTGCTGTCTGCTGAGCCGAGAAAAGACATCGGCAGACCTAGGCTTATGATAGACCGTTCCTTCACTATAGCCGGCTCTGGCACTGTAGTCACCGGCACATTGGTTGATAGCACAATATCGGTGGGGCAGGAGATGGAGGTTCTACCTTCGGGGCTCAAAGCCAGACTGCGTGGATTGCAGACACACAAGACTCGCATTGATACTGCCAGTCCGGGTAGTCGGGTAGCGGCTAACCTGGCAGGGGTGGCTACATCTCAGTTAGAACGTGGTGATGTGCTAACTCAGCCTGGATGGTTAGTGCCGACAACGAGAGTAGATGTAAGGCTTCGCCTGCTCTCAGGCCTTAAACATGCTCTACGTCACGGTACAATCGTCAGCTTTCACACAGGCGCTGCTGAGGTTATGGCTAAGGTCCACTTACTGGAGAAAGAGAAGCTTGATTCTGGGGATGTTTCCTGGGCTCAACTTGCCCTGGATAAGCCGGCAGCTGTGGTTAAAGGTGACCATTTCATTATCCGTTCACCTATGGATACCCTGGGTGGTGGTCAGATTATCAGTTCTCATGCCCCGCGGCATCGGCGATTCCGTCCGGCTGTTATTCAGAGCCTGAAGGTCAGGGGAGAGGGGACTGTAGAAGATGTCATCGTGGCTACGTTAGAGGTGAGTCAGCCTTTGGAGCTGGAGCAGCTAGTGGTCGAGTGTAATCTGGCGACAGATGAAGCCCGAAAGGTGGTAGATGAGCTTATTAATAAAGGAAAGGTGGTGGCAATAGGGCGTGGAGAGCACAGTCTGCTTTTCACCCGTTCTGGCTGGGAGCGATTGGCCAAGAGGGCAGAAAATATAGTTGGCGATTATCACCGAAAATTCCCTGCGCGCTCAGGCATTCCCAAAGGGGAACTGAGCAGCAGATTGAAGCTGTCACCGCATTCTGCAGCCTTACGGAAGCTTTTTGATGACGGGGTTCTGGTCGAGGGGGGCGCAGCTGTCCGTCTTTCTTCTTACCGAGTCGAGCTTAGCCAGGACCAGCAGTCGAAAGTGGAAGCCTTTCTTTATGCTCTGAGCCAGAATCCTTATTCCCCGCCCGGTGATGTAACGCTTGAACCTGACCTGCTCAATTTGCTCGTCGAGCAACAGAAAGTGGTAAAGGTGAGCAACGACGTTATCTTTTCCTCGACCGCCTATAACGAAATGGTGGACAAAGTCATTGCTTACGCTAAGGAACGGGGCAAAGTTACCCTCGCTGAAGTGCGGGATATCCTGGGCACCAGCCGGAAATATGCTCAGGCGCTTCTTGAATATATGGATGAGAAAAAGCTAACGCGCCGAGTGGGTGACGAGCGAGTCCTCATGTAGCTAATCCCGTTTTAGCAGTTTACCGCTGTCCTCGTAGAAGTACCAGAAACCGTTATGTGCTGAGTTTATCGGGCAGGTTTTGGCCACACTCCATACTCCATCACCAAGGTACTCGACTTTGAAAATCGGTTCGGCGTCCTCATACTGAGGACAACTGCGGCCAACTCAGCCTACTCTCTTTGTGGGTGCTCGACAATCAGGGCTCTGTTTTTTTGCTACTGCTGTGATTAGCTCAGCCGAATAACGAGGTAAGTCGGGGGCAGCAACTGGTTTTTTGTTAACTTCTGCACTGGGTGGTGTTGTAGGTGGGGTTTTTCCCTGAAAGATAAATCTGCCGCCAAGCCACTTAGATGGTTCTCCTTGTGGACTTGTGCCAACAAAATAGAGGATTGCTAATATGCATAGTATTATGGCCACAAGGCCGAAATAGGCGCCAATCTTACTCAAAGGCTCCGGAGTTCCCTTTTGCTGTTCAGCTTTTCTCCCTTTACGGTGGGTTATCTTAGTTTTTTTAGTCTGAGGCTTTGCTGACTGTGTGTGCCGGAGTAACTCCCCGCCACAATTTGTGCAGAAGCCGGATATAGTTCCAGCAGTTATGCCGCAGTTGGCACATCTATATTCGAACCGCTCGCCACAGTTGTCGCAGACCTGCTGCCCTAGGGAGATTTCAGCACTGCATTTAGGACATGGGAAAGCAGGCGGCAATTTTCTCGTTTCTCCTTTCTCTAACATGTCCACCTATATCAATTATATACCCAACCCGAGTAAAAATAGAACATCAGTAGTACTTAGGTCATCTCTTGCTGGTAGTACCAAGTGTCTTCTCCAAAGCAGTACCTATTCATCATGTTTTTCTGATTGTGCTTTAAGAAAATAAGGTATAAGCAGAGCATATTCTATGAACACCTTGAGGCATGGAGGACTAAAATGAACGGCACTAAAAAATTCTTGGCTATTCTAAAGGGTGATAAGAAGCTGTTGGGGATATTTGGTGGCATCCTTCTTGATGGTGCCATTCTTATCGCCATCATAATTGCAGTATGCGTCTGGTATTTGCCCTGACCTTCGGATCTCCAAGCAGGGGTGAGGAGTTGCGGAAGATGAACAAAGAGCTCATAGGTGTGCTCGGCGGCCATGTACTTGTAGCTCTGCTCTTTTGGTTGTCTGCCTGGTATTTAATGTGAATGCCTGCTTAAGCTAGCAATTCTGACCGTATTATTGACCAGAGTCCTCTATTTGTGCGTTCAAGATTTTGGCGGGAGCGTATGGGGGTCGAACCCACCGAAGACACTTCTAATGCCTCCCGACGGATTTGAAGTCCGCGAAGCCCACCGGGACTCAAACGCTCCCCCAGTCCATGTTCAGGCTGCCGCTAGAGCAGGCTCTGTCTCTCTTTTGCCAAACTGGCTCGGTAACATCATACCAAATTCATGGACAGCAATGAAAATGATTATGTGAGATTGCTGAGCAACTCCCCTAAGTCATTGCGAGCCGAAGACATGGGAATCTCACCGCATCCCCACCGGGATCGCCACGCCGCTTATGCTCCTCGCGGTGCCCACAGTTTGTTCAATATTTCCTCTCCCTTGAGGGGAGAGAGGATTAAGCTGTTACTGATGTAGTGGGCGAGTATAGGAGCTTGTTAATGCGGGCTGCTTGCTAGTATAATTAATCAGCAATTGGGGCTGTAGCTCAATTGGGAGAGCGCCTCCCTTGCACGGAGGAGGTCAGGGGTTCGAATCCCCTCAGCTCCACCAACTGCTCGCAAAAGTTTACAAAAGTTAGCGAATCGCTTGCAATCACTCACAACTCAAAGGCCGCATTTCCAGCTCTGCTCAACTTAGCAAATTAAGTGACGAAAACCGCCATATTCTTCGGCCACGCTAAGTACACGCTCAACAATACTGACTATTGTTCAATTCCCTCGAATTGAGTAAAAAGCCAGACTTGGTGAATGGATTGAGTCGATGCTTGCTGAATAGCTTATGCTGTGATAAACTAAAAACATGTCAATAGACAGCCTGTCCGTACTGTGTGGAAAATGTAAATCGCCTTTAGAAGAAGACACTCACGTTCAGCCTGATCAACGTGTTCCTTGCCCGTCTTGTGGGTCAACTACTAGACTCTTTCAGGTTGTCATCAGTGATGGCGTAGTTCTTAAATCTAAGCTAGGTATGAAAGCCAAGCATAGTGGTGTTTCAAAGCCGTTTATTGAAGAAGTCACTGGTGATGACCTTCATCGAAAAACCAGCAAATGGATGAACCTTGTTAGAGTATTTGACCGGGAAAATGACCTCTACAAAGAGATAGTTACTGATCCTATTACGGGCGAAGTGATACATCAGTGCATTGAACCACTGTCACAGCACACTGGACACGGTAGTGATAAACATACGAATAAACCAAACAAGGCATAGCCATCACCCGAATTCGCTTCCGCGTTACCGTCGGCGGTATATGACAAGTTGAGCCTATAGCCTTTATCCTCATCGGATAGCTTGGTGCATATAGGTAATCAGCCGAACAATTACTCATTTCGTGACCCGGTGCGGGTGTGGAACGACAGGCAGAAGCGGAAGATTACCGACCTATCTGAAAAAACTGAAACACATTTTCCCTCGAAGCTTTCCATAAGGGTTCCCTTATTTCCTTCCGACGTATATTCCGTATCCAAAGTATTCAAGGAGATTCTTAGGTATCGATAACACTTCCTTGATTAAACTCCTGAAAGTTGAATTTCTAATGTACAGATACAGCATCTTTGGGAAAACTCTCAAAACATCCATCAGGTCATCCCGCTTACTGCTCAGAGCCTTAGCCTGGTAGGCTCTCACTACCATATCTCTCGATCCGGCACTCGCCAGCAATCCTTCCCAACCACCAGGGTCGAGGGTTTCTCCCTTGACTCCGTAAACGCTGGATAGGTACCTCACCAATTCTATTGGTGGAGGCGTCTTTATCCAGGTTGCCTCATTAAGACCGACGTATCCTCCCGGCTTTGTCACCCGCAGATATTCATTTATCCCTCTCTGTTTATTATCTAAGAGTCCGCTTATGAATTTGCCAATGACTACATCGAAAAGGTTGTCTTCAAAAGGGAGGTCTTGAGCGTTCGCTACCTTAAAGCTGACCCTATCTTTTACCCTCTCTTTCTTTGCCCTCTCATTTGCTCTATTAACCATCCCTTCCGAAATATCTACGCCGACCACCCTGCAACCATATGTTTTGGCGATATAGCACGCCGTCTTTCCAGAAGCGCAACCAACATCCAAAACGTATTTATCTCTATCTATATGGCATAACTCAATTAGCTCTCTTGTTGCCTTCATCCCCCCTAAATGAAAATGCCTTTTGAAGCCGATATAAGCGAACAGTTCGTAGATAACCGCTGGCGTCAACTGTTTTTCATTATCCATCTCGTTTCCTTCCCGCATATAGTCCATATCCGAAGTAGTTAAACAAACCGAAAATGCTTCGGGGGAAAGACAGGGCTTCTTTGATGAACCTCCTGGCAGCCGGACTCTTGAAAAGCAGGTAGAAGTATCTAGACCATGCTCTTATGAAGTCTGAAAATTCAAATTGCCTGACTTCGCTAGTCCATTGACTCAGGGCATTGGTTTTGTAGACCCTCGCAACAATCTCGCCCAGTCCCGAGCCTTCCAGCAACCCCTTCCAGCTATCGCTGCTAAGGAATTCCGCACCCATTATCCGATATAGATATGCGGGTAACTCCCTAGGCGGTGTCTTCAGCCAGGTTACCTCGTTAAGCCCAACATATCCTCCCGGCTTTATTACTCGCACATATTCGCTCAGCGCTCTCTGCTTGTTTTCTATGAATGCGTTTACGGACTCGCAAATAACTGCGTCGAAGGCAGCATCCTCAAAAGGAAGGTTCTGAGCGTCGGCCACGCCGAATCTAACCTTGTTCTCAACGCCATCTCTTTTTGCCCTTTCCTTTGATCGGTCAACCATCCTTTCGGAAAGGTCGACACCAACTACGCTGCAGCCATACATTTTGGCAAGATAACAGGGAGTTACTCCCACACCGCAACCGACCACCAATACGGATTTGTCCTGGTTTATGTGGCATAACTCAACCAGCTGCTCTGTAGCCTTGAAGCCACCCATGTGTTTGGTCATGCCCAAATAGGCTTGCACTTCGAAATAGGAGCTTCCTAGTTCTGAAATCTTTTCTGGCGATGACTGCTTTTTACTTCCCATTTTCCCGTCAGATGGCTATTAAGAATTACTTCCATAATATATCTGCCCTAAGCATATGGCAATACATCAATGTAACAATCTAGCGTTGTGTGCAGGCTGCTAAATTGCGATCCTCTGGCGGTATTGGAGGGCTTCGGCGAGGTGGTTGGCTTTGATGATGTGCTATGGCCGATAGGTCGTCTCGGTCCGACGCCCGACGTGTAATATCAGAACCAGATTCTCATTGTCATATACTTCATAAACTACTCGGTAATTGCCGGCTCTAATGCGGTAAGCCTTCTCAACTCCTTTGATTTTTCTGACCCCAGAGGGACGAGGTTCACTGGCTAAACTTCTAATAGCAGCCCGCAGGCGCTCGAAGCTGTGTCTTTGTATTCGCCCTTTCAGTTTTTCTAAATTACGGTAAGCTGCTGGTGAGACTTCGATTCTATACACTCTTCGCCTCAGGCAGCTTTTTCTCGCCCGACTACTGACCTCTCCAGTTCTTGCTCAACATCAGACCAGGGACGCCCGCCCTTTTCTTGCCATTCGGCTCGGGCAGCTTCAATTACAGGCAGCAATTCAGTATCTTCGCGACTTTCCAACCATTCGCGCACTGCATCAGCTATGATGTCACTAGCCGGCATGTGTCTCCTTGCCGCCTCAACCTTTAAAGTCGTGTACAGGTCTTCATCGTGGAACACCACCGTCATCCTTCTGCTCATTTCATACCTCCTGATGCATACATACTTACATACGTATCAGCATTGTAGAGTGTCTCTAGGGTCGTGTCAAGTTGCTAAAATTGCATTTTCAAGCGGATTGTTGCTTTTGCCCGGTGAACCAAATTGCAGATGTCCACATTAGCGTGGCTAGTGCTGTTTCCTGTGCCAGTTTCTATCTATATTCAGCATGTATGGTGCTTGTGGCGGCGTTTATACCCGTGTGGCGGGTAATGAGGATAAAAATTTTGGACGCCATCTGGGGGTAAGATATTCGCTCTTTATTGGTTTAACGGTTAGCTTTCAGGATTAACTGAGCTTTCCAAATCTGTAGGCAGCAATTGCTACATCTACTAAATACCAAATTCCAAAGCCTCCCATTGTTATTAACTTAATAACGCCCAATGCTATTTGTCCCCGGTAGAACCGGTCCAGACCAAAATAGCCAGCAAGGAAAGATATTATCAGGATGGTTAACTGGCGTTGCCA
>JBBISW010000032.1:0-16038 GCA_037441105.1 Chloroflexota bacterium
TATTCAGAATACACATAGCTTAAAAACTGTATAGTATGTCTTGGACACCGCACAATAGGGACTTGACAAGTTTCCTCAACCTGTTGTATACTTTGTTGAGCAAATTAGTCAACAAGCTGAGGTGAAATAATGAAGCTTTCCACCAGAGGGCGATATGGAACGAGGGTTCTTTTAGATTTAGCTCTTCGATGGGGAGAGGGGCCAGTACAATTGAAAGATATAGCCCGAAACCAGCAGGTTTCGGTTCTGTATCTGGAGCACTTGATAAGACCTCTTATGGTTGCTGGACTAATAAAGAGTATGCGTGGTGCCCGAGGTGGCATCTGGTTGGTCAAGCCTCCTCAGGAAATAAGACTTAGTGAGGTGATTGGGCTACTTGAAGGTTCTACTGATATGGTTGGTTGTCTTGATGACCCCAACACTTGTCCTCGCACCAACTCTTGTGTGACTCGAGATATTTGGGCTGAACTGAAAAAGGCGATGGATGGGGTTTTGGAATCTACAACATTGCAGGACTTGGTAGAGCGTCAAAAGAGAAAGGAGCGCCCTGCTGAGAAGATGTACTACATATAAGCTACGGATGATGGTTTGAACAAGGTATGTAAGCAAGAAAGAGAGTGGCTTCTATGACCGACAGGTATGCAAGACAAACGCTTTTCACTGATATAAGCAAAGAAGGGCAGAAGAGATTGGGCGATAGTTGCGTGGTGCTCATCGGCTGTGGGGCGGTGGGTACAGTTGTTGCCACTTCTCTGGTGCGCGCCGGTGTGGGTGAGGTCAAAATTATAGACAGGGATTTTATAGAGTACCACAATTTGCAGAACCACGTCCTTTTTGATGAAGACGACATAAATAACCAATTGCCAAAGGCTGTGGCTGCAAAGCGGCATCTGATGAAGGTGAATTTGGAGGTTGAGGTTGAGGGAATAGTCGCCAACGTAAACTATACCAATATTGAGAGTTTTGTCAGTGGTGCGAATTTAATTCTGGACGGGGTGGATAACATTGAAACCCGATTTCTCATTAACGATGTCTCGCTAAAACATAGAATCCCGTGGATTTATGGTGAAGCTGTTGCCTCACGGGGAATGACTTTTAATATAATTCCGGGCCAAGCCCCGTGCTTCCAATGCATCTTTGCCAGTCCGTTTAGCCACGGGACAGTTTACACTGCCGACACCGTTGGTGTGATCAGCCCTGCCCCGTTTGTCATTGGCTCCCTTGAATCTGTGGAGGCGATGAAGATACTTGTTGGTGTCAAAGAAGTCAATCGGGACCATATAGTTATTGATGTTTGGAAAGGGACCTTTCATCGCCTGAAAATCAGTCCTCGCAGTGGCTGCGCCGCCTGCCAGGGCAAATACGAGTTCTTAGAAGGCAAGTTTGGCATGAAGCTCACCTCGCTCTGTGGCCAGAATGCCGTCCAAGTCATTAATCCTAAAATGGAAAGCATCTCCTTGGAGAATTTGGCAGCACGTCTAAACTCGATAGGGCAGGTTTTCTACAACGAGTTTATGCTGCGATTTGCAGGTGATTCTCATGAGATGGTTGTTTTCCCCGACGGTCGCGCGATTGTTAAGAACACCAACGATGAGTCGTTAGCTCTAGGGCTTTATAACAAATATATTGGAGGCTAAAGGGCAAAGGCTATGATATACCTGGATAATGCGGCTACCTCCTGGCCTAAGCCAGAAAGTGTTTATCAGGCTATGGACGGATTCTTAAGAGAGAACGCCGGCAGTCCGGGTCGTGGTAGCCACAGCATGTCTTTAGCGGCTGCGGAGATGGTTGAAGAGACGAGGACGCTTATTGCCCGCCTTATGAATGCCCCGGAGAAGGAGCGGATTATATTTACCCTCAATTGCACAGATGCCTTAAACCTGGGGCTTAAGGGGCTGCTTAAGCCGGGGGACCACGTTATTACTAGCTGTCTAGAGCACAATTCCGTGGTTCGTCCTCTGAGAAAACTTGAGCGGCAAGGAGTCAAGGTTACCAGGATACCACCTTCGGTTGAGACAGGAGTCGTGTCGCCCAAGGATGTCGAGGGGGCGATAACTGGAGGGACCAAACTGGTGATAGTCGTCCATGCTTCTAATGTAACTGGTGTTATTCAACCTATTGAGGAATATGGAATGGTTGCCAGGCAGCATAACCTAATCTTCATGGTGGACGCGGCTCAATCTGCTGGCAAGTATCCTATTGATGTCCAGGCGAGCAACATTGACTTGCTTGCCTTCGCCGGGCATAAGGGGTTATTTGGCCCTCCAGGTACCGGAGGGCTTTATGTGGGCAGCCGTGTTGACCTCGATTCGCTGCGCGAGGGTGGCACCGGCGTATATTCTGAGCAAGAAGAACAACCAACTGTCCTACCGTATAGATATGAAAGTGGAACTTTAAATGGCGTCGGCATCTGTGGGCTTGGCGCCGGGCTGAAATATACCTTCAGTGAAGGTTTAGAGAAAATTAGCGCCCATGAGCAATACTTGACGGGCAGACTGCTCGAAGGGCTGTCTAACATACCCGGGTTAACTCTTTACCGGACCAAAGGCGGGTCTAAACAGGCGCCTGTCATATCCTTCAATATTGAAGGGTATGAGCCAGCGGAGGCAGGTATCATTCTTGACCAGGCTTTTGATATCAAAGTGAGAACAGGGCTGCATTGTTCCCCGTCAGCTCATAAGACCCTGGGTACTTATCCACTAGGTACCGTACGCTTAAGCCCGGGGTACTTCAATACTGATGAGGAAATTGACTTTACACTTCAAGCCCTGCAAAAGATTGCTAGAGCAAAGATTCCACAAAGTTCGCCCAGAGCTACAAACTGAAGGAAAGGATATAGGAACATGATACGTATAAGCCAATCTCTAGTGGCAATGGTGCGGGTTTTCATAAAAACTTCAAATGATTTTCACGGTATTTTCACAAATGCCTGTTATCATTCGGTCAATGCCCCGGTGGATAGTGGGGTAGCTAGGGCAGCAAATAAATATAGTCAAGGAGGTTAATGTGCTAGCGAGTCAAAAAAGTTTGATACCTTTGGTTTTTGTACTGGTGTCAAGTCTGGTGCTGGTTTTGGTGGGTTGCAGTCAGGCAAATACTGGGACTGATACTCAAAGAGGGAGCCCAAATGTGGTGAGTAATATTGCTGAAACGGTGACTTCCCAAGTGCCCAAGGAAGAATGGCCACAGATAATAAAGATAGGTGACATGATGAGCAAAGCGGACACCTACTGGGGGCAGAATGTGCTGTTGGAGGGGAAGATAGTCAATGTGTGTAGAGGCAATGGCTGCTGGTTTATCTTGGATGACAGCACAGGGACGATATATGTTGATCTGGCTCCAAGTGGTCTCACAATACCTGTACAAAGACTGGGTGCAATGGCAAAAGTTTATGGCACAGTGACCAAGAAGGGTAGTGATACATACCTTATTGGCAAGAAGGTTGAGTTTTAGAGAAAGGAAGTGATGTTGTGAATTTTGTTACTCTGGCCATAAAGAACTTGCTGCGCAGGCGCGGCAGGACAATCTTGACCATACTCGGTGTGGCTATTGCCATCGCTGTGTTGTTTAGCCTCTTGTCTTTTAATTCCGGTTATGAGAAGCAACTGAGCGGGGAACTCAACAGCATGGGCATTCACATGCTAGCAGTGCCCAAGGGATGTCCCTATGAAGCTGCTTCACTTATCATCCACGGCGGCGTCATCCCGAAATATATGTCAAATTCAGATGCTGAGGAAATAAAGAAAGTTGATGGCGTAGAAATTGCCAGCCCCATGTTGCTTCACCAGTTCTATAAGGATGGTAGGCCGCACATCGTGTATGGTGTCGTTATGGCTGATATGCTCCGCCTTAAGCCGTACTGGAAAGTGGAGGGAAGGTTATTCTCAGATACTGAGGATAGTGTCATAGTAATAGGTAGAAACTTGGCGGAAGAAGAAATGGCGAAAGAAGAAAAATTAAGTGTTGGCGATGTATTACCATTCGGGCCGTATAAAATACCGTTTACCGTTGTTGGTATCCTAGAGAGGACAGGTACCCAGGAGGACGAGTTTCATTTCCTGCCGCTTCCAGTTGCGCAAAGAATTTTTGAAAAGCCTGACCAAATAACAGCAGTAGGCATCAGGGTAGGAAATGTTTCCAGAATTTCAGAGGTCGCGAGTCGGTTGGAGCAAATTCCTGATGTTCAAGTAGTAACCATGACCCAGGTGATGGGCACCATTATGAATCTGGTGGGCTCAGCACGGACGCTTATCATTTCTGTCATTATTGTAGCTATCATCATCAGTGCTGTGGGTATAATCAATACCCTGCTCATGTCAGTCAATGAAAGGACGAGGGAATTCGGGATGATGAAAGCCATAGGAGCTTCTGGGCTGGATATAGGTAAGCTAGTTCTCATTGAAACGTTGTTCATTACCGTCATGGGCGGAGTAATCGGTTTGCTGCTTTCAACGTTGGGCTCCAGCTTAATAGAAGGTTTCGTTAAGGGAATAATCCCTTATTCTCCTGGAGGTAAACTCATGACGCCTGAGCCAGGATTGGTCGGCTTGTGTTTATTATTCTCTATCATTATCGGATTTGTCTGTGGGATATACCCAGCGATTAAGTCCTCTCGCCTAACACCGATGGAAGCTATACGGAGTAATCTGGAATGAAGAAAGAGATTATATCAGCAAACGGGTTAACCAAGGTATACCACCGCGGCAGCGAGAAAATTTTTGCTCTTAAGGATGCTAGTTTTGAAATAGCAGAAGGCGAATATGTGGCTATTGTCGGACCCTCCGGTTCAGGCAAGACTACGCTGTTAAATCTTCTCGGCTGTCTGGATACTCCAACGAGAGGCAGCTTAAGATTGAATGGTGCTGAAACGAGCGGTCTACAAGAAAAAGACCTGGTAAAGCTACGGCGCGAGAATATAGGCTTTGTTTTTCAGCAATTCTTTCTGCTACCGACTTTAACAGTACGTGAGAATATAGCGTTGCCTCTCCTATTCAGTAAGAAAAACGATTGCAAAGATAAAGTAGACGAAATACTGGAACAGGTCGGGCTTGAAGCCAGAGCTGAACATCTGCCAAGCCAGCTTAGCGGAGGCGAGATGCAAAGGGTGGCTATCGGCAGGGCTCTTGTCAATGAGCCGAAGATTATCCTGGCGGATGAGCCGACTGGGAATTTAGATTCAGCTACAGCTCGTAAGATTTACGAGCTTTTCCAGTACCTTAATGACCGAGGCCTAACCATGATTGTTGTCACTCATAATGTGGAACTAGCGAAAACTGCTCACAAGGTAATTCATTTGAGAGACGGTGAGATAGCTCAAGAAGCTTCGAGCCATAGCCTATCAAGAAAAACTAGGAGGTGAGTCAATGGCAAAGGTAGCTCAAAAAATTGAGAAACTTCGGTACAAGACCATAGAGATTCCAAAGCTAACCAGGGGTATAGCCAAGGATTCCGCTGAGCTAATTGGGAACACGCCACTGGTCAGATTGAATCGAGTAACACAAGGCGCGAAAGCGGAAGTAGTAGCAAAGCTTGAATCATTTAATCCTATAGGCAGTGTTAAGGATAGAATAGGAGTGTCAATGATAGTTGATGCCGAGGATAGGGGGCTTATTACCAAGGATACGGTAATCGTTGAGCCTACCAGCGGCAACACAGGTATTGCCCTGGCTTTTGTCTGCGCTGCTAGGGGATATAGACTCATCCTTACCATGCCTGACACTATGTCCATGGAAAGGAGGCAACTTCTAGCTATTTTCGGTGCTGAGCTAGTGCTAACTCCTGGAGCAGAGGGTATGCCGGGGGCGGTGAGAAGGGCGGAGCAGCTGGTGGCAGAAAACCCAAACTATGTTATGCCACAGCAGTTCAAAAATCCGTCAAATCCAGAGGTGCATCGTCTGACCACAGCCGAGGAGATCTGGAGAGATACCGAGGGCAAGGTGGATATTTTAGTGTCTGGCGTTGGCACTGGCGGTACTATCACCGGTGTAACCGAGGTGATAAAAAGTAGAAAGCCGGGATTTAAGGCTATTGCTGTCGAGCCAGTCGCCTCACCTGTTCTTTCTGGCGGCAAACCAGGCCCACATAAGATTCAGGGTATCGGTGCTGGTTTTATTCCTGAGGTTATGAGATTGGACTTGGTTGATGAGATTATTAAGGTTACCAATGAAGACGCGGGAGCAATGGCACGAAGACTAGCCAAAGAGGAGGGAATACTAGCGGGTATATCCTCGGGCGCAGCTACCTGGGCAGCCATAGAGGTCGCCAAAAGAGCTGAGAATGCTGGCAAACTCATAATAGTAGTTTTGCCCGATACCGGTGAGCGTTATTTGTCTACCTGGCTTTTTCAGGAGCAAACCGCGCCTTCGACGGTACTACCGAATGAAAGGGGGTGCTTATGACGGTAAATAGATAACGATTGGCAATCTTTGCACCGAATTAGAAAACAGAGGAGGGCGAAAATGGTGAAAGGGGGTAGAGATAAATGGCACTGATTGACACCTTGACAAGCTGCGAGCTCTTTAGGGGGTTGGATGCGAGTCACCTTGAGAAGCTGGCGAATATATGCCGTGGAGTCTCCTATCGAAAAGGGGAGACAATCTTCAAGGAAGGGGACGAAGCGAAGGAGGTATATATTCTGGCAGATGGTAGAGTGGCGCTGGAGATGGAAGTACGCCCTCTGCCTGAGCGCCCGAGCATACCTACCGCGGTAGAGGTGGTCACCGAGGGTGAAACTCTCGGCTGGTCAGCGCTGGTCGAACCTTACGTATATACTTTATCGGCACGCTGCATGGCCAACTGCAGGGCGCTGGCCATCAATGGTGACATGCTCCGCCGAGTCATGGCTGATGACCTTATTCTCGGCTATGAATTGATGAAACGATTGACAAAGATTATCTCCTTGCGACTTGCCCATACAAGGCTTCGACTTACTAGTGGGCTGGGTCTGGTTTTGCTGGACAAGGAGCTGAAGGCATCCAAGTAATCAGTTACCGAATTTGAAATTGGCAGCATTGGAGGTAGATAAGAGAGTAGCATTCGATTTAAGCTCATAATATCAGCTTTACCTCGTATTGGTTGGGACTATTTATTTGCTAGTCTTTTTACAAGCTGGGGTAAAGCTGCGCCCAGCACATTGAAGTGAACAAGGACGGTTATTTTGTTTAACACTTTGAGAGAGGACATTCGAACAGTATTTATTAAGGACCCGGCGGCACGAAGCCTGCTAGAGGTGGTCTTCTGTTATCCAGGGCTACATGCCTTATGGTTTCATCGCGTAGCTCATTTCCTATGGCGACACAGGTTTCGCTTTTTAGCGCGTTTTCTCTCCCATATTGGCCGTTTCCTGACCGGTATCGAAATCCACCCCGGGGCTAAAATCGGCAGACGCTTTTTCATCGACCATGGGGCCGGGGTGGTCATTGGAGAGACAGCGGAAATCAGAGATGATGTACTTATGTATCAGGGGACAGTTCTGGGAGGGACGAGCTTAAAGAAAGAGAAACGCCATCCCACTGTGGGCAGCCATGTGGTAATCGGTACTGGGGCGGTTGCCTTGGGTGCTATCAGCATAGGTGATGGGGCTAGAGTCGGCGCAGGTTCGGTAGTGATTAAGTCGGTTCCACCGGGGGCTACAGTGGTAGGTATACCCGGGAGAGTGGTCGAAGATGGGCAAAGTCCACTTATGGAATTGGAGCATGGTAAGTTGCCTGACCCTGTGGCAGAAGCTATCAGACTGGTATTGCAGAGACAGAATAAGTTAGAAGAACGCCTGAGGCGGTTGGAGAATTCGAGCGGTGTATTGACTGAGGATGAGTTGAGCATGATAAGCGGGAAAATAGTCAGGTATTTCAGTGAAGGAGAAGGGATATGAGATTTGAAACGCTAGCTATCCATGCCGGCGAGAGACCAGATAAGACATTTGGTGCCATATCAGTACCTATATACCAGACATCGACTTTTGCCTTTGAGGATGTGGGTAAAACACGGGGTTATGATTATTCTCGCACAGCAAATCCAACACGGAAGGTGCTGGAAGATACTATTGCTCAGCTTGAGGGAGGTAAAGCCGGGTTCGCTTTTGCTACAGGAATGGCTGCAGAGGCCACAGTGATACACCTTTTGAAGGCCGGTGACCATGTGGTTTCGGGTGATGATGTCTATGGCGGGACCTACAGGCTGTTTCAAAATGTGATGTGTGACTTCGGGCTGGAGTTTACCTTTTTGAGAATGAATAGCAGGGAAGCTATTGAACGGGCGATACAGCCAAATACTAAAATGGTCTGGATTGAAACACCTTCTAATCCGCTGCTGAACATCGTTGATATAGAGATGGTAGCAGAAGTAGCTAAGAAGCGTGGAATATTAACAGTAATAGATAACACTTTTGCCACGCCATATTTTTTGAGACCTATAGGATATGGAATTGACTTGGTGGTCCATTCCACGACTAAGTATCTCAATGGACATTGCGATGTTGTCGGTGGTGCAGTGGTAACTTCGACTGATGAGTTAACCCAGAGGGTTCAGTTTCTTCTCAATGCAATGGGGACATGTGCATCACCCTTTGACTGCTGGCTGGTGCTGCGTGGTATTGCCACATTGCCCGTGCGGATGAAAAAACATGAAGAGAACGCTATGGCTGTAGCCAATTTCCTTAAGAAACATCCTAAAGTAAAGAGGGTGTTCTATCCCGGACTTAACTCCCATCCGGGACATGACATCGCCAAAAAACAAATGAAGGGATTTGGTGGAGTGGTGTCTTTTGAGATAAAGGGTGGCATCGAGAACGTTAACACCTTCTTAAAAAGGCTCGAGGTCTTTTCACTGGCAGAATCGCTTGGTGGTGTTGCTTCCCTTGCTGAGCATCCGGCAACGATGAGTCATGCCTCGATGCCTCCTGATTACAGGGCAAAAATAGGTATCAGTGATGATTTAATAAGGTTATCGGTAGGACTGGAGAACATCGATGATTTGACGGATGATTTAGCTCAGGCTCTCAAATCTTAATGATTAGGAGGTTAGTTAGTTGAAACTATATCAGATTGTTGTCAGAGGTGTGGTGCAGAGAAAGAGGCGGGTGCTATATGCTGCTTTTGGTGTAGTGATAGGTACTATGACAGTAGTTGGTACGTTGACAATAGCTCTCGCAGGTGAGGCGAAGATATACGACCAATTGGAAGAATATGGTCCTAATCTGATGGTCATACCTGCGATAAGTAAGTTGGATATGAAGTTAGGTAGTCTGAGTCTAGGCACTGTGGCTGTGGGTGAGAATTATATTCCTGAAGGAAGGCTCCCGCAGATAAGGCAGATCACCGATGACGCGATAAGAAAGGGAGAAGGCATCCAATATGAGGGGAATATTGCCACACTTGCTCCGAAACTCTACATGGATACTGTGGTTAAAGATACATCTGTGATGGTGGTTGGGGTCGACCCCGAGGAAGAGAGAAATGTCAGAACATGGTGGACGTTGCGAGAGGGGGAATATCTGGCTGGTGCTAACCATGCATTGGTCGGAGCGGTGGCCGCAGAATTACTGAAGCTGAATGTGGGTGACAAAATCGTGCTTAACGGGAGCGAGGCAACAGTTACCGGCGTGCTTGATGAAACGGGAGCAAGCGATGACTATCAAATCTTTGTTCCTTTGAAGACAGCACAAAAGGCATCTGGTAAGGAAGGTCTAATTTCTTCGGTAGATATACGTGCTTGTTGCAACCTGTCTCCGGTGGAAACAATTGCTGATGAGATAAACCAAAACATACCGGGGATCAAGGCGGTTGCAGTAAAGCAAATAGCTGCAACTGAAATGGGCATGCTGGATAAGCTGAACAAGTTTATGCTGGCTTTAGCCAGTATTACGCTTGCTGTTGGTTTATTCGGTGTAGTTAACACGATGCTTGCCTCAGTGCACGAGAGGGTGAAAGATATTGGGATAATGAGGGCAGTGGGCGCATCGCGAAATCAGATAATTAAACTCTTCATTTATGAAGCCGTAATTATCGGTACAATCGGTGGTTTCTTTGGTTATCTGGCTGGTACCATGTTGGCATACGCTATCGGACCGCTGGTCTTTGAAGGTGTTGTTATGGCTTATGTTCCGCAATATCTACCTCTGGCGTTAGCAATGGCGACCTGTATGGCTGTGGTAGCTGCTGTATATCCTGCATTTAATGCAACAAAAATTAGGGTTGCTGACTCCTTCAGGGCTCTATGAGGTGAGCGAAATGTTAGAGATAAAGAACGTATCAAAATTCTTCGGAGAAGGCATGACCAGAGTGGTTGCCTTACAAGATGTTTCCTTGCAAGTCAGAAAAGGCGACTTCGTCGCTATAATGGGCCCTTCTGGAAGTGGCAAATCCACCTTTTTGAACATAGTTGGAGGTTTGGACTGTATCTCCAGCGGTGAGGTCGTTCTGGAAGGGAAGCGTATTGATAACTTGGACGAAAATGACCTGGTAGATATTAGAAGATGGAAAATCGCCTACGTTTTTCAACAGTATCATTTGCTTCCTTCTCTCACTGCCTTAGAGAATGTGCTCCTACCCTTAACCTTTCGTGGGACTAAGAGTGCCGGTGATAAGGCGTTGGAAATCTTGGGTAAAGTGGGATTAGAGAAAAGGGCTAGGCATAAACCTAGCCAGCTAAGTTGTGGTGAGCAACAAAGAGTGGCAATTGCCAGAGCTCTGATTGGTAGCCCATCGCTTATCCTGGCAGATGAGCCAACGGGCAGTATGGATCGGAAAACTGGAAAGGAGATATTGGACTTATTCGAACAACTGAATAAAGAGGGGCATACCATTATTATGGTAACACATGATAATGAAACAGCCAGTCGTGCAAAGCAGGTCGTAATGCTACAAGACGGGCAGATTGTAGATAAGATTGACAATGAAAAGAAGGAGGGTAAAAGTCAGTCAACGGAATGAAATCGGGATGTTTACATAAGATGGCCGCTTGTATACTGACGCCGGCTGACATTAATACATGGTGCAAATATTGAGGCATGAGGAGGTGTGGGAATTTGTCTTATGCAAAAACTTTACGCTGTAGGAAATGCGGGCAGGAATACCCCTTACAACCTATGAAGGTCTGTGATTTTTGCCTTAGCCCGGTGGAGGTTAATTACAACTACAAGGCTATGGCTGAAGTGGTTAACTGTGAGAGGATATCGCACGGACCGCGCAATATGTGGCGTTATCGCGTCCTGCTTCCAGTCGAAGGCAGAGAGGAGATAGACATCGGTGCTGGTTTTACGCCGCTGATAAAGGCTGATACCCTTGGACGTGCACTGGGATTAGACGAGCTTTATATTAAGAATGACTGCCTTAATCCCACATATTCTTTCAAGGACAGAGCGGTCGCAGTTGCCGCCACCAAGGCGCGTGAATTAGGTTTTGATACTATCGCCTGTGCCTCAACGGGTAACCTGGCGGCCAGCGTTGCTGCCCATGCGGCCAAGGCTAATATGAGGGCCTATGTCTTTGTCCCCGCTAATGTAGAACCTGGCAAGCTGGTGGGAGTAGCAATCTATAAGCCAAACCTGGTTACTGTTGACGGAAGCTATGATGATGTCAACCGCCTCTGCGCCGAGCTGGCACAAAGATATAATTGGGGATTTATCAACATCAATCTACGGCCGTACTATGCTGAGGGTAGCAAAACCTTAGGATTTGAGATAGCTGAGCAACTGGGCTGGAGGTCACCGGACTGCATAGTTGCACCTGCTGCCTCGGGGCTCCTTTTTACCCGAATATGGAAGGGGCTGCAGGAGTTATCTATGCTTAAGTTGATTGGACCAGTCAATACTCATATGTACGTAACACAGGCTGCTGGCAGCTCACCTATAGTACATGCTTTTGAGGCAGGTAGCCTGCACGTGCATCCGGTGACACCGAATACCATGGTTACCTCCATTGCAATTGGGAATCCTGCCGATGGTTACTATGCTTTGATGGTTGCCAGGCAATCAGGGGGTGGAGCCCAGGATGTCACTGACGAGGAAGCTATTGAAGGGATGAAGTTATTAGCACGAACTGAGGGCATTTTTGCTGAGGCTGCTGGTGGGGTGGTGATAGCCGGTTTGAAGAAAATGGTTTCGGCTGGGATAATTAACCGAAAACAATGCACAGTTGCTGTGATTACCGGAGCTGGACCAAGGACACAAGAGATTTTATCAGATATTGTGAAGCCGCTTAATGTCCGCCCTAATATAGAGTCATTTAATGAGGCGATTGGTGTACAGGTGTGAAGGCATTATTCTGCATAGGAGCTGGCTAGCTTGATATTGAACAGGAGGCTATGATGGCTAAGAAACAAGTGATGTTTACTTTTCCCCAGGAACTAATTAAGGAACCTATAATCTATAACCTCGGCCACAAGTTTAAGGTAGTGACCAATATCCGCCGTGCTGATGTATCGGAGAATAAAGGTTGGGTTGTGCTCGAATTGGAAGGAGAAGATAAAGAGATTGAAGCCGGTATTGAGTGGGTTAAAGGGAAAGGTGTCAGGGTTGACCCAGTTGTAGGTGATATTGTTGAGGGCTGATAGATGAAAAGGATATACCTGGATTATGCTGCTACCACGCCAACTCATCCTGAGGTGGTAGAGGCTATGCTACCTTATTTTGGTGAGGTTTTTGGTAACCCTTCTGCTATCCATTCCTTTGGTCAGGAAGCAAAGGCGGCTGTTGAGGAAGCGAGGAATAAGGTTGCTGACCTCATCGGTGCTCGGGCTGAGGAAGTTGTCTTTACTAGCGGCGGAACAGAGGCGGACAATTTTGCCATCAAGGGCGTAGCTTTTGCTAACGAACACAAGGGGAATCACATTATTACCAGCTCCATCGAGCATCATGCAGTGATAGAGACATGTAAGTTATTAGAGAGAAGGGGCTTTTCGGTAACTTACCTCCCTGTAGATGAGTATGGTCTGGTTGACCCTGATGATGTCAAAAAGGCTATTACTGATAAGACTATTTTGATATCGGTGATGCATGCCAATAATGAGGTGGGTACGATAGAGCCTATAGCGGAGATAGGGAAGATTGCCAAAGAGGCAGGGATTTACTTTCACACTGATGCTGTCCAGACTGTGGGACATATCCCCGTAGATGTGAATGAGTTAGGTGTTAATCTTTTGTCTATCTCGGCACACAAATTCTATGGACCCAAGGGAGTCGGAGCGCTGTATATTAGGAAAGGTACAAAGCTGGTCAGTTTTATGCATGGAGGTGGGCAGGAGAACGGACGACGAGCCAGTACCGAGAATGTCCCGGGCATAGTTGGTCTTGGCAAAGCCGTGGAAATTAGCCAGAGAGAAATGAAAGAAGAAGCGGAGCGGCTTACCATTTTGCGTGACAAGCTTGTTGCTAGCCTTGTGGAGCTGATTGACAAAGTCTACTTGAACGGTCATCCCCTGTTTAAGCTGCCTAACAATGTCAATATAAGCGTTGATTTTGTAGAAGGAGAGTCCATGCTTTTAAATCTTGATTTGGAAGGCATTTGTGTCTCTACCGGCTCTGCTTGTAGCTCATCAAGCCTTGAGCCATCTCATGTTCTTTTGGCGATGGGCTATCCCCATGAACGGGCTCATGGTTCCCTGAGATTTACTTTGGGGAAGTGGACTACTGAAGAGGATGTTAATCGAGTCCTAGAGGCATTGCCCAAAATTGTGGCTAGACTCCGAGCTATGTCGCCACTGTTCGGCAGACCATAGATAAGAGGCGGAAAACAGAAGGATAAGCCTCTCGCGTGCTGACTGCTTCAATATATTCGCCTTTAAATGTCAGTGGCAATCTAATAGAGTGTTTATGAATAATTTATTTTCGATGTAGTGCGACCCTTCAGGGTCGCTTGGGGGGCGGTCGTCATGGCGAGGCTATCCCCCGATAAATCGGGGGACGCACTACATTAGTAAACAGTCTCTATCTAATCCAATAAGATGGAAGAATTTAACAAATCATAGATAAGGAGATAGCAAAAATGAATGAACTACCTGAAATTGGCAAAATCTCTCCCGAAATCTTCAACGAGTTAATATTTCCTTGCCTGGGGGCCAAGAATGAAAAAATTTTGGTGGGACCTCAGCATGGGGTGGATGTGGGGATAGTGGAGATCGGGAACAAGGCAGTTTCATTCACCTGCGACCCGGTATTTATTGTTCCTGAGTACGGCTGGGAAAGGGCTGCCTGGTTTGCCATTCACATCATCGCTTCGGATTCTGTAACCAGTGGACTGAAGCCCAGTTTTTTATCTATAGACTTAAACCTTCCTATGGAGATGACGAAAGAGCAACTAGGAATGGTATGGGATACCATGCACCGAGAGTGTGAGAAATTAGGGGTCTCCATCATCTGTGGTCATACTGCCAGATATGAGAACTGCCATTATCCTATGGTCGGCGGAGCTACCATGGTTGGCATAGGTGAAAAGGATGAATATGTTACTCCTAGGATTGCCAGAGCTGGAGATAAGATAATTATCACCAAAGGGCCGGCTATTGAGGCGACAGGTATTTTCGCCACGATGTTTCCGCAGCTTATCGAGGAGGAATTCGGTAAAGATTTTAGCCAGAGAGCGCAGCAGATATTTTACCAAATGTCAGTGGTGGAGGATGCTATGACGGCGGTAAGCGTCGGAGTCAGAGATAACGGGGTTACTGCTATGCACGATGCTACTGAATGTGGAATATGGGGTGGTTTATATGAAATTGCACAAGCTGCTAACCTCGGAGTCAAGGTGAAAATGGAGAGCATTGTGGTAGAGGATTGCGTAAAAGAGATATGCAGTTATTTTGATATCAACCCCTATGCCTCTATAAGTGAGGGTACACTAATCATATCCTGCAAGGAACACAAGGCGCAGGATATATTGAAAGCGTTACGTCAGAAGGGTATTAAATCTTCGATTGTTGGTGAGTTCACAGAGCCTGAGCAGGGGATGGTGCTCGTGCGGAAAGACAAGCAAGAAAAGCTTGAGCATCCTATCGTTGACCCATTTTGGAGAGCTTTCTACGATGCCCTCGAGAAATATAAAGACCATTCCCAGCGAGCGTTTATCAAATGAACTATTTTTCATGTAGTTGCGACCCTTATGGTCATTGATAAAATATCGTTGCAACTACATAGTTCGAGCGGAGATTCTTCGACTCCGCTACACTCCGCTCAGAATGACAATTGCAGTAGTGTCACCCTGAGCGAAGGCGAAGGGTCTCATAGTTGCGTTTATGAAGTCAACACATATGGAAAAATCTAGATTGATTCGACCGAAAGAATGAAGAGGATTATAATATGGACACCGACATTTTGGCTGGCTAACTAAGTAAGCCTGCGAAAGGTAGTATGGCTAGAGTAATCGCTGTTTGCAGAAGTGACAAGAAGGGAACCAAGAAGCAGGACATAAAAGAAGGGCTTCTCAAGGAGGACTTTGGCCTTGTCAGCGATGCGCATGCCGATTGCTGTACTCATCGGCAGGTCAGTCTGCTGGCTGTAGAAAGCATTAACAAGATGCGAAGTCTGGGCCTCGATGTTCACCCTGGCGATTTTGCCGAGAATCTAACCACCGAGGGAATAGACCTGATGTCACTGCCTGTCGGCACGCATATCTCTGTAGGGAAGCAGGTTGTGCTAGAGATTACTCAAATTGGCAAGGAATGCCACACCAAGTGCGCTATTTATCGTCAGGTGGGCGAGTGCATTATGCCTAAAGAGGGGGTGTTTGCCAAGGTGATTCAAGGCGGGCGTGTCAGGACTGGAGACCAGATAAAGGTGGAAGAAGATGGAAGATGAGACCGAGACACTATCTGTGCTGAGAGTTACTGAGCAAGCAAGAGGCGAAGTTGAAGATATAGTTGTCACAGAGTTTCCCCTTACCATTTTTCTTAATAGCCAGGAGCTGGTGACTTTGCTCTGCTCACCGACGAATCTGAAGTATTTGGCCGTTGGCTTTCTTCTTTCTGAGGGGTTGATACTAGGTAAAGACGATATCAAGAATATAGTAGTTGATAGCCAGAGGGGTATAGCCCGTGTTCAAACTGCAGACG
>JBBISW010000033.1:0-4369 GCA_037441105.1 Chloroflexota bacterium
TAGCCCTTGCCGAAGCAGCGAAGGTCAATGTAAAGGTCATAGATTGTGGCATCATGGATTTTCTCCCTGATGAGGTGAGCGAACTTGAGGGAATACATACAGCAGACACGGGAGCAATATTCGTGGTAGTTGCTATCACGGCTGCCGATGCAATGCAGGATAGCGATGCTTCGCGGCACTGAGCCGTCTTTGAGCACTATCTTGCCTCCGGTTGGCCCCGAGGCACTGCTCATTCTCTCGAACTGGAAGCCGGTGATAACATTATCATATCTTCCATAGCCGAATTGTGACATCCGGGATGGGTCAAAGGCATCGAAGCCGGTGGCAACAATGATAGAGCCGACATCTAACTCGATTATCTGCTCTGTCTGCTCAAAGTCAATTGCCTTGGCCTCGCAGAACTTTTCACAGGCGCGGCACTTGCCTTTGATGAAATAGGTGCAACGCTCCCGGTCAATAACGGGTATGTTGGGCACTGCCTGGGGGAATGGTGTATAGATGACTTTTCTCTTGCCGATGGCGAAATCAAATTCGCTATCTGTCTTCATGGGGCATTTGTCGATACAAGTGCCACAACCGGTGCATTTGCTTTCGTCTACATAGCGTGGTTTCTTCTTAATCTTGACCTTAAAATTGCCCACATAGCCTGAAACGTCTATGACTTCGCTGTAAGTCATCATCTCGATATTTTCGTGTGACCTCACCGAGGCCATCTTCGGTGTGAGTATTCAGGCGGAGCAATCTAAGGTAGGGAAGGTTTTATCGAGTTGGGCCATGTGACCGCCGATTGAGGGTTCCCGCTCTACCAGATATACTTTGTGGCCGGAATCGGCGATCTCCAGTGCTGCCTGTATGCCGGCGATACCTCCGCCGACCACCAATGTGTTGGAATTAAACGGAACCTCTTTAGTTTCCAGTGGTATGTGGTAAGCAACGCGTCTCACTGCGGCGCTGACCAGCGCCTTAGCCTTCTCGGTTACCCTTCCTCCATCCTCATGTACCCAGGAGCAGTGCTCACGGATGTTTGCCATCTCGAAAAGATAGGGGTTCAAGCCAGCGCTGGCTACAGCTCGCCTGAAAGTCAGTTCGTGTAGTCGCGGTGAGCAGGAGGCTACCACGATGCGGTTCAGCCCCAGTTCTTTGATGTCGTTCTTTATCAGTTCCTGACCGGGGTCTGAGCACACAAATTTATAGTCGCGGGCTATAGCTACCGACGGGAGTCCTTTGGCAAATTCAGTTACGCCCACGACATCAACGGTAGCGGCGATGTTGGCGCCGCAGTGACAAACATAGACACCTATTCTTGGTTCCATACGCTTCTCCTTACTTCTTGATATATTCAGCCAATACCTTATCGGCGGAGACAATGTTTTTCTTCAAATCCACGGCCTTGCTGTCAACCCCAAAGGCTATACCCATAAGCTGAGTGAAGAATAAGACAGGGAGGTGAAAGTTAGTTTTGAATTTCTTATTGACCAGGCTTTGGTAGGCATCCAGATTCAGTTGGCAGAATGGGCATACTGTAGCAATACACTCGGCGCCGTTGCTTAGAGCGTTATCCAGGAGTTTGCGGATTAATCCCAGGGCGATCTCCTCTTCGGACAGTATCAGAGAGCCACCGCAGCAGCGAGTTTTCAGCGGATAGGATATAGCTTCGGCTCCCAAACTCTCTATCACGCGCTCTAACGATTGAGGATATTCCGGGTCATCGAAGCTTGGTGTTGGCCCCCGCACTACTTGGCAGCCATAATATGGGGCTACTTTTAGTCCACCGAGATTCACCTTCACTTTGGAGGCAATTTCATCTCGGCTGATGTCATTGGCAAAAACGTCGAGGATGTGCCGTACTCTAACAGTTCCATCATATTCCAGCCCACCGGCGGCAAGGGCTTCAGTTATTTGAGTTCTTAGCTGGGGGTACTCCCTGAAGTGTTGGTTAGTCCGGCTAAGGATGAGGTAGCAGTCGCTGCAAGCTGCTACCAGGTCAAGCCCCCTTTTCTCAGCCAATGCCAGGTTGCGGGCGCAGCAGCAGAAGGCAGACAGTTCATCAACAACGGTGTAGGGTGTAGAACCGCAGCAGTTCCAATCATCAAGCTCGATGAGCTCCATATCCAAAACTTTGGCGACAGCTCGGGCTGATGTGTCGTACATCGGGCTGTCGTCATGCATGCAGCAGCCGGGGTAGTAGGTATAATATTTCATGCTGTGCCTCCAAATGCCTTTGCTTTGTCCAGAATCGCCTGCAACTGGCGTTTTGCCTGTGGCTCTAGTGTTTTGGCTTTGAACTGCAAGCGCCCATGCCTGAGCAGGCCAAGCCCTACAGGGATTGCTTTTAACGAACCAAATGGGTTCACGTTGAGATAAAATCGAGTCATACAGCCAAAGCGGGGAATCATACCTACCTTATAGACGGTATTACTGAAAAGCCGGTACAGGACTGGCGTCTGTGTTCGTGGAGTACTCAGGCGATGGCGCATGGCTAAATGCTCCAGGGCATGCATAATGTAAGTGGGCTCGATTCCCCGGGGGCAGCGTACGGTGCAGAGATAGCAAGACAGACAAAGCCACATGGAGTTGCTGGATAGGACTTCCCCTTTCATGCCGGCCCGTGCCATGGCGATAAGCTGACGCGGTGTATAGTCCATCTTGTTGGCATTGGGGCAGGATGCAGTACAGGTGCCGCACTGGATACAGAGGTTGATTTTTTCACCACCGGGCAAGGACGAGATTTCTTGAATGAAATGATTGCTTCCTTCTGTCTTTGTCTCCATCGTGCACCTACCTTTGGCAGCATTATAATCCCTTTCCAGTTTTAGTTAAAAGAGGAAAGGGCTATTTCACCCTTCCTTGTTTGGCTTGCCTTTCTATCATAACTGTAGCAATTAATGCGGTAGTTTTCATCGGTCTGAAGTTCCGGTTCTGTTAGAACTTTAGCCATGTCCTGAAGTACAACACTTTAATTTTTCTTGTGATACTTTTAACTATAGATAAATTCTTCTGTTGCTGGGGTTGACGCCTGACCTGACTTGGGCGTTTGATGTTTAGGTACCATATGAGTGCTATGGGGAGGAGAATTACAGGTACTGCCAACGCCAGCACGGCTATAAATTCCCATTTCACAGCTCACGTTCCTTTTCTGCCTCTCGACTTAGAATGTCACACCATCTATAATATAGACAACAGGAGGTAAGAGGCTTGGAGCTAATGCCGATCTTTGTATTTTATTTTGTTTTTATTGCTGCTGGTGAATTGTTGTATCCCTTACCTCCGAGGTAAGGTTATCACACCGGCTAGCAGATTACCTCCGTTACAATGCTTGTTTTCGTTTGTGCAGAACACTTGCGAACTAAATTGTCGGTAGGTATTTATGCCTAGTCTGAGGCGAATATGTTTCTACTAAATATAGGTCTGTTATAATGAACCAAGATGCAGGGCAGAATTTGAAAAAGATTAAGATTCTGATTGCGGATGACCATGCATTTGTGCGCGAGGGCACACGTCGGATTTTGGAACAGGAGCCTGATTTGGAAGTAGTTGCTGAAGCTGGCGATGGTGATGAAGCAGTGATGCGTGCTTGTAGCTTAAAGCCAGATGTGGCCATAATTGATGTCGCCATGCCCAAGGTCGATGGCATTGAAGCTACCAGGCAAATAAAGGCTCTCTGCCCTGCTGTGGCAGTGTTGGTGCTCAGTGCCTATGATGATGACCAGTTTGTCTTTGGTTTATTGGAAGCAGGGGCTGCTGGTTATCTGCTAAAGAGTGTTCGTGGTCACGAGATAGTTGATGCCATTCGGGCAGTACATGCCGGGGAGTCGGTGCTTCATCCTTCGGTTGCGCGTAAGGTTCTAAATCGTTTCGCTGGCGTCTCCTCCACCAAGCCACGTGAAAGGAAGTCCTTAGAGTTGCTCACCGAGCGTGAGATGGGGGTGTTGAAGCTGGTAACCAAAGGTTTGAGCAATAAAGATATCGCCGAGGAGCTTTGCCTCAGTATACGAACTGTCCAGGGGCATCTGGCAAACATCTTCAACAAGCTGCAGGTTGGTTCACGGACTGAAGCTGTAGTACATGCCTTGAGAGAAGGTTGGGTCACTCTCGATGATGTGTCGTGAAAATTGCGGCCATAATTATTTAGAGTATACTGGTGGTGCAGCGATTCTCGTTTAACCGGCTGACAAGGGTTATTCGCAGACCAGCATTCTGGCTTCTTGCAGCGCTGCTGATTCTTATCACAATCTCTCATTACAGAGAGGTTATAGAACACCCGTCTTTTTTCACTGAGCTGCTGACTGATGTCGGTCTAAATCGACATGCCTTTGAGAGGATTGCCTATCTGGTACCTATTATCTGGGCTGGCTTTCTATTTGGGTGG
>JBBISW010000033.1:4469-15817 GCA_037441105.1 Chloroflexota bacterium
CGACTGACAAAAATGGCGGTTATAAAGGAGGGCATACGGTCCCAAGCCATTGTCCCGCTGAAATCGAAAGGGAAAGTCATGGGTACTATATGCATAGCAATGCACAGACACCGTCAATTTAATCAAGATGAAGTGGAATTGCTTGTGGCCATAGGCAACCAGATTGGTGTTGCCGTAGAGAATGCTCGCCTTTATGAGCAAGAGCGGAGAGTCGCCGAGCAATTGCGGACATCTGAGGAGAGGTATCGAGAGCTATTCCAGAATGCCCATGATGCTATCTGGGTTCATGACACGGATGGAAACATTGTCTCAGCGAATGCGGCAGCTGCTAGACTTACCGGGTATGGAGTGGAGGAGTTATGCCACATGAACGTCAAATCATTCCTTTCAGAAGAGAGCTTGAATTTAGCGAAGGAGGTCAGGACCAAACTGCTTGATGGAGTGCCTGTTGTCCAACCTTATGAGCAGAAGTTGATTACAAAAGAAGGGGCCGAGGTTATTTTAAAGCTGACTACTAGTGTAGTTGAGGTTAATGGGAATCCCATTGGCTTTCAACATATTGCTAGAGATGTCACTCAGGAAAAGCAGATGCAGGAGAGCTTGCGCTTTTATTTGAGACAGATCAGCATGGCGCAAGAGGAGGAAAGAAAACGCATTGCCAGGGAACTTCACGATGATACTATTCAAGCCTTGGTTGTTCTGGCTCGTGAGCTAGACGACATTGCCTCTAGTCAAAAAGGCTTGTCTGAATATAAAAAGATCCTTTTGGACATCTTGAGGGACCGGGTTAATGATATTATGGCAGGTGTGAGGCGTTTGAGCCAAGATTTGCGTCCACCAGCACTGGATCGCTTGGGCTTGATACCAGCGTTGGAATGGCTAGCCTCGGATATTGAAAGACACTCGGAGTTGAAGATAAAAGTAAAGACATATGGCATAAGTCGACGATTTCCTCCTGAAGTAGAGCTTATGCTTTTTCGCGTTGTGCAGGAGGCGTTAAGAAATGTTTGGAGGCATTCTGAGGTGACAAGTGCTACAGTTATACTGGTGTTAAGTGAGAAGAAAATTGAAATAACTATTGTGGACAACGGGAAAGGATTCGATATTCCGGAGACGATGGATGATTTAGTAAGGCATGGCAAGCTAGGCTTAGCCGGTATGCAGGAGCGCATACGGTTGATAGGCGGTAGCTTGAAAATAGAGTCTAAACCTGGCAGAGGTACCACGGTGGTGATTGAGGCACCGGTATAGTAACGGGTGTCTTGTTGATAGGCCTAGGCCGAATGTTCCTTAGGTATAGATGGTCGGATGAGCAGGACGGATTGCAGCGATTCCTCCACAATTCTGGTAGCTACACTACCATAGACCCAGCGGCTGATGCCAGTACGTCCCTGGGTGGTCATGGTTATCAGGTTGACATTTTCTTCCTGAGCTGCTTGTAAGATGCTGTCTGCAGCTTTTCCCAGGGCGGTTTGTACCTTTATTGCGCTTGTTCCAAAGCCAGCTTTTACCTTCTCCAAATATTCCAGTGCCTGACGCTGTATTTCTGCCATTAACATACTCTGATATTCTTCCCAGCTCGGCTTAATTGCAGGAGAGCGGTCGGCTGGGAGTATCGGCGGCTCGCTCACTCGGAGGAGGATGATTTCGCTTCCGTCGCCTTTTACCAGTTCCTTGACATAAGGTATGGAGGTTTCGGAGAAAGGTGAGCCGTCGAGGGGGACCAGTATCTTTTTGAATTCTACTTTGGAGATTTTATGAGCCTTTGATTTCACTAGAAGCACGGGTGTGTATGTGCCATAAAGCACTTTCAGGGCTACGCTTCCCAGCATCCAACGCTTGATTCCGGAGTGCCCGTGTGTGGAAATGATGATGAGGTCAATCTTGCCCTTATGGGCAAATTTGATGATCTCCTCTGCCACGTTGCCGTAAGTGACAGCAGTGGACACCTTTATCTTCTGGGATTTCAGTTCCTTTGCAGTGAGGTCTAGGTAAGCCTTCATAGGGCGGTCGAACTGTTCAGATGCGGTGCTAACTGTAAAGAGTATTATCTCACTGTCTTTGGTCTTAGCGATGGTCTTAGCGTAGGGCAGTGCTTTTTCTGCCAGACGCGAACCATCCAAGGGGACGAGCAGTTTCCGGTATGCCATTATGCCTCCTTAGTGTCAAATAGTGTCAAATGCTTGTCGAATTATATCCTAATGGAGGTTGTTGTCACAATAGATGTAATAGGCTGTAAGCAGTCTGGCTCAGGTTGAGGTCTCCTCTGGTTTGGATGGGCGGATAAGGAGAACAGGTTGAAGAGACTGTTCCACAATTCTGTTGGCTGTGCTGCCGTAGACCCAGCGACTGGCTCCGGTGCGTCCGTGAGTAGCCATAGCTATCAGATTGACATTTTCCTCTTGGGCTACTTGCATGATGTTCTCTGCGACTTTGCCGAGTTCACCTGGAATAACCTGCGATTTTACCTTAGCCCCTCGTTTTTCAATCTTAGCTTCTAACTTTTCTAGGTATTCTGATGCCTGTTTTTGCATCTCTGCCCACAGTGTAGCCTGATGCCTTCCCCACGTTGGGTTGATGGGACGGTCACCATAAGATGGAACCAGAGGTGGCTCACTTACCACAGTCAGCACAATTTCTGCTTTAGTCCCTTTCAACAGTTCCTCCACAGAAAGAATGGGAATCTCGGAGAAAGGTGAACCATCCAAAGGGAGTAATACTTTTTTAAATTCTACCTGGGAGGCTTTCGGTGCCTTTGACTTTATCAGTAGCACATGAGCGCAGGTGCCATAGAGCACCTTTCGGGCTACACTTCCCAACACCCAGCGCTTAATTCCGGAGTATCCATGGGTTGAGATGATTACGAGGTCAATTTTGCTCTTGTCGGCAAAGCTAACAATCTCATCTGCTACGCTGCCATAGGCAATAGCGGTAGATGCTTTTATACCCTGTGATTGTAGTTCCTTTACGTTTAGCTCCAGATAAGCTTTCATAGGTCGGTCCAACTGCTCAACGGAAGCAATGCTGACCGTAAAAAGTATTAACTCACTGCCCTTGGTTTTGGCAATGGTCTTAGCGTATGGGATAGCTCTTTCTGCTAGTTCTGAGCCGTCCAGGGGGATGAGCACCCTTCGGTATGCCATCATGCCTCCTTAGTTCAAAATGTAGCTAATTATATGCCAATAAGGTTGCCTCTGCAATGACTGTCGAACATCTAGCTATCTTCAGACCCGTGATGCCTCATTTATTCAGGACTTAGGGCGAAGTGAATGGCATCTTCAACGTCTTTGAGTTTCTGCGAGCTGAGGCTGACCAGATGTTCTCGGAGGCAGCTTTTGGGAATGGTGGTAATAGAATCAAGGTTGGCAGCGCATTTTCGTGGCATCCCGTCAGCAACTCCTAGTAGTACCTCGGAGGGGATATGACGGATGCGGGTGGTGATTGGCGCTATGATAACCAGTGACCGAATGGTGTAAGCCTCATTACGGGATAGGAGCAATACCGGTCGGCGTCCTGCAGGCGGAGCCAGCTCTGCCCACCATATGTCACCTCTCTTCATTCCCAGACCTCCTCAGCCAGGATAATGTTGGCAGCCAAGCGGGCGGCATCGATCTCCTCATCAGTCTCGGGCATCTGCCGGTATCCACGTATGTATTGCTCTCTTAGTGCCTGCCTTTGTCGTTGTTTGAATAGCATTTCTACAGCCCGGCGGAAAAACTGACTGCGACTTTCCCCGCTACTTTGTATCTCGCGCTCCACAGCAGCCAGCAGTTCCTCAGGAATGCTTATAGCAATCTTGGTTGTCTTTGGCATGGTAATACCTCTTCATACTATTTTCATACTGTAATATGAACTATTTCCTATCGTTTGTCAAGATATCTGCCTTTAATATTTTTCACGGATTGTACAAACAGCGACTAGGTTACCAAACAATCTCTGAGATAGCTGCGTTGTTTGGGTAAATCAGCCTGTGATAGAATTCAATTAGGGCTAGTCCGGACCACCGTTAAGGTTGCGGTTAGCCCTATAGGTGTTACCCTTTTATGTCACCCTGACTCTGAACGGAGTGAAGAGGAAGGGTCTCTGGATTCTTCGCTCCGCTCAGAATGACAGATAGGAGTAAGGTGGTTGAACGCTAGTCCTATAGGTGTTTGGAAATGGATTTGTCTTGTTTACTTTCTTTAATTAGGCAGGTTTCTGGTTATCAGCAGATAAGGTGTGAGTTGCTTGAGCGGCAGGGTAAAGAGGTCAAGATGGTGGCAACTGATGCTGTCAAGCCTTTCGTTATAGCTGCTCTGCACAAAGAACTGGACTTACCCATTTTGGTGATAGTTGCCCAACCAGAAGGCGCGAAGAGGTTATATGATGAACTCCAAGCCTGGTGTCCCAGTTCAGCATGGCTACAGTTTTTCCCTGAAACCGATTTCCTGGCTGACGAATATTCTACGTCTGATGTCATTAACATGGCGGAAAGATTGAGAACTCTTTCGGCGCTGAGTCTTCACCATAATATGCCGTTGGAGGGACGAGGTTCTCCGTTAATAGTAAGCTCTGCTTTAGCTGCGGCTAGTAGGACTGTATCCCGAGATGATTTCGTTGTATCTTGCCATCTTTTGGAGGTTGGTATGAATGTTGAACCACTTCAGCTTGTGCAGGAGTGGCAAGCGATGGGGTATGAATTGGAAAGTATTGTTGAGGTGCCAGGGGCGATAAGTCGTCGGGGTGGTATCCTCGATGTGTTCTCTCCGAATAATGAGTTTCCTGCTAGGATAGAGTTCGTGGGCAATCAGATAGAGAGCATCAGGCTCTTTGACCCGAAAACCCAGCGTTCAGTGAGGTTGGTAAACTCGGTCACAGTAACTCCAGCCAGAGAAAGCGAGTTTAATGCGGACACTATTTTGGACTACCTGCCTGATAAGGCCCTATTGATTACAGATGACCTTGATGAGATTAAAACCATTGTCGACAAATTAAACAGCGAGGCGGAAGAGTTCCGCCGGATGAAGATGGAACAGGAGTCCCCCATATCGGATTTGCCTGTTCGCTATTTGTCGTGGACAGAATTTGAAGTGAAGATAGAGAAAGCCAAGCAGCGTTTAACGCTATGCTCGTGGAATGTCGGTAGCGCTGACGAGGCTCGTGTTCAATCTCTACCTTTTACACCGGTGCCGAGCTATGGAGGCAGACTCGAAGTTTTCTGCCAGGGGCTGAAGGAAATGCTTGAGGAGAATCAGCGCATTGTCATAGTTAGTCAGCAGACAAATCGTCTTGCTGAACTCTTTCAGGAACAGGATATCCCAGCCCACCCAGTTTCACAGATAGAGCAGCTACTGCCTTTGAGAACAATCACCCTGGTTCAAGGGTCGCTTGCTGAAGGTTGGGCGTTGAAAGATGTGCTCATGCTGTTTACTGACAATGAGATATTTGGTTTCGTCAAGCAACGGCGCTGGTTCAAGAAAAGACCAGTACGTCATCACTGGTTTATCTCCGAATTGACACCGGGCGATTACATTGTCCACATCGAACATGGCATTGCTAAGTTTGCCGGATTGACAAAGATGCTTACCGATGGTGTGGAACGGGAATATGTTGTTCTGGAATACGCCGCTGGTGACAGACTGTATGTGCCTACTGACCAGGTTGACCGTGTCAGCCGCTACATTGGTGCCAGTGACCAGCCGCCGACTCCAAGTCGGTTGGGAACCCAGGAATGGGCACGTACCAAGCAGAGGATTAAGGAATCAGTAGCTAATATAGCTCGAGAGCTTCTAAATCTCTATGCGGCAAGGGAGATAATTCCCGGTTTCGCTTTTTCCCTGGATAGTCTCTGGCAGCAGGAATTAGAGTCCTCTTTCCCTTATGTAGAAACCACCGACCAGTTGGAAGCTGTTGAACATGTCAAGAGTGATATGGAGAAGCCAAGGCCGATGGACCGGCTTGTTTGCGGAGACGTGGGTTATGGTAAGACTGAGGTTGCTCTTCGGGCTGCTTTTAAGTCGGTGATGGACGGCAAGCAGGTTGCCTTATTGGTTCCGACTACAGTGTTAGCCCAGCAGCACTTTATGACCTTCTGTGAAAGGCTACAAGCCTTTCCAGTGAGAGTTGAGATGCTGAGCCGTTTCTGTTCGGAAAAAGAACAGGCTAGCATAATCGAGGGCCTAGCTGCGGGTACAGTGGATATCTGCATCGGCACTCATCGCTTATTGCAGAAGGATGTTGTGTTTAAAGACTTGGGGTTGCTAATTATAGACGAGGAGCAACGCTTCGGAGTAGTGCACAAAGAACACTTTAAGAAACTGAGACGAGAGATAGATGTTCTAACTCTAAGTGCAACTCCAATTCCTCGAACTCTTCACATGTCGCTAGCTGGCATTAGAGATATGAGTACCATTGAAACCCCGCCAGAGGAGCGTTTACCGATTAAGACCTATGTTGATGCTTATGATGAGCGGCTAGTACGTGAGGCAATACTGCGTGAATTGGAGCGGAATGGCCAGATATTTTTTGTTCATAACCGAGTTCACAGTATTGCTCATGTTGCCAACAGGCTTTGTAGTCTTGTCCCTGAAGCTAAAATATCCGTGGCCCATGGGCAAATGCCTGAAGATGAGCTGGAAAAGGTGATGGGAGAGTTTGTTAATCACAGAAACGATGTTTTAGTTACCACTACCATTATCGAGTCAGGCCTCGATATGCCTAATGTCAATACCTTAATTGTTGACCAGGCGGACAGGTTGGGCTTGACTCAGCTTTATCAGCTACGGGGTCGTGTTGGGCGTGGTAGCAACAATGCTTACGCTTATTTCTTTTTTGACAGGGGGAAACAACTGACTCCCGAAGCTATGAAGCGTCTCAGGACTATTTCTGAAGCCACAGAGTTGGGTGCTGGATTTGCTATCGCCATGAAAGACTTGGAGATTCGGGGGGCTGGTAATCTGCTGGGGGTGGAACAAAGCGGCTATATAGCTGCTGTGGGCTTTGACCTCTATTGTCGCCTATTAGCTGAGGCTGTGGAGGAATCAAAGCAGAGGTGGGCGGGAGAAGCTAAGAGAGAGGTGGTCAAGCCTCCAGCCCCTTCCATAGCTTTGCCCATTACTGCTTATATTCCAGAAAACTATATCTCTGGTTTGAGTACAAGGCTGAATTTTTATCAACGATTGGCTGTTGCCAAACGAGCTGAAGAGATAGAGGATACAGCTTTGGAACTCTGCGATAGATTTGGGCCAATACCACAGCCGGTTAGAAATCTGCTCTACATAGTAGGAATCAGACGACTTGCAGTAGAGGCGAGGGTGGAATCTATTTTTGTGGAGGATAAACAAGTCGTATTACAGTTCAGCAACGCAAAAGGATTAAGCCTAGTATCTTTATCACGAGATTTTGGAGGTGGGGTTACACCAGGAACTAAACAGATAAGATTAGATATGAAGTGCCTTGGTGATAACTGGCAGGTGGTGCTTAAAGAAGTACTTCAAAAGGTAGTTGCGAATACTTAACTATTGTTGTTGTTCATGATGGAGGGGGTTATCAAGGTCTCTCAATCTCCTATGCCGTAATCGTGAAGACAGTCCACGAGGTCTTGAACTGTAACGATTTCGTCTATGTCTTCGTTTGAAATTTCCAGCTTTTGTTTTGGTGTGCTGAATTCCTGCTCTATTGCTGTGATAAGCTCTGCTAAGTCGGAGGGGTCAATATTAAGGTCGTCAACAAAAGATGCTGAAGGCTCTATGGATGCCTCGTCAACACCAAGTTGCTCCGCAATTACTTTTTTAAGCTTTTCCCAAACGCTTGCCATTATTTTCCTCTGGGCATTTAGCCTTGTTTCAGTTTAATTAGGCACCTCTTGTTGTGTCCCCTGCCGTGTGCAAGAAGAGACTACTGAGCCCAGAACTCCGTTAATAAATTTTTGAGAGGTATCGCTACCAAAACTTTTAGCCAGCTCAACAGCCTCATTGATAGCTGCCTTGACTGGGACTCTATTATCGAACAAAACCTCAAAAATGGCAAGGCGGAGAATGTTTCTATCTATGACAGCTATCTGCTTAAGAGGAAAAGCGGGAGCGAATCTTCGAACCACATCGTCTATATCCTTTTCGTTCTGAAGAACGCCGCTAACCAGACTCTGAGCGAAATCTGCTGCTTCATTGGGCAGAGCTTTTTCTTGCAGTAAGCGAGCTAAAACCTCCTCTGGCTTGTGGGAAGAACAGTCAAGCTCATAAAGTGCTTGTAAGGCAACAGTTCTAGCTTTCCGTCTAAGTCCAGCCATTCTGACGTTCATCCCTTAGTAAATGAATATTACCTAGCCGTACTCTGTGTAATCCGGCTTCTTTAGCTGCTTTTAAGCACTGCTCAGCATGCTGAAGTGACGTAGTTGGCAGATCCGTCATCAAAAAATCGGGGTGGAAGGCAAGGAGAGCGTAAGGTATATCTGGGTCGAGAGAGACAATAAATTTGGCAATATCGGAGACTTCCTGTTCATCTATATAGCCCGGAACCAGCAAAGTACTGGCTATAAGGAAAGGCGGCACAGGCCTTCTTTTTGCATAGTCAGCTAGAAGGCTGAAATTTTCTAAGGTTCTTTTGTTGCTTATACCGCAAAGGGCGACATGTAAATTATCGTTCCAGGCTTTAAGGTCGAACTTAATGCAGCCACCAGATTCGAGGGATAGATTAGCGGCTTGCTTGAGTGAAGACGGGTGCATTGAGCCGTTAGTCTCCCAGCAGATACGAAGGATACACCCTTTATTTTTTTCTAGGGCTAGACGTGAGGTACGTAAAGCATGAGGTAATTGTGGCGTTGGGTCACCACCGAAGTAACAGACGCAAGCGGTACGGTCATCAACAGCATCAGCTAGCTCTATAGGGCTAACCCAATTCTGCTTGCTTGCTGCTATTCGGTGATGCCAGTTTTGGCAGAAGAGGCAATTAAAAGAGCAGGCTTGATAGAAGACGGCCAGGTTTTTATAGCCGTGCTCCGGCCCCGGACAATGAGCGAAATCGGGATAGCCTGAGCCCGTGCCGCCGGGACAAACCCAGTCGGCAACGCAGTTTGTAGGTAGCGGGTCATGGTACCAGCTTACATTACCTTTCTCTGCTGTGGCGCCGGTGAGCTTACCTGCTGTGCACAGACGCACGCCACAATAACTTCTTTGGTCTTCCGCGAGTTGGCACTCATTAAGACATAGGTGACAAGCTACCCCGTGCTCTGCCTTTGGTGGGTGTAGAGGTAGGTTGAAAGACTGCCTTGATTTATGGTGTGCTTGTTGAACGATAGGTTTAACTTTTTCGAAATCCTCTCGGATGCAATCGAGACATAAGCTCAGTGATTTGGAGATAAGGGTGGACTCTTTGCCGCAGTGGTTACATTTGTTAGCAGTTTTTAGGGGTGAGCTGCGTTTCAGCATTTTAACTACTTTGTCTTGGAGTCTAACCAGTTTGGTAAAGTGCAACCGCCGAATTTGAAACAGATAAGGCGGCTATAGTGTTGGCGAACATCCTCTGCGGCGTGGCCAGGGGGCGACTATCCTCGGCGCCATTTTGTTATTTCGCTGATAGCTTGAGCACTGCTGATGTTAAAGACCTGGGCGCCGGGGCTGATTCGCTTAACCAATTTGGTCAGCGTCTCACCAGGCCCCATCTCAAAGAAGGTGGTTACACCTCGGGCGATCATATTCTCAACAGCTTGCTGCCATTGAACAGGGCGAACAATCTGGCTCACCAGTTCTTCCTTTATTGCTTCCAGGTCAGTCAATGGCTGGCCGGTGACATTCGCCACAATAGGGACTGATGGTTTGTTAAACGTGAACTCTGCAATGGCATTTCTCATTCTTTCCAGGGCTGGCTCTATCAGTGTGGAATTGAAGGGACCGCTTACCCTTAGGGGGATAATGCGGCGAGCGCCCTTTATCTGTGCTAATCTTCTGGCCTTTGTCAGGCTTTCTTGGGTACCACTGATAGTGATCTGGTCTGGAGCGTCAATGTAGGCGATCTCAGCACCTGCAGAGAAGCAGATGTTTTTAAAGGTTTCTATGTCCAAGCCGCTCATGGCTACCATCCCGCCGGCTATTCTCTGACCAGCTTCGTTCATCAATCGTCCTCTCTCGCGAATGAGACGCACTGCGTCAGATAAACTTATGGCGTCAGCAGCGACCAGGGCTGTATATGTGCCCACATCGTGCCCAGCGACAAAGATGGGCGCCGGCAAACCGTTGTTGCTAACCTCTAGAGCAGATTTCAGACAGGCGACACTTGTAGCTAGCACTGCCGGCTGGACATTAATTGTCTGTCTAAGGTCCTCTTGAGGGCCATCGAAACATAAACGAGACAGAGAAAAGCCTAGAGTCTTATCGACTTCATCGAAAACGCTCCTGGCTGAGGAGTAGTGAACATAAAGGTCTTGCCCCATACCCACAGAGTGGGAATCCTGTCCGGGGAAAACATAAGCGGCTTTTATTGCTTCAACCATGTCTCCTCCTTCTCATCTAAGTTTGTTCAAGGTCAATTCTTTATCAATTTCGCACATCCAACAGTTTGCAGGGGATAGATGTGCCTTTAGAGCTATTCATTGTTTAGCCAGGCGTTTTCTTCGGGCTCTTAATCTCAATCACATCTCTTCCTGCGTAGCTACCGCAGGTGGGGCATACATGATGAGGCAATTTGGGGTTGTGACATTGAGGGCACTCAACTAATTTAGGAACATTTAGAGCCAGGTGACTGCGCCTTTTTCCTTGCCGCGATTTAACATATTTTCTTTTTGGCACTGCCATTTAAACTTTACTCTCCTTTCTCAGTTGCACCAGTTTTGCCCAGCGCTGGTCTGAAGCTTGAGGTAGACATTGGCAGGGACCTTGATTAAGGTCATGCCCGCAAGATGGGCAAATTCCAGCACAATTCGAACGACAAAGCGGCTTAGCGGGCATGGTCAGCACAGTATATTGTCGTATCACTTCGCTTAGGTCCAGCACGTGACTATCGTCTATAGTAGGGCTGTCTGGTTCACCAGGCAAATATAGGTCTTTAGATGTATCTATGCTGGGGAAAAACTCCTCTGCGAAATCATAGTTTATTTTATAATCAATCGGTTTAAGGCAGCGGCTGCAGATGCCTGTCACTTTGGCTGTCATTTCACCATTGACCATGATGCCGCTTTTGGTGCGGGTTAGGGTCACATCGCCTTTGACAGAACTTATATCGTCTGCACCGATGCTCTCATCTAGCTGGTAACTACGATTTGAGCCTACAGATTCTTTGAGTAACTGGGCAACGTTGATTTGCATTTCATTCTGCTTTGTCATGTTGGCTCATTATAGGTTGGGGTATTCTGAATGTCAAGCCAAGTGATGGTCAAT
>JBBISW010000034.1:0-15374 GCA_037441105.1 Chloroflexota bacterium
AATCCTTGACAGCCAGCTTTCCTAGCCGTATCATAGGTCTCCAAGATAGCCGACTATAGTAAACAGGCTAAGTCAACACACAAATAAATGATAGCGACAAACCAGCGAGGTAAAAGCCATGCCCGCAAAAGCAGGAACAATCAGACGTAAAGCAAAAGCTAAAACTAAAAAGGACAAAATATCCGTATCCGCCGAGTGGCTAACGGCTAGACCTCTGCTAAGTGAGCTAACTCTCACCGCACTTACAGTCCTATTCGGCATGCAAATGCTCAGGGTACTGGTGCCAGGCATGTTCTGGATACTCAGCGACCGGATGGGCTGGAGTACCATCGAGCTCGGCGCAATCGGGCTACTTATCTTCCTCACCGCTTTTCTCGCCGGTCCGCTCAGCCGACTGTCAGGAAATCGTCGCCTAATAGTGATTACTGCCGGCGGACTAGGCCTGACCAAGCTATTTATGCAGGTCTGGTGGGGCGAGCCTCTGTTCAACCTGAGCCTGGCAATAATAGGAACAATATTATTTGTTATCTTCTTGCCAGCTCGCCTGGAGAATGCACGACTTAAAGATGGTCCCGCTATCCCTTACTTCGCCTTGGGGCTTCTCGGCGGTCTGGCACTGGATACTGCCATCAACGGCGCCTTCAGCACGTATGACACCGTCTGGCAGGTAGAACCACTGCCGGTGCTCTTGACACTGCTGTTGGTATTGATGCAACTGGCGCTTCTAGCAGGCATTATGCTCACAAGCAAAGGCAGCGCAGCAGCATCAACCGGCACCGCTGGCATCCCCATTCCCAGGTCATTAACCTGGGCAGCCATCGGACCTTTCCTGTTCCTGGAACTGGTAGTCTTCCAGAACATACCCCGCGTGGCAACGCTGACCAGTTGGCCACTGCCGTTAGCCTTCGGGGTGACACTGCTAGCTCAGCTAGCCGGGCTCATTGCCGCCACATGGCTTCTCAGCAAGAACTGGCGCACCCTATGGCCCTGGGCACTGGGGGCTGGCATTGTCTTGATTGCAGTCCTGGCGCTCGGCCACTCACAATCAGCAGCAACAGCCTTACTGCTATTCGTCGGGCAAGTGCTTATGTCAGCGCTCATTGTGATGGTATTGATGGGCATCGCCACCAGCTCGGGAAAGACACAACGCTCCGGCATCTCCATTGCCAATGGCAAAGGCACCGTCCTCCTGCTGATATTCATCTTCGCCTACTATGCCGTTTACGATATCAGTCTTCCCTACGACAACATCCTACTAGAGCCTATAGCCGGCTTCATCATAGCAATCTGCGCCCTGGGTGCCACAGTTGTCCTTCCGCGAGAGACGAAAGCAAACCTTAAGTCATGGGCGATGCCGGTGCTAGCCTTACTGCTCCTGGTACTGCCTCTGGGCATGGCAATTGCCTGGCGAGCACCGGCAGCAATCAGCGGCGAAGGCTTCCCTGTCCGCATTATGACCTACAACTTGCACAACGGCTTCAACATCAAAGGTAAATTGGACCTGGAAGCCATCGCCCAAACCATTGAAAGCAGCAATCCCGATATCGTCGCTCTGCAAGAAGTATCCAGAGGCTGGGTGGTCAGCGGTCGGGTGGACATGCTTTTGTGGCTATCTCAGCGGCTGCACATGCCCTATGTTTTTGGACCAACAGCAGACCCCCTCTGGGGAAATGCCATCCTCAGCCGCTATCCCATCCTGGCATACAGCAGACACGACCTGCCACCTCGAGATTTGTTTATACTACGTGGCTTCATCGCAGCGCTAATAGACCTTGGTAAGGACGAAAAACTCAAAGTTATTGCCACCCACTTCCACCATCTCGATAAGGATACAGAAATTCGCCAGCTTCAGTCTCAGGCTATCCTCGACTTCCTGGCCACCATCGATAGCAATCGCACAGTATTATTGGGCGACCTTAACGCAGAACCTGACGAGCCGGAGATGCGTATACTACAGCAAGCCCGCCTTGTGGATACGGGAGCAAGGATGGCCCCCCATCTAGCCCACACTTTTGCCTCAGACAATCCGTACAAGCGAATAGACTACATCTGGATATCACCTGACCTGCAAATAACAGATATCCAAGTACCACTAAGTACTGCCTCTGACCATCTCCCTGTAGTCACCGACATAGGTCGTCGTCAACAAAGGTAAGTAACAGTGCGGAGGTGTTAGGATGGAAATAATTGAGCTTCTCAAGCGAATGGTGGAGAAAAAGGCATCAGACCTGCACATAAGGGTGCCCAGCCCACCGATATTGCGAATTGACGGTGAGCTTACACCTCAAAAAGATTTACCACCGGTTACAGGCGGAGATGTTGAGCTGGCACTTGAGCAAATTACTACTCCGGAACAGAGGAATACCTTCGCCACAGAGAAAGAACTGGACTTCGCCTACAGCGTCCCCAAATTAGCTCGCTTCCGCGTCAGCGTCATGCGGCAAAGGGGCACAATAAGCCTTGCCTTCCGCCTGGTGCCGTTTGACATCTTAACAATTGACCAGTTGGCATTGCCCCAGATTTGCAAGGAACTTATTCTCAAGCCAAGAGGGCTCATCTTGGTCACTGGCCCCACCGGTAGCGGCAAATCCACCACTATGGCGGCTATGATTCATCACCTCAACGAGAACAGCGCCCGCAATGTCATTACCATCGAAGACCCAATCGAATACTTGCACCGCAACATCCAATGCATCATCGCCCAGAGAGACCTAGGCGACGATACCAAGTCTTTTGATATTGCCTTGATTCACGCCCTGCGCCATGACCCGGATGTCATCGTCGTCGGGGAGATGAGAGACCTGGAGACCATAACAACAGCAATGAGGGCTGCCGAGACTGGCCATCTGGTGATGGGCACATTACACACTACCGATGCCCCACAGACAGTTGACCGCATAATCGATATATTCCCTCCCGGCCAGCAATCTCAAATCAGGCTGCAGTTCTCACAGGTGCTAGAGGCGGTATTATCACAGACACTCCTGCCCAAGGCTGAAGGCAAAGGGCGTGTAGCCGCCTTTGAAATCATGATTGCCAACGCTGCAGTTAGAAATCTTATCCGTGAGGGAAAGACCTTCGAGCTGCACAACGTGATGCAACTCAGCGCCGGCGAAGGTATGCAGACCCTTGACCAGGCATTGGCTAACCTGGTGAGAAAGAAGATAGTTACGCTAGAAGAAGCCAAGATGAAGAGCAGCCATCCCGACCGGCTAAAAAAACTGCTCGAATTTCAATACGGCACGATAAAGCGTTAACTCGGAGGCATCGCGGCATTTTAGCCCTCTCTCTACCTCCTCATCCGAGAATTACGCATAGTCTGACTAATAGCCAGCCGACTTAGCCGGGAAAAGGTTTCTCGCCAAGGGCCATACGACAAAGGTCGGTGATGAAAATCTTGTTCAAGCCACGCTCGGATGTCGGCCGCCTCAGCACCCGGTCACACATAGGGCAAAGAGTCACCAGTGCATCAGCACCATAAGCCATTGCATCATCAATATTCCTAGCCTGTATCTGAACCGCTCGCTCCCGGTTGACGTTTATTAACGGGCCGGTGCAGCAGAGAGCACTCTCACGGTCGTATTGTCTCTTCACTCGCTCCACACCGATAAGCTGGAAAATCTCGTCCAAGAAGACATCTTTTTCTGGGGTGTACCTTGAGGCACAAGGACGCTGGTAGGCGACTTTCTTTCCCAGCTTGGTGATGTTGCCTCGGTGGTCCCTGAGATAGTTGCGCAAGTATTCGAAGATGTGCATGTACTTGAAGGGGACGGTAATGCCGTAGTCCTTGACCTTGGTATGCGTCATGGCATAGCAGTCATCGTGGAGAAATACGATTTCCTTGCCCAGGCTGACCAGCTTCTCAATAAACTTTTGAGCATTTTGGGCAATGGGGCTCTCCTTGGCAACATGCACATAGCCGATGTAGCAAAAATAGTCTCCGCCTTTAACTATGGTCATGCCTTTAAATAGCTGGCTATCAAGGGCACCTTCGGGGATGTTGTGCTCCATGACACACAGTGAGAGGACAGATTTGTCGGGGTCACCTGGTATCAATTCGCTGGGGATGGTACCTGTGAGGTCGAAAACACCTGCTGCTTCCGCAGATATGGGAAAAGCACCAGCCCTTTCCTGTGCCTTCAGGATGAGGTCATAAGGGTCAGCCCCCGTAGGACAATATTCCCGGCAGCCACAGCAAGTGACGCACTGGCTTAAGATGCCGGCTTCTTTGCCCTCCATCAACGCTTTGATTTCAGCCACGGCCCTGTCTTTGTCATAGCTGACGTAGAGGCATTTCACCAGACAGTCGCCGCAAAGGTTACATTTCGAAGCATCCCACATTTTCTTACCTCCTCTCCAGTTGTGCTGCCAGCAATTCGGCAATATCCAAGGCCTTAAGTGCCTCAGCAGTCTCCTTCGCCTTTATGGCATCTTCAAACATCTGCAGGCAATAAGGGCAGGCTGTAGCCACGACGTCAGCCCCAGTACCCATTACATCCTCAATGCGTTCCTCGCTAATCCGCTTGCCGATGCGCTCCTCCATCCAGTAGCGCCCACCACCACCACCACAGCAGAAGCCGTTCCTGCGGGTACGCTTCATTTCCAGCAGCTTGGACGGCGAGATGTTAACCAATACTTGTCTCGGCGGCTCGTAGATATCATTGTGTCTGCCCAAATAGCAGGAATCGTGGTAAGTTAGTTTCCCATCACTCATCAAAGCTGGTTTGATCTTATCCTGCTTCATCAATTCGGCGATAAGCTGGGTATGATGGATGACCTCAAGCTCGCCACCGAACTGAGGATACTCGTTCTTAATGGTGTTGAAACAATGAGGGCAAGCGGTGACTATCTTCTTCACATTGTAGTTTTTCAATAGCTCGATATTCTTCATCGCCTGCATCTGGAACAAGTACTCATTGCCCAATCTCCTCGCCGGCTCACCGCAGCAGGTCTCCTCGGGACCGAGGATGGCAAAATTGACTCCGGCGGCCTTCAATATCTTCCCCATAGAGACGGCTATCTTCATACTTCTGTCTTCTAATGCCGCAGCACAGCCTACATAATACACCAGGTCAACATTGCTATCCTCAGAGAGAAGCTTGACATCCAGCCCACTAGTCCAGTCAGTCCTGATGAGCGTAGTCCCCCGGCAGCTATGACCTCTGGTCTCAATGCACTTTAGAATAGCTTCACCGGTCTCTGGTATCTTTGCCTGCTCCAACACCAAATTGCGGCGCAGGTCAACAATCTTGTCAATATGCTCAACCCAGACCGGGCAAATCTCCTGGCAGGCACGGCAGGTGGTACATGACCACAGCTCATCCTCAAGTATCACCTCTCCAATCAGAGCTTTAACTCCACCACCATCGGTCGCAGGATTAGCCGCCTTAGCACGCAGCAAAGCAGGGCTTCTATCCAGCCAGTGAGTCTTCAGGTCTTGTACCACTTTTCGTGGAGATAGAGGCTTTCCGGTAAGATGCGCCGGACACCTATCCTGACATCTGCCACAGTCAGTACAGGCATCCAAATCCAGAATCTGCTTCCAGGTGAAGTCTTCTATTTTGCTGACACCAAAAGTTTCAGCTTCTTCAATGTTGATAGGCACCAACGCCCCTTTAGGACGAGACGTCCTGAAGAAAACGTTAATCGGAGAGACTATGATGTGGGTCAGCTTATCAAACGAGAGACAGACATAGAAAATAGCCCCTAACGCCAGAGCAGTATGAAACCACCACAAGCCAACATACCAGGCTAATCGGGTGCTTTCAGGCAAACCGGCAAACGGGACAGCCAGGTAATAGCCCACAAAAGACCATTGCGCCCACTCAGGATGACTATAAAACTCGGGCTGAGTCAAGCCCTCCGGAACAGCCACAAGCATGCGGAAAGCTTCGATGAAAAAGCCAGTAATGACAACAACGAAAATCAAAGCCAGGACAACGGCATTATCCGGCACGGTATTCAGTCTTTCTGGCTTCTGTACATAGCGGCGAATCACAGCCAGGATGGCGCCGACCAAAATCATCACCCCACCGATATCCAAGGCCAGGCTCAAACCGAGATAGACATTCCCATAAACAAAATGAACCACGTAATGGTCTATGACATCAAGAGCTGTCCCTACCAGCAAGATGCCAGCGCCAGCAAAGATGAGAAAATGCATTATTCCGGGGTAAGGTTCGCGGAAAAACCGCCTGTGGAACAGGCCGTCAACCACGCCGGCAACTATAAAATCCCAGATTCTCTTACCTAAATGGTTCCACCTGTTATCAGGCTTACCGATTGTCCATAGACGATAGCGCTGGTAAAAGGCATAGATAAAAACCGCCAGAGCCGCCACACCCAGGGGATACAAGATAAGAGCTCCGAAAGATATGCCCCAGAAAATCTCACGAGACGCTTCCATGTTTCTTATTCCCTCCTGCTATTTTTAAATAGAATTAGTGCTGTTTCAGCAGTTCCAGACTATGCTTATCAGCGAGGGCAAACAGCCACTCCACCGACTGCGGCGGTGTCAGCGCTCCTCCCATCATAACCTCTGAGCCATCCTCAAAAGCGTGATAGTCAGTGCCACCAGTGGGAATAAGGTTGTACCTCCTGGCGACTTTCAGCAATCCACCAATGATTTCTGGACCATAGTCTTTATAGTATACTTCAATACCAACCAGGCCAGCCGCCTTCAGCTTGGGAACAAGCTCGTTTAAATCACTGATGTCTGCTGGATGAGCCAGGACAGGCAAACCTTGCGCATCAATAACCAGCTTAGCTGCCTCTGTTGGAAGCAGTTTATACCGCTCCACATAGGCAGGCCCATTATGACCGATATATTTATCAAAAGCCTCCTTCTCCGAACTAACATAGCCCTTCTCAAACAAGGCTTGAGCTATATGAGGCCGGCACACAGAACCACCCTGGGCCAACTCATGCACTCGCTGCCATTCGATATCTATACCCAGGCTACTGAGCTTGGCAATCATTTTTTGCGCTCGTCTCAGCCGTGACTCGCGTAGCTTCTGCAAAGTGAGGGCCAATTTCTGGTCGGTATAATCTATGAAATAGCCCAAAACATGAACCTCGCCATGAGGAACGTCAGTATTAATCTCCACACCGGGTATAACCGTAAGCGATGGCAAGTCTCCAGCGGCAGCTAAAGCCGGCGCCACGCCATCTACGGTATCATGGTCAGTGATGGCAATAACATCGAGCCCGACCTTTACCGCCAAGCGGACGATCTTTCCAGGCTCCAGCCGCCCATCAGAGGCAGTGGTATGCAAGTGGAGATCGGCTTTCACTTACCACTCTCCTATCTGCATTGTATCCGTTGTATGCTTATAGCCTTCCCGGTAGCTTTATCCACTTCGACTAGCACAGCGTCAAAAACCACAGCTCCCCCACCTATAGAAAAGCGATGAGGCATCCCGGTAAGAAAAGCCTGAATTGCCGCTTCAGCATCAACACCGATAACCGAATCCTCAGGGCCAACCATACCTACATCGCTAACATAGGCAGTGCCCTTAGGCAATATGCCAGCGTCCACAGTGCCTACATGTGTATGCGTGCCCAGCACCGCGCTTACCTTACCGTCAAGATACTTTCCCATAGCCACCTTCTCCGAAGTAGCTTCAGCATGAAAGTCAACAATGACAATCTTGGTCTCGGCTTCGATTTCCGAGAGTAAACGGTCCATAGTCCGGAAAGGACAATCGAATTCGCCAACAAAAACGCGCCCTATCAGATTGATTACCAGGACGCCTTTGACTGTCAAAAAACCCCGGCCCGGTGCATTTGGTGGGAAATTCAGAGGACGGAGGATAGGCATCTCACCATTCATGTAAGGGATAATCTCTTTCTTAGCCCACACATGGTTGCCGGTGGTTAACACATCTACGCCACTGTCAAGAAGCTCCCTTGCCGTGTCTGATGTAATGCCTATACCGCCAGCGCAGTTCTCGCCGTTGGCTATCACCAGATTTATTTCATAATCATGGCACAGGCCTGGTAGAAACTGCTGCACCGCTCTTCTGCCAGGCCTGCCTATAACGTCACCTATCATTAAAATGCGCAATACCGCCCCTTATATTGTCTATTTAGCGTAATCCACTGCCCTGGTCTCCCGCAACACAGTCACTTTGATTTGACCCGGATACTCCAGAGTATCTTCTATCTTTTTCACGATATCTCGAGCTAACCTCATAGCTGCAAGGTCATCCACCTGCTCCGGTTTAACCAAGATACGTACCTCACGCCCGGCCTGAATGGCGAAAGCTTTCTCAACCCCAGGAAAGCTATTAGCTACATTTTCCAGGGCCTCAATGCGCTTCAGGTACTGTTCCAGAGACTCGCGCCGGGCTCCCAACCTCGACCCACTTATGGCATCGGCAGTAGCCACGATAAAACCGAGCGCACTAGTGGTAGTGGCTTCGCCATGATGCTCAGCGATGGCCTGAGCTATTTCAGCCGATTTGTCCCACTGCCGCACTAAATCAGCACCTATCAAGGCATGGGGGCCTTCCACCTCATGGTCAACTGCCTTGCCGATATCATGAAGCAGCCCGGCTCTCTTTGCCTGCATCACATCAGCACCGATCTCAGCAGCTAGCATCCTGGCAAAGTAGGCAACCTCAAGGCTATGAGTCAATACATTCTGTCCGTAGCTGCTGCGAAACTTGAGCTTGCCGATTAGCCTGATTAACTCGGGATGCAACCCAATTATCCCGACCTCACGCGCTGCTCGCTCACCCTCACTGCGAATTGTGGCCTCAACTTCATTCCTGGCCTTCTCGGCCACCTCCTCTATTCGAGCCGGGTGAATACGACCATCGAGGATAAGAGCGTTCAAAGCTACCCTGGCTACCTCCCGCCTCAGCGGGTCAAAGCTAGAGATAGTCACTGCTTCTGGTGTGTCATCAATGATAAGGTCAACACCTGTAGCCTGCTCTAAAGCTCGAATGTTGCGTCCCTCGCGACCGATAAGTCGCCCCTTCATCTCATCGCTCGGCAGAGGAACGACAGATACAGTTGTCTCTGATACTACGTCTGTAGCGCAACGCTGGATGGTGGCGGAAAGAATGTCGCGAGCTTTCTCATCAATTTCGCTCTTTATTCGTAATTCCCAATCCCGGACACGCCGCGACGCTTCCTCACGAATCTCATCATCTAAAGCTCGGAACAGCTCCTGTTTGGCTTCATCGCTGGACATGCCCGAGATGAGCTCGAGGCGTTGTAGCTGTTTGCTTCGCACCTCTTCGAGTTGGGCTTTAACCGCCTCGATTTCCCTCTCGCGGTTAGCCAGACCGCGCTCGCGGCGCTCCAATGCGTCCAGTTTGCGTTCTAGTTTCTCTTCCCGCTGAGCAAAACGTCTTTCTAGCCTCTGTAACTCAAAACGGCGTTCGCGACTATCAGCCTCGGCAGCAGCCCTGACCTTGACTGCCTCCTCTCTAGCTCTCTGGAGCATCTGTTCATGTGCTGCTGTTGCCTCTTCCAGTAATCGCTTAGCTTCATTTTGAGTTCTGCGGAGCTGCTGGTTGGCTAATATCTGTCTGGCAAAATAGCCAAGGAGTAGACCCAAAATAAGAACAAGCCCAATTATGACAAAATACAAAGATTGAGGTAACATTTAACTGCCTCACTTTCCTAAAACACCACATAATATAGTAAACCCCTAGATTTTTCCTATAATAATAGTAATCCTTCGACGGGCTGGTGTCAAACATATGTCCTATTCAAGTGTATTACGTAGCGGCGAGGCTTTAGCCTCGCTCTCAGCCTAGTTCAGGCAACTCTAAAGGGTCGTAGCTACATTAAAAAATTAACTTGCCAAACGCTCTCCGCCCTGTTCAGGGACTTTATATTGAGCCAATTTGTCGCTCTTGCCACAAACGCGCTACAACCGAACTGATGATTCCATAACTGAAACCTCGTCGCTGCAGATAACCGGACAGGCGGCGATGGAATTCACTGTAATCCAGACTAGACAAGGCACGAGCTTTCTTCAATCCTGCCTCATAGGCCATAACCTCATCATCCAAATCCTCCACCACCTCACTAGCCGTTTCCGCAGCTACACCTTTTTGCCTCAACTCAAGCTTTATCGCTCTTCGACTTCGCGGTTTGAATGACAAACGGTTATCCCTCCAATACTGAGCAAAAGCTACGTCATCAATTAACTTTCGCTCCTTCAATCCAGTTATGACCTTATCCACCACTTGGCCATCGAAACCGCGACGGCGTAGTCGCTGTCTTACTTCAGCCTCACTTCTAGGACGATAGCCGAGATAATGCAGAGCAGCTTTAGAACAGTTTTGCCGGAGGTCAGCCTGCTTAAGTTTTGCAACTTGCTCTTCAGACAAGTATTGGCCAACCTGCAGATTCTCCCTAGCTACCACCTCCACGTCTAGGGCAAGAGAAAAAGAGTCGTCAATGAAGACATTGACTCGTTTATTACTGCAATTTACTCGTAGAGCTGTAATCCTCCCCACCTTAACCTCCCAGGAGCATTTAGCTATTGTGTCATTCTGAGGGAGCCATTCGCAACCTGTCATTCTGATCCCGATTTATCGGGAGAAGAATCTCACACGGCTCAGGGTAAACTCCACGACTGAAGAATCCCCTTCAACGTAAAGTAAGCAAAAATCCAGCCTACTCGAACACTTCTTTTGTTTCAGTGCCCGGGCGCGGTACAGACATCGCCACAGCCCTTATCTCACGTTCTATGTTCGAAGCCAAATCAGCATGCTGCCTCAGGTATTCCTTGGCATTCTCTCGTCCCGGGCCTAACTTGATATCGCCATAAGTGAAAAAAGTGCCTGCCTTTTTCAGTATGCCCATAGCAACACCCAAATCGATAATATCACCTTCCTTGCTCATGCCTGTCCCGAACATTATGTCAAATTCAGCCGACCGAAAAGGCGGAGCCATTTTATTCTTAACCACCCTGGCTCTCACCCGGGTGCCTATCATCTCAGAGCCCTGCTTGATGGCATCACCCTTTCTCAAATCTATCCTCACTGTGCTATAGAATTTCAAGGCTCTTCCTCCGGGAGTAACCTCTGGGCTACCGAAAATAATGCCCACTTTCTCCCGCAGCTGATTAACAAAAACCACCGCAGTGTGTGATTTGCCAATTGCGGCCACTAACTTTCTTAACGCCTGAGACATCAATCTCGCCTGCAAACCAACGTGTATATCACCCATTTCCCCCTCTATCTCAGCCCGGGGCACCAGAGCAGCCACGCTATCAATAATTATCACATCTACGGCGTTGCCTCTCACCAATTCTTCTGTAATCCCTAAAGCCTCCTCCCCATCATCAGGTTGAGATACATATAGATTGTCAATATCGACTCCACACTTGGATGCATAGACAGTATCAAGAGCATGTTCAGCATCTATATAGGCAACAAAGCCACCGAGTTTTTGGGCTTCAGCGATTACATGCAAGGCTAGGGTGGTCTTCCCAGAAGCTTCAGCACCGAAAATCTCAGTAACACGCCCTCGTGGGATACCACCTATCCCCAGAGCCAAATCTAAACTCAATGAGCCGGTGGGTACAGCTTCCGCTGTCATTCTCGCTGAGAGTTCACCCAGTTTCATAATCGAACCTTCGCCGAATTGCTTTTCAATACGATTTATCGTCAGTTCCAGTGCTTTTTCTTTCTCTGCAGGCATCTCTTCCCTCCTATAACAGCCAAAGGCATCATAACACACGCACTATACCAGCACAACTTAAAGCGGAGGAATAGGCGGTAGGCAACGTTTGTGAGCACTTCTGTTTATCATAGAATCAATTTTTTCTTTTATTTTCGCTTCGGCTTCACCTGTAATTAAGTAACGGTCAAGCTCATTATAAGTCAGACCCATCTCCCCCTCATCTGTCTGTCCTTCCCACAACCCAGCCGAAGGTGGCTTATCGATGATTTCTCGAGGGATATCCAGATATCTAGCCAGATCACGCACCTGTCCCTTCACTAAGTTACCTAATGGTATAAGGTCAGCTCCACCATCTCCATACTTGGTAAAATAGCCAACCGATAACTCACTCCTATTGCTGGCGCCAACTACCCGATAATTTAGACGGTTAGCGAAATAATATAGGGTGACCATCCGTAGTCTGGGTTTGATATTACTTTCTGCCAACCTTCTCGTCGCTTCGCTATAACCGTTACCTGGCAAAGCCTTAACCAGAGCGTCAAACACCTTATCTAGAACCACAACCTTAACAGGTATATCAAACTTAGTGGCAACCAGTTCCGCATGCTCTCTATCAACCTTACTGCTGTGGCAAGGCATGATGACTCCCAGAGTAACTTCAGGAAAAGCGCGCTTACACAGCACTGCAGCCACACAGGAATCAACTCCACCGCTAATCCCCACAACCACACCTTTACCCCCCGCTGCTGAGACCGTCTCTCTAATCCACGAAATAAGCTTTTTGGCTAGCTCCTCGACTGACAAATCCGTTCCAAGCCTCACTGTTACTACAATTGACCTCAGACATTATACTAGTCAGCAGTATAACACTCCAAGAGGCAACTCACCATAAGATGACAGAAAAAGAGCTGATAGCAGGGATAAAGCCTAGCCATTACACCTTATTAATATATACAAACTTCGTCCCTCTCCCTTGACGAGAGAGGTTAGGTAAAGGTGAATGAATGGAAAGGCAGTCAGTTGGATAAGAAACAAATGTGCCTGTGCCACTAGCCGCTTGCAGATTCCTTCTCTTCGGTTGGTGGAGCAGTGAATTGCCTCAGCTTTACGGCCATTTCCTTTAGTTTCTTGCCCACTTTATAGTTAATGGTGCCATCAGGATAAGTACCATCCTCAGTTTTCTCTCCTGCCTTCACCCCAGTAAGAACTTCTATCCCTTCATCAATGGTGCTGACAGCATATACATGGAATTTACCCTGCTTTACAGCATCCATTACTTCCTGACGGAGCATAAGGTTTCTCAGATTTCGGTGGGGTATCATCACCCCTTGGCTTCCGTTAAGTCCCTTGGCTTTGCACGCCTGGAAGAAGCTCTCTATCTTCTGGTTCACTCCACCAATAGGCTGAAGTTCCCCTTTTTGGTTCACCGAACCAGTGACAGCTATATTCTGCCTTAAAGGCACATCCGATAAACTGGACAGCAGGGCATAGAGCTCTGCGGAAGCGGCGCTATCCCCCTCCACACCTTCGTAGGACTGTTCAAAGCACAGACTCGCCGACAATGAGAGAGGATTGTCCTGAGCGTACTTCCATCCCATATAGCCACTGAGGATGAGAACGCCCTTGTCGTGAATTCTGCCGCTGAGCTGAGACTCCCTTTCAATATTGATAACCCCTCCCCGTCCCAGGAATGTCTTACAGGTTATGCGCGATGGTTTTCCGAAAATCACATCGCCCAAGCTATACAAACTGAGGCCATTAACCTGCCCGACTACCGCACCATCAACGTCAATCATAATAGTGCCATTATCTATCAACTCCCTGATTCGCTCATCGGGCAGATTATGCCGGTAGAGCCTTTCTTCGACAGCTTTCTCCACATGCTGCCCGGATACCAGAGTAGCGTTGTCTCTTCGAGCCCAGTACTCCGCTTCCTGTACCAGCTCTCGAATCTGAGCAAATCTTGAGGACAACTTATCCCGGTCAGCCACCATCCGAGATGCATATTCCACCACTTTGGCCACCCCAGTACGGTCGAAATGAAGACATCCATCTTGCTCGCAGGTTCCAGCAATAAAAGCAGCAAAAGCCATCATGTTTTCTTTGTCTTTGTCTACCTGAAAGTCGAAGTCAGCCTTTACCTTAAATGTTTCCCAGAAGTCCTCGTCATAAATAGAAAGCAACTGGTAGAGCACGCTATCACCAATGAGGACTATCTTCACATTTATTGGCATAGGTTCTGGCCTTAACCCCTGAGATACGATAAGCCCAAACTGCTCTAGCGGGTCCTCAATACGCACTTCTTTGGTCTTGATGGCTCGCTTCAAAGCTGGCCAGACGGTAGGGTTAGTCACCACATCTATAGCACTGAGTAACAGGTAACCACAGTTGGCTAGATGAAAAGCCCCGGGCTTTAACATAGTGTGGTCACTGAGATAACCACCAAAGAAAAATCGCCTTTCAATTTTGCCGAATAGGTTAGCATAGTTAGGATTAGGCTCGACGAGCACCGGTGGTCCTTTGGTCTCACTATTGTCCACAAAGACATTCACTTGAAAGGGGAGGAAGGGGTCACGACCACGCACGATATAGCTGGCAGGTACACCAAAGACAGATGGTGTCTGCTCTTCTTTCTCCTTGAATATATCCAGGTTGTCCATGGTGTAAGACTTCAGACTAGTGAGATACTGGTAAATCCTTTCCGAGTCTTTGTATTCTTGCATCAGGCTATCGAACAGTCGGGCTACGGTAAAATCAGCTACTGACTTGTCAATACTTTGCACTTTTTCTGCGGCTTCTCTTTCTAGCTCTCTAGTCTTCTCATAAGTAGCCTGTAGCTCTTTCAGCAGTTCCGCCTGTCTCTCTTCCAGTCGCTCCCGCACCGACTCTTCTAATGCCGCATATTCAGCCTGAGACAAAGGCTTCCCATCTGCTAGTGGAATCAAGGCTGGCCCTACTGGGGTTACCTGAAATCTGAAGCCCTCTCGCTGGGCCTCCTCCCCCACCTCCTCGAAGAGCTTCTGTTGCTCAGACTGGTTTGCTTCTATGATTTTTTTCCTTTCAGCTTTGTACTCTTCGCTGGAGAAAGCCTTCGCCAGCTCTTCTCTAATCCTTTGTAACAGATTATTCATCTGGTCTCTGAAGACTTTGCCTTTCCCTTGTGGCAGGCTTAAGATTTGGGGACGCTCAGGAGCAGTGAAGTTGTACAGATAGCACCAGTCCTCCGGAGGACAAATTTGCTTTAAAGCTTGCTTCTCCTCAAGCAGCTTATCGATTTGTGCCTTCACTGCCGATGTCTTGCCCGTCCCGGTAAGACCAGCCACGTATATATTGTACCCATCGCGATTCATGGACAGGCCGAACTCGATGGCGCGTATTGCTCTATCCTGCCCCACAAATTCCCGCAGCGGTGCCAACTCCTTAGTAGACTCGAACCCAAACACAGAAGGGTCACACTGCCAGCGTAACTTATCTGCCGGTACTTCGTACTTCTCGATCCCCATAGCTTTTCTCCCCTATCTGAATCTTGCTTAAATTAGCAGCTTCTAATGAACTACTTTAAGCACCTAGATTGGTTTTGTCAAATAATGTAGGGGAAGGTCTTTGATTTGTCTCTACAACCTGTCTTTGTTAAATCGGACAATTTGACTCGGGGGTAACCGCGAGGTAAACTTATTGGGCGGAGAGTGAAATGCCTATCTATGAATATTTCTGCCCAGATTGCA
>JBBISW010000035.1:0-15285 GCA_037441105.1 Chloroflexota bacterium
GGCGGGGCTGCTGTCCTTCCTGTAATCGCCACACGCAACAGACCAAAAAACACGCTTGTTTTCAACTTAAGCTCATCCGCCAGTGGCCGAAAGACAGCCTCCAGAGAGACAGCATCCCAACTTTTCAACTCGCTCATCCCGGCTACGGAAGCTTGCAGAGCTTTAACTGCTTCGGCTTCACCAATCTTACCCACAAGCAGTCCGACATCATATTCCAGCTCATCAACAAAGAAGAAATCGGTAAGTAGTGGCACTTCAGCCAGAGTCCTGGCTCTCTCTTGAACAAGAGGCATAATCTGGTGAACATAGCCATCATCTATCGGACGCTTAACTTCCGCTGGCAAGTTTCGCTCAAGGAAAGGGATAGCTTGCTGGGTAAACTCTTCTAAACTCAAGCCCCGGAGATAAACCCCATTCATCCAATCGAGTTTGTCTTTATTGAACACTGCCGCCGTCCTGCTTATACGCTCCAGTGAGAAATGCTTTATTATCTCATCCCGCGTCATCAGCTCCGTCTTGTCATCCAACGCCCAGCCAAGCAGAGCCAAGAAGTTAAACATCGCCTCGGGCAAATAGCCTTGCTCTTGATATTCAGTGATGGACGTGGCTCCATGTCGCTTGCTCAGCTTCGACCTATCCGGCCCCAGAATCATCGGCAAATGGGCAAACTGTGGTGGCTGCCAATTGAGAGCCTGATACAGCAAGACATGACGCGGCGTGCTTGATAGCCACTCATCGGCTCTAAGAACGTGGGAAATTGCCATAAGACGGTCATCAACTATGTTAGCCAGATGGTAAGTAGGATAACCGTCAGACTTGAGAAGGACAAAATCATCCAGGGTACTATTTTCAAAGGTTATCTCACCACGCAGCAAATCATGAAAAGATGTCTGCCCTTCAAGAGGCGACTTGAAACGAACCACCGGGACTATCCCGCTGGCCTCAAGTTCAATTTTTTGCTCGCGTGTCAGACAGCGGCAGCGGCGGTCATAGCCCGGCGGCTGCTTTCGCTTCACCAGCTCCTTACGCATAGACTCCAGTCGCTGAGGGGAACAGTAACAATGGTAAGCAAGCCCTTCTTTCAATAAACGGTTTGCTGCCTCACGATAAAGCTCCAGCCGCTGTGATTGGAAATAGGGACCCTCATCCCAATCAAGCCCCAGCCAGCGGAGACTATCCAAGATAGTCTCCGTCGCTCCTTTCACCAGGCGAGAGATATCGGTGTCTTCAATACGTAAAATAAAGATGCCATTACTGTGCCGGGCAAAGAGCCAATTGAACAGAGCCGTCCTGACATTGCCCAAATGAGGATAACCGGTTGGGCTGGGGGCAAAGCGAACTCGTACTGTCGTCTTAGACACAGCCAGCCCCACCTCGAGCATAAGACCCTGTGAATACTACTTGCTTTACTGGCAACTTTACCACGTAAGTATCAGCAATCCTATCATGTAAACCTTGCTTGCGACTATCAAAGGCAACCCAGATAAAGCCGATAAACACAGTTATCGCTGAGACAATATAGCCCAAGCAACGGAGAAGAGCATATTGCCAGGTAATTGGAGAACTATCAGTACGGATTATCTTTATTCCCGCCGCCATTTTCCCGGGAGTCTGCCCCCGCCATATCCAAAAGCCCAACCAATAAACAAACGACATCACCAACCCGCTTGGCGCCCAAATTACCGGGGCAGGAGAAACACAGACGATTACCCCGACCACAAGCCCCAAGATTAACAGATCGATGACACCTGCCCCCAACCTAATCCAGAAGCCAGCATACTCTAAAGCAAACTCTTTTGGCTTCTGCTTCAAATTTGACTCCTTAAGAATATTTATTCGTCATTGCGAGTCCCGATGCAATCGGGACGAAGCCTTGTCCTTAACGAAATGAAGGAACTCAGAGATTGCCACGCGGAGTTTACCCTGAGTGAGATTCTTCGGTCACGGAGTTTATGCTGAGCGGTGAGATTCTTCGCTGCGCTCAGAATGACAATAAAAGCGAAGCGCTCCCTCAGAATACACAAAGCGAAGGGCTCGCAATGACAAAGAGTGCTGCTAAGCATTATTCTTAAAACTGCTTGAAACTTGACATATTGAAAAACGAGAGGGCTTTCGCTGGTCTATCGTCAAGCCTTATTTCCTGGTCAGGATGCGATACATACCTTCAAGCTCGCTCAATCTTCGCCTGAGCCGCTCGGTTAGCTGCTCAGCCTGCTTCAAGGCATTCCTGACATCCTCCATGTCGGTTTGGATTTTAAATAGCAACTCATTCCGCCGAACGGCGGAATCAGCTTCAAAGGTCTCCAAATCGCCGAACTCACTTTTGCCAAGTAACTGAGAATACAATTCACTCTCACGCCCCATTTGACCTTTTTTAATCTGTTCAAAAGACTTGTCAGCACCCTTCATTTTAAATACCTCTCTTCAAATACAATTTAACACATTACCTACACATTAAGCAATAGGAAGCGGCGAAATCAAACTAAACCTTTACTCCCTAATAAGTTGTATAGCCTGTTTTAAATCTGATGGTAATTCACAGGTGAACTCCCGATATTCCCTACTGGTCGGCAAACGGAAACCCAACCGGTAAGCATGGACAAACTGTCGCTTAACATAGGCCGACTTAACACCATAAACCGGGTCACCAACGACCGGATAGCCGATAGCCGCTAAATGAACCCGTATCTGATGGGTCCGACCAGTCTCAGTGGTAACTTCGAGCAAGGTGTAATCCCCTAGATACTCCTTAACTTTATATCTAGTTCTGGCCTGCTTGCCACCAGTTACCACTGCCATGCGTTTACGATTAGATGGGTCACGCCCCAAAGGAGCATCAATGATACCTTGGCTCGGAGTCAGTTTGCCTTTAACCAATACAAGATAACCCTTGGAAACTGCCCGAGCCTTGAACTGATGAATCAAATACTGCTGGACCGAGCTATTCTTAGCTATAATCATCAGCCCTGAAGTATCTCTATCTAATCGGTGGACTATACCCGGTCGCATGGCATCAGCAAAACTAGCCAAATCAGGACAACGAGCTAAAAGAGCATTAATCAAGGTATGCGCCGTATGCCCCGGAGACGGATGGACAACCAATCCAGCCGGTTTATCTATAATCAGAAGCTCATCGTCCTCATAGACTACAGTCAATGGGATAGATTCGGCAACAAGAGAGACTTGCTCAAGAGGTGGCAAGGTAACATGAATTCTGTCTCCTAAGTTCAACTTCTGGCTCGCCTTGGCTCCATATCCGTTAACTAAAATGCAGCCCTGTTCAATCAACTTCTGAAGACGAGAGCGAGACAATTCAGGACATGCTTCAGCCAGATATTTATCCAGGCGAACTGCTGACTCAGCAACCAGCAGTATTCTAACTTCCGGCTCCCGAGGAACTACCATCGCCTTTTCTCAGTGCCCAGAAAATAAAAATGACCAGAACTATAGTACCTGCTGTTATAGCCGAGTCGGCAATGTTAAATGCTGGCCAGTGAAAATCACGCCACAGCCGAACATCAACAAAGTCAGTGACATAACCAAAGCGAACACGGTCTATTAGATTGCCTACAGCACCACCAAAAACTAAGCCCAAAGCTATGCTGCCTAGCAGGCTTGACCGTGAAAGGTAGCGATAGAATAACAGGACAGCCACCAGACCGACGATGGCAATTAGGGTTAACAGGAAAGCCTGATTAGCAAAAAGACCAAAAGCCGAACCAGTATTTCGTACATAGACCAAGCTTAAAGGGCCCGCAAGAGGGATTATTTCACCAAGCTCTAAATGAGACCTAACCCAAAGCTTGCTTGTCTGGTCTAGCGCTACCACAAAGGCAGCAATGATGAGGAATAATCCCGCCCGCCACCCACTAGCGTACCGATTTACTCCTGGCATTCTTCACCTGGCGTGCTTTGCATTCAAGGCACAAATTCGCATGAGGTAATGCCTCAAGCCTGGCTGGCTCTATCGGCTTACCGCAAAGGTCACATATGCCGTAAGTACCTGCTTCATACTTCTTTAGAGCGTGTTCCACCTCGGTCAGAGCACTGGTCAGACGACTCCCCAGAGCCAACCTCTTCTCTAACTCAAAAGCTTCAGTAGCCCCTTCTTCCCTCTTTCCAAAGGGACTGCCTTCTCGCTGCTCATCAGCAGACTTCTCTTCGGCTTTCAACTGCCGGAGTTCGGAATTCAAGCGCATCTGCTCTTCTTTTAAACGCTCATAAAACTCAGTAAAGTTGGTCATTTCGCAAACCTGTCTTAACATACTATAGAGACTATTCTAGCTTATGCTAAATAGGAAAGCAAACTAGTCAACCATAACGCGGAGTTGGCGAATAGTGCCTATCGCCTGGCCACGCCAGTGATTGTTGGCAAAGACAAAAGTCCTCTCAGTCAGGCTGTTCAGCTTATTTATCCGCGGCAGCCACCCCTTAAGCTCCTCTGCCGAATAGGTATAATCATATCTTTCATAAGCGTATTCATGCTGCCACCATTTGGCTGCATTACGCCCATGAAAACGCACATATCCGATATTGCTGGTAACCTCAGCTACCGGTGGCAGGAGCTTGGGCAATTGCGGTTCGTCAACACAGCAAAAACCAAGGTTATGGCTGCGCAACCACTCAAAGACTTCCTCACTCAGCCATTGAGAGTTGCGAAATTCAACAACCACCGGCAAATCCCCCAGCCGCTCTCGAAAAAGCGCCAGGTAATCTCGGTTCTGGCGGCTGAAGCCAAAACTGTACGGAAATTGAGCCAACACACAGCCCAGCTTGCCAGAACCAACAAAAGGCTGGAGTATATGGACAAAAGCTGTAAAGACCCTGCTATCTTGCTGACGCTGATGTGTCATCTCCTGATTCGCCTTGACTGAGAATAAGAAGCCGTCCCCAGTCTTAGCGACCATGGCTTCCAGAACAGAGAGCCTGGGCAAGGCATAAAAAGTCGCATTCAGCTCTAAAGCATTGAATTCCCGGGCGTAGTAACTAAGCCATTCCCGCCTCGGCATCCCACGAGGGTAAAAGCCACCTACCCAATCATTATAGCTGAAGCCAGATGTTCCGAAATAAAGCACACCTTAGTCTAGCACCAGCTTTAAGTAGAAGCAAAATCAAGATTGTGAAGTTGTTTATTAATTAAGGATGTAGCTGCGAGGCTTTTCCACGACCTAGGCCGTGGGGTGGCCGGGTCGGGACAGGAGCCTCGCTGGTCCCGACCCTGAAGGGTCGAGGCTACATTAGGAATGGAGTGTTAATAAACAATCTCGGATTGTAGCGTGTTCTATTTGTCGTAGTGAGGGGCATACACCACCACGCAATCTCAGAGATTGCCACACGGAGTTTACCCTGAGTGAGATTCTTCAGTCGTGGAGTTTACACTGAGCCATGTGAGATTCTTCGCTACGCTCAGAATAACAAAAAAAGCGGAGTGCTCCCTCAGAACACACAAAGCGAAGGGCTCGCAATGACACAGAGGAATTATTAGACAATCCCTGTTGCTTCGAACAGGTTGCCTACGATAGGTCTTCAGCTTCCTAGCAAGTTATGAGCTTTAGAAGATAAGCGTTAGCCCATATATGATGAGCCAGATCCCTACCAGATAGTTGAGTATCCGGGGGAAAATCATCACAATGATTCCGAATATCAGGGTTACAATCCCGATTACTAGAGGGGGTATAACCAAGCCAAACATAATCACATTACCTCCTTCCCAAAATAACTAATGCCCTCAGGCCAAGGCAAGCATTGCCTAAAGCAAACAGAAATACTGTCACTTATTTATAAAGGCCAACACACCCCACACAATAAGAAAGACACCAACAATTATGTAAAGAGGTAACCATTGAAGCAGAATTAACACACCAGCGACTATAGCTATAATACCTGCGACCACACCACTCACTGTTATGCTTTTCTTCGCCATAAATTTGAACCTCCTTCGATTAAGATTTTACCTATATTATTGATTTCCAGCCCTGCTGTCAATATGGCGATGTTCGGTAACAGTTTATTTTGACGCAACACGCATCTGCTAAAACACAGGCGGCGGACAGTCATTTCAGGACAACATCCGCCGCCATGATAGCTAAGGCCAAGAAAGAAGCAGCCTTATACTTCCCTGAACTCACCTTCCACAGTGCCCTCTTCACCACTTGGAGGCCCACCTGGAGCTTCACCACCGGGAGCCTCACCACCAGGCGGAGGTGGTGCTCCAGCTTGCTGATAAACAGCAGCACCGATCTTCTGCATCGTCTGGGATAATTCCTCAGTAGTGCTGCGAACATAATTTATGTCCGTGCCCTGCAGAGCTGAGCGCACTGCAGCTATCTTACCTTCAACTTCCTGCCGCAAGTCCGCAGGAATCTTATCCCCCTGTTCGCGGAGCGTTCGTTCAGCAGTATAAACCAAGGTATCAGCCATATTGCGAGTTTCTACCTCTTCTTTCTTTCTGGCATCTTCAGCAGCGTGTGCTTCGGCATCTCTCTTCATCTTCTCCACCTCTTCTTTGCTCAGACCGCTGGAAGCAGTAATAGTAATCTTCTGCTCTTTGCCCGTGCCTTTGTCTTGGGCCCGAACGCTCAAAATGCTATTAGCATCGATATCAAAACTAACCTCAATCTGTGGTACACCCCTCGGTGCCGGCAAAATGCCATCAAGGATGAAGCGCCCCAGAGTTCGATTATCCGCCGCCATAGGGCGCTCCCCCTGGAGCACATGAATTTCCACACTGGGCTGATTGTCAGCCGCCGTGCTGAAAATCTGGCTCTTCGAAGTTGGGATGGTAGTATTTCTCGGGATAAGTGGCGTCGCCACCCCACCCAACGTCTCTATCCCCAGAGTGAGCGGCGTAACATCAAGCAGCAGGACCTCTCTTACATCGCCCTTGAGCACACCCGCCTGAATGGCTGCCCCCAACGCTACCACCTCATCCGGGTTAACACCTTTAATCGGTTCCTTGCTGAAAAACTGGCGCACCATGTCTTGCACCTTGGGCATCCTTGTTTGACCACCAACCAGAATCACATCGCTTACCTGAGCAGCAGTAAGGCCTGCATCGCTTAAAGCCTGACGGCAAGGCCCTATCGTCTTCTCCAACAGATCAAGCGATAATTGCTCCAGCTTAGCCTTTGTCAGAGTTATATTCATGTGCTTTGGCCCAGAGGCATCAGCCGTGACGAAAGGCAAGTTTATCTCTGTCTGACCTACTGTAGACAGCTCGCGCTTCGCTTTTTCTGCAGCATCCTTTAGCCGCTGCAACGCCATCCTGTCCTGCTTCAAGTCTATGCCCGCCTCTTTCTTAAACTCATCGCACAGCCAGTCCATAATCCTCTGGTCAATGTCATCGCCGCCGAGATGCGTGTCACCAGCAGTCGACTTCACTTGAAAAGTGCCTTCGCCAAGTTCAAGTATAGAAATGTCAAACGTGCCACCACCGAGGTCATATACAGCGATAGTCTCCTCTTGCTTTTTATCCAGACCATAAGCCAGAGCCGAGGCTGTCGGCTCATTGATTATGCGCAACACATTCAAACCGGCGATGGTTCCGGCATCTTTGGTCGCCTGGCGCTGGCTATCATTGAAATAAGCCGGCACCGTAACCACAGCATCGGTGACCTTCTCACCGAGATAAGCTTCAGCATCAATCTTCAGTTTCTGTAGAATCATCGCTGAGATCTCCGCTGGGCTATACTGCTTGCCCCCCATCACCACCCAAGCATCACCATTATTGGCTTCAACTATTTTGTAAGGCAACCGCTTTATATCATACTGAACCTCGGCATCTTTAAACTTGCGCCCCATCAGCCTCTTTACACTGAAAATAGTATTATCAGGATTGGTAATCGCCTGCCGTTTTGCCAGCAGCCCCACCAGCCGCTCGCCCTTTTTGTCAATGGCTACGACCGAAGGTGTAAGCCTTTCACCTTCAGCATTGGGGATTATTTTTGGCTCGCCACCTTCGATAACCGCCACCAGACTGAATGTGGTACCCAAATCAATGCCAACTGCTTTTCCCATGTTGTCCTCCTTCTGACCTTAAATTTTATGTTCCAACGCTATTTTTATTCTAGGTTAAGCCTTCTTCACTCTCTCCCATGGCCTCCGGTACCGCCACCTGACCACTCTTCCCCACCACCACCTGGGGTGCTCGAAGCAATCTTTCCTTTAATTTATACCCCTTTCGAACCTCATCAAGTATCATGCCTTCTGCTCCCTCCTCTTGCGCCACCGCCTCATGGAGGCTCGGGTCAAACGCCTCACCAACGCACTTCATTTCGGCCAGACCATGCTTATTCAAAACGTCTAACAGCATCCGCTGGATCTGCCTGAAACCGGTAACCCAACTGAGACTTTTACCCGTGGTAGCAACTCCCTCAAAAGCACGGTCAAAAGCATCCAGTACCGGCAATATATCACAAACCAGCGTGGAATTAGCCCAATTTATCGTCTCTTTTTTCTCCTGTTCTTCACGCATCTTATAGTTTCTAAAGTCAGCCTCAGCTCTCTGCCAATTAGCCAAATACTTTTCAGCCTTCTCCCTTTCCTTAGCCACAGCTTGCTTTAAGGAATCGACATCATCTTCAGCCAACGCAGACACTTCATCCTCAGCTATCTCTCTGTTCTGTTCAGCCAATCCAAAGCCTCCTTAAATAATTCTAATCCCCACGGCAAACTCCAGCCACCAAATCGCTCAATATCCCTGACATATAACTCACCGCAGAAATGGCTTGACGATAATCCATCCGGGTGGGACCAATCACCCCGATAGCACCACCAACCCGACCAGGAACACCGTAGCGGCTGAAAACCAAGCTTAAATCGCGCAATGTCTCATCCTGATTCTCCCCACCAATAATAACCCGCACACCCACATCACTCGACCACCTGGGAAAAGCAGACCTGAGCCACTCCTGAGTCTCCATCAGTTCCATGATACTTAACATCCTGTCTTTTTGAGCAAACTCGGGCTGGCCTAGCATCAGTCGCAATCCCTCAAGATAAGGTTGATAGTACTCAATCTCATCTTCAGCAACCATCATGTCAAGAACAGCCTCCATCACCTGGTTCTCTTCTGCGGAAAGCTCTAGCGTCTTAGCCGAAATCTCAGAGCTGTTCAGCTCTGAATAAGCAGCATTCAACTTATTAGCAAATCCGGTTAGCTGCTCCTGGGTCATCGGTTTATCAAAAGACAAGAGCTGTCGCTTAAGTATCGCCTCACTGAGCACCAGTACCATAAGAGCTACAAACTCATGTAAGGCTACCAGTTCCAGATGCCTTAACCGACACTGCCTTGGCTTAGGAAAAGTGACCAGCGCTGCAGTCCTAACTAAGCGTGCCATGATAGCTGCCGCCAGTTTGAGCCACCTCTCAAATTCTTCCTCTACTTCCTGGAAAAGCTTACGAATGCGATATTGCTCCTCCGTGGGAAGCTCAACCTCTTTAGCCAGTGATTCCACATAATGCCGATAACCTTTGTCCGTAGGCACACTACCAGCCGAGGTATGAGGCCGTGCAATATAGCCCTCCTCCTCCAGGTATGCCATATCATTGCGAATAGTCGCCGGGCTCACCCCTAGCTGATAATTACGGAAAATAGCATCTGAAGCTACAGGCACCGCCGTCGCTATATACTCACCAATAATTATCTTCAGAACTGCTTCTCTTCTCGGTGTCAAACCTTTCAACATTTTTAGCACTCTCCCTCCAAGACTGCTAACTTCCTAATATTACCACTACGGCAACAATATGTCAAAAGTAGAAAGAAATATTTAAGGCAGCCAAAAGGCCGCCTTAAATAAATATCTGCAGAAAGTTTTAAATCTACTTTTCTGAATAGGTAACCTCAAGAACAACTTCCGACCACTCAATCCACTCGGAAACATTGTTACCGTTGGTTACCTTCTGGAACAGAGCTTCCATCTGAAAGCGTGTAATAGCCGCATCGGCGAGAAGAGCTATCTCCGGAGTCACGTCTACCACAGTTGGCGGACTCATCAGAAGAGTGGCGCGTTGCAGCTTGCTGCCAGTATAATGAAACTTCGGCAGCTTATCACCATAGGTAACCTTCCACAGCCACAAACCGTTAAGTCCTGTGGTGGCCGGGAATGGGTTACCGGCTATTTGCCTGGTAGTGAACTTCAAGCTAGCATTATCTATCCTTTTACCTGCCAGACTCCAAATATCAAAGCTCCAGAAGGCGCAATAGCCAACGTTCTTCTCGTCATCCCCTGCTCTAGTTCGGGAATTGTCTTTATCTCCTTCCGAATCTACCGTGCCAGTCTCTTGAGCAACTGGTGTGATGGTTACTGTGCGCACTGCCGCCGCCACAGCAACCATTACATTGCCCCTGGTCTCACCACCTTTGCCATCGCTGACGATAACTGTGATGTTGTAGTTCCCGCCTTTGTTAGGCGCCACCCAGGTAACTTTATTTCCCACGCCGGTGATATTGCCCTCGCTAGCTGACCAGCTATATCTGACCACGTCACCATCAGGGTCACTAGCAATACAAGTAAGCGTTGTGCTGCCCCCGTATAGAATCCCAGACGGGTTGGCAGTCAGGCTGGAAATCACTGGCGATTGGTTAGCACCAACCGTCATGGTCAAGCTGGCCTGCGCTGAACCACCTTTGCGGTCTTCCACATTGACCGTAACAGTATAAGTTCCGTAAGCCGCTGGAGCTTGCCAGATAACGGTAGGCCCAGCACCGCTAAAGCTACCGCCGGTACATGCCCATTTGAAATCCAACTGGTCACCATCAGCATCTTGAGCTATGCACTGAATCTCGGTATTTCCTGAAGGATAAAGCTGCATCTTAGCCGCTGTCAGACTTGAAATCACCGGCGGCTGATTGCCAGTAGGTACCGGTGGTAATGTCGGCGGTGGTGGTGCCTTTGGACCACAGGCACCACCCAGCAGGGCTACCACAACCAGCATGACCACAGCTATACCCAAACCACCTCTAAAAACGTTCATTGTCATTCACCTCCCTTTAATAATAACTTTTGTTCGACCTAATCTTACACAATTCACAGCCCTTGATACAACAGGCCAAGACTATTGTTTTGTGCCAGCAGCAATGTCATAGCTCACAATCTTCCAGGCATCAGGGCCAACGGTCTTAACATTAAAATCCCATATCCCACCAGGCTGCAGGTTTTCATTAATAGCCGATGCAGTGGCTATGAGCTTCTTGTTTTTGTCATAAAAATTAACTGCCACCACCGCAAACATTATACTAGTATTACCAACGTTCTGGGCCCTCCCAATTACCACAGCCGAACTTTGGGGTCCAGCTCCGGTGAACCCGTGGACGGTCATACTATGGCTGAGTATCCTTAACTCTGGGCCCTGTGTCTCTGTTTTAGTACATCCCGCGGCATACACCAGTAACACCAGCATCAAAGCTGTAATTCCAACCTTGATTGCTCGTCTCATCATCACAAAGTTCCTTATAACGCATAAGACAAATCTCTCTCCTGTCACCGACCACAGCAGCCCTCATATGGTCTAGGCACCACGCTAATGGTCAAAACGGCTTTGCTACTAACCCCATTCTTATCTTTGGCAATGACCATTATATAATAATCGCCATAATCACTTGGCAACTGCCAGGTAACAATGGAGCCTTCACCCACTATATTGCCACCGGTGCATGACCAACTGAACTGCACCACACCATCATCGGGGTTCGAAGTAACACATTTGATTTGAGAAGTCCCTAAAGGATAAACATTTATATACTCGGCTTCAAGGCTTGAGATTACCGACGACGTGTTACCTTCTGATTGGGGCGGTGCAAGACAAGCATTGCCCAGTACCATTAGCATTACCAAAACAATGCTCAACTTCACTTTGGCAATAGATGACTTCACGAGTGTTTCCCCCGTCACATAAACTGCCACCCAGTATACGTAACAGTTTAGTTTTTCCGAAATCTTAGCTTACAATCTTATACTATATCACCCCCCCCGCACTGTCAAGCGGTTTTTCGGTTTTTTCCCAAAGATTCCATCCGCATTGGTAAAAAAAGTCAGTAGCGACCCTTCAGAGCAGCTAATTTTCGATGTAGTGCGACCCTTTAGGGTCGCTTTTCCGTAGCGAGGCTATCCCGCAAAGCGGGACGCACTACAAGTAAACTGGCGTTGCCTGGCAATCTTCCGCCTATGATCTTTCACTTATGATTGTTGACCTTAATTCAGGGTGATGGTATCATTCTTTAAATCCTTTGGAGATGCAGATTGGGTAACCCCAAACAAGACACCGAAATCGCTCGATTTCTGGAACTTGAAGCTAGACGGCAGAAAGAGACCATAAACCTTATTGCCGCCGAAAATTATGCCAGCAAGGCCGTGCTCCAGGCCCAAGGCTCGATACTAACTAATAAGTATGCTGAAGGCTACCCGCAGCACCGCTACTACGCTGGCTGCCCTAACATAGACGCCATCGAAAACTTGGCAATCGAGCGAGCCGAGAAACTTTTTAATGCCGAGCACGCCAATGTCCAGCCCCACAGTGGCAGCCAAGCTAATATGGCAGCCTATTTCGCCCTCCTCCAGCCCGGTGACACCGTTATGGGGATGAGCTTGAGCCACGGTGGCCACCTGACCCATGGAGCCCAGGTCAATTTCTCGGGAAAATGGTACACCTTCATCCTCTATGGAGTTGACCGAGAAACTGAAAGGCTTGATTACAGCGAGATAGAAAAACTGGCCCTGAAGCACAAGCCGAAGCTGATTATATCCGGAGCCAGTGCCTACCCCCGAACTATCGACTTCAGCCGCTTCCGTAGCATCGCCGACATGGCAGGTGCCCTGCTTGTAGCGGACATGGCTCACCTAGCCGGATTGGTGGCAACCAATTTACACCCTTCACCAGTTCCTCACGCCCCAATAATCACCTCATCTACTCACAAGACCTTACGTGGTCCTCGTAGCGGTTTCATTTTATGTAAACAAGAGCTGGCTTCAAAAATTGATGCTGCTGTTTTCCCCGCGATGCAAGGTGGACCACTAATGCACGCCATTGCTGCTAAAGCCGTAGCTTTCTATGAAGCTATGCAGCCCGAGTTCATCACCTACCAGAAGGCAGTCTTAGAAAACGCCCAAGTCCTTGCCACTGAGCTTCAGCAGAACGGCTTACGCCTGATTTCCGGTGGCACTGATAACCATCTTATCCTCATTGACCTCACCTCAACAGGAATAACCGGCAAAGCTGCCCAGGATGCTCTTGAAGCCGCTGGCATCTTGGTAAACAGGAATACCATCCCCTTTGACTCCAGACCACCGCAAATCAGCAGCGGCATCAGGCTGGGCACACCTGCCACCACCACCAGAGGGTTCGGGCCACAGGAAATGAAGACTATTGCCTCCTTCATTCTTAAGGTGCTCTCTCACCCTGAGGACAAGAAAATTCAAAGGGAAATAGCCGAACAGGTAGTCTCTATATGCCGCCGCTTCCCCACCCCGGGGATAGGCTAGCCCTTGCCATAAGGAACTTCCTCCTCAGAAGGAGAGGGATAAAGGGTGAGAGACTTGACAAATAATCCCACAAAATTCGCCATTGAAACCACGAATTTAACCAAGAAATACGGCGACCTCGTTGCTGTTGACAAACTAAGCCTTACAATAGACTACGGCGAGGTATTCGGCCTGCTCGGCCCAAACGGTGCCGGCAAAACAACAATCATCTCTATGTTGTGCACCATAACCAACCCAACCTCAGGTACTGCTACCGTAAATGGCTTCAATATATTAAAACAGCCAGCCAATGTTAGACGCAGCATCGGCATTGTGTTTCAAGACCCGAGCATTGACGACCGCCTCACCGGCAGAGAAAATCTGCAGCTTCATGCCTGCCTTTACGACATACCGACAGAGCCAGCCAAAAAGCGTGTGGCAGAAGTCCTGAATCTGGTGGGGCTGGAAGATAGAGCCAATGACCCCATGAGGACCTATTCAGGCGGGATGAGAAGACGACTAGAACTCGCCAGGGGTTTGCTTCACAGTCCCAAGGTGCTCTTCCTTGACGAACCTACTCTGGGTCTCGACCCTCAAACTAGAGAACACCTCTGGACATACATTAAAAACCTGGCTCGGTCATCCAAAATCACCATTATCCTCACCACCCATTATATGGAAGAAGCCGACCGGCTTTGCAGCCGGGTAGCCATCATTGACTACGGGAAAATCAAAGTTGTTGACGCCCCTGCCAATTTGAAGGCTACTCTAAAAGGCGATGTCATAACCATTACCACAATCCAACCGGAAAAACTTGCTACCCGCCTAACCGAACTCAAGCTAACTCCCTACATAGACGCTTCAAAGGATACTCTGAGATTGACCGTCTCAAATGCCGAAAAGCTCATACCCAGACTGATTAAAATCGCCGCCGAAATTGGAGTTGAGGTCAGCTCGGTATCTACACACCGCCCGACGCTAAATGACGTATTCCTCTACTATACAGGGCACGACATAAGAGCCGAAGAGGCTGAATCACCTTTCAGAAAATACATGATGATGGGGAGACAGGCAAGATGAGCGAGCTTAAGAAAATCTATGGATTGTGGCGCCGAGAAGTCATCAGATACTGGCGTGAAAAATCGCGAATTATTTCCTCCCTGATAATGCCTTTGCTCTGGCTGCTGGTTTTCGGCAGCGGCATGCGCGGTATGGAGCTGTCCGATGCACAGAGTTACCAGACTTTCATATTCCCGGGAATAATCGGTATGACCCTGCTGTTTACCTCCGTCTGGTCTGGCATTTCCGTGATATGGGATAGAGAATTCGGTTTCTGGAAAGAGATAATGGTAGCCCCTGTCTCACGGACCTCCATCGTCATCGGCAAAGCCCTTGGCAGCGGAACAAGTGCCCTCATCCAGGGTTCTATCCTGCTGCCGCTGGCATTCCTGGTGGGTGTCCACCTGTCCCCTTTATCAGTTCTAATATTAATCCCCACTATGATTCTCATCTCGATAGGGCTAGTATGTATCGGGCTGTTGATTGCCTCAATTATAAACAGCATGGAAGCATTCAACTTCATCATGAGCCTGGTGATTATGCCTATGTTCTTCACCAGCGGAGCCCTCTTTCCACTAACTTCAGCTCCAGATTGGCTAAAAAGCTTAAGCTATGTAAACCCATTGACCTACGGGGTTGATACCTTACGCTGGGCCACATTCAGCCAAGCGAGTTCACCATTACCAATTCACATCGAATTTCTGATACTCGTGCTATTCGCCGTCGCCATGATTGTAGCTTGTTCCTACGCCTTCAACATCAAAAAATA
>JBBISW010000036.1:0-15240 GCA_037441105.1 Chloroflexota bacterium
GCTGGTCACCTCGCCAGGCTGATTTAATGATTGTTGCCGGGACACTAACCTGGAAAATGGCACCAGCAGTCAAATTGGTCTATGAACAGATGGCTGAGCCCAAATGGGTGATTGCTATGGGCGCTTGTGCCATCAGCGGCGGCACCTTCAGGGAGTCCTACAGTGTTGTGCCGGGGATTAACCGAATAATTCCCGTTGATGTCTATATACCCGGGTGTCCACCTCGGCCTGAGGGATTAATTCATGGCATCAGGAAAATACACGAGAAAATCATCAGGGATAGCATTAAAAGAACATGACCATAGTTCTGAATGGCGAAGAAATAGTCAAGAAAATAACTGAAAAGTTTCCTGACTCGGTGGTTGCTGCCGACAGGGCGGTGGTTGTTATTAAGAGTGAATCTCTTTATCAGGTAGCGGAGTTTCTTAAGAATGCGCCGGGGCTTGATTTCGATTACCTTACCAATCTTGTTGCCGTTGACTACATGGATTATTTTGAAGTTGTTTACCATTTGATTTCGTTGAAGCATAACCACAGCTTAGTTTTGAAGACACGCTGTTATGAACGTGACAAACCAGCGGTGCCCTCGGTAGTTGGAATATGGCGGTCGGCCGATTTTCAAGAGCGGGAAGCCTATGACCTAATGGGCATCGTCTTCGAAGGTCACCCTAATTTGAAGCGTTTGTTACTCTGGGAAGGATTTGTTGGGCATCCATTACGGAGGGATTATCTCTAAGATGCCGATAAGGACCGAGCCTTTTATCCTTAATATGGGTCCGCAGCACCCATCAACTCATGGTGTCTTTCGCATGAGGGTTACTCTTGATGGTGAAGTGGTTGTGGATGTGGAACCTGTTATCGGGTATCTTCACCGCGGGATTGAGAAACTGGCTGAAGGACGAACCTATACCCAGAACATTCCGTTTACCGATAGATTGGACTACCTAGCTTCGATGACGAACAATTTTGCCTATGTTCTGGCGGTGGAGAAGCTGGCCGGGATAGAAGTTCCGGAACGGGCTGAATATTTGAGGATTATTATGGCTGAGATGATGCGTATTGCCAGCCATCTTATGGCAGTCGGCTTTTTCCTCAATGACCTCGGGGCTATAATGACGCCGGTATTATATATGTGGCGGGAAAGAGAAAAGCTCCTGGATCTATTTGAGATGGTTTGCGGTCAGCGGCTTACCTATAATTATATGCGCATCGGTGGCGTCAGTCAGGATATCCCCGAAGAATTCTTGCCGGCTTTGAGCAAGTTTGTGGCTGAGATGCCAGGGTTTATTGATGAATATGACCAGCTTCTGTCGCAGAACGAGGTTGTTTTGGTGCGGACTAAAGGCGTTGGCATTTTGCCCAAGGATACGGCGATAAATACCGCAGCCAGTGGGCCAGTGCTTCGAGCCAGTGGTGTCAAGTGGGACATCCGTCGAGCTGACCCCTATTCCATTTATGAGCGCTTCGACTTCGAGATACCGGTGGGTAGCGTTGGTGATAACTATGACCGCTATTGGGTGAGGATGCAGGAGATGAGGCAGAGCGTTCGTATTTTGGAGCAGGCGATAGCCCAGTTGCCTGAGGGTGAGGTTTGTGTCAAAGTACCTCAGTTGCTACGGCCGCCGGTTGGCGAGGTCTACGGGCATATAGAAGGACCGAAAGGCGAGCTTGACTTTTATCTGGTCAGCGATAATTCCATTGCTCCTTACAGGTTCCATATTCGTCCTCCGACGCTGATTAATCTGACTGCGTTGAAGGACATGGTTGTTGGCTGGAAGGTAGCTGACTTGATAATCACATTTGGCAGCATAGATGTCTGTTTAGGGGAGATAGACCGGTAATGACGCTTCTTGAGCAGTTTCGCCTGTGGTTGACTAACATCTGGCCGGGATGGGAATGGCTGGCTTATGTTATTCCAGCTATAGTCGGCATAGTGGTTGTCCTTGTGTTTGTATTGGTTATGGTTATAGTTTTCATCTGGTATGAGAGGCGTCTGCTGGGTCGGTTTCAGATTCGTCTGGGGCCCAACCGGCTTGGGCCGGAGGGGATTTTCCAGCCGCTTGCCGAGGCTGCAAAGATACTATTGAAGGAAGACATTGTGCCAGCCAATGGTGATAGGATACTTCACTGGCTAGCGCCGGTGATTGTGTTTGTTCCAGTGCTGATGATTTTTGCTGTGGTACCGTTTAGCACGGGCGCTATCTTAACTGACCTAAATGTAGGCATAGTTTATGTGGTGGCAATCAGTTCTGTATCTGCAGTTGGCATATACACGGCTGGTTGGGCATCCAACAACAAATACGCTTTGATAGCAGCTTTACGGACGGTGGCCCAGATGGTTAGCTATGAGTTGCCGGTGATTCTGGCGATTCTGGGTGTGGTATTGATGGCTGGGTCGCTGTCGATGACCCAGATTGTAGGTTCACAAAGCATTCCTTTTCTTATACTGCAGCCTCTTGGTTTTATTATCTTTTTCTTAGGAACGGTTGCTGAGATGAATCGGAGTCCGTTTGACCTTCTCGAAGCTGATTCTGAAATTGTAGCAGGGTATCACATTGAGTATTCCGGGATGAAGTTTGCCATGTTCTATCTTGGTGAGTATGGGCATGCTCTGGCGTATTCATGTATCATTGCTACGCTTTTCCTTGGTGGCTGGCAAGGCCCATTGTTGCCGCCGATTATATGGTTTCTCATTAAAGTCGTGGCGGTGTTTTCGGTTATTGTGTGGATGCGTGCTACCCTCCCCAGGTTGCGTGTTGACCAGTTGATGGCCTTTGCCTGGAAAGGTCTACTGCCCATGTCGATAGTTAACCTGTTTATCGTTGCTGCTGAGGTGCTATGGCTGCCAGGAACTATGTGGGTGATGGTGGTGGTGAACTTTGTTTTTGCTGGAGTTTTGATACTGCTATGGTCGAAGTTGTTTACCCTAGGAGGCGGTCGAGTTGAAGTTTGAGAGATACGGAATCGGTATAGCTAAGGGGATGGCAGTTACTTTTAAGCATCTGTTCCGTCCCCCGATTACCGTGCAGTATCCAGAAGAGAAGTTGGCAGTTTCACGGCGCATACGAGGCAATGAGTTAGTGTGGTATCTTGATAAATGTACCGGCTGTGCTACTTGCGCCAAGAGTTGCCCCCAAGGGAACATTGAGATTGCCACTCACATAGGTGGTGAGAACAATTATGTGGTTGATAAGTTTGAAGTGGATACCGGGCGTTGTATGTTCTGTGGCTTGTGTGTTGAGTCCTGTCCCTATGAGGCACTGGCTATGGGCGTAAGCTATGAGCGGGCGCAGCACAGACGGAAAGACATTGTGTTGAGCAAGGAAGAACTTCAATTGTCTGGCATCAGGCAACCCAGCGGTTATGCTCGACCTAAGATCGAGGTAACTCTGCCCAAACAGAGTCTGCTCATCTACTGGAATAGAGACAGAGAAGAAGGTGGACAGAAATTGGGTTTAATACCGCTAAGTAAGAAGAGGGGTCGCGGTGTTTGATATCGTCTTCTGGATATTGGCTGCCGTGACCATTGGCGCAGCGCTAGCTGTTGTCATCTTACGAGATGTCTTTCGAGCAGCTCTCTGCTTGGTCTTGTTTTTCTTAACTATAGCTGGGATTTATATAACCCTTTATGCAGATTTTCTGGCGGTTGTGCAGATTCTTATCTATGTAGGAGCCGTCTCAATATTGATTATCGTGGGCATAATGCTAACGCATGATGTCTGGCGTGGTAACCCATCAGGTGAGTTGCGTATCCCTGCCCTAGTGGTGAGCTTATTGCTTCTAGGGACGCTGGTGTACACCGTAATTAGTACCCAGTGGTCAATGAGCGGAGAGCCGCCTCAAGGGAAAACAGTGGAGGCTATAGGCGAGAAGCTATTTGGTGGAGGTGGCTTTTTGCTGCCTGTGGAAATCACGGCGGTATTGCTCTTGGCAGCAGTGCTAGGCGCTATCGTGCTTATAAGGGAGAAATGAAATGTCGGTTGGTTTAGAGCATTATCTTATTTTATCCGCGATTCTTTTCTCCATCGGGTTGTATGGTGTTTTGGCCAAGAGTAATGCTGTGGTCATCTTGATGTGTATTGAAATTATGCTTAATGCGGTGAATATCGCCCTGGTTGCTTTTTCCCGTTATGTTGTCCCTTTGCTTCTCACCGGACAGATATTTGCCATATTTGTCATCGTTGTAGCTGCGGCTGAGGCTGCCGTGGGTATAGCTATAATTATTGCTATTTATCGCAATCGTCAGTCTGTGGATGTGGATAAATTCGATTTAATGAAATGGTAATGAGCTAGGACATGTGGGTTCAGGTTAAAAGCGCGCCTAATTTAATGATAGCTGAGATGTGGAAAGAATTCTTTGAAGGTGAGGGAATACCGACGCGGATTCTACCTGACCCAAAGAAGCCTGACGTCGGCGAATTAGCTAGCTATCGAATTCTTGTGTCCCAGGAGAAAGTACATGTTGTCGAGGAGGTCTTGAGGAAACTCTAATGCCTCACCAGGTTCCGTGGCTAATATTTCTGCTACCGCTCTTCTCCCTAGTCATTATTTCCTTTATCCTCAGACCCTTCTTTAATAACCGCCCCAAACTCAGTGGCTATGTGACCATAGGTGCTATTGGAATTTCCTGTGCCCTTTCTCTCTGGGTGCTGGCAGAGGTCTTGGCTGCTCCGAGGCATAAACTGGAAATACCTGATATCCAATGGGTGGTGGTTGGTGACCTGAGTGTCCATATCGGGCTGATAGTTGATTCTCTGACAGCGGTGATGGTGGTGGTGGTTAGCTTTGTCAGCCTGATGATTCAGATTTATTCTCAAGGCTACATGCATGGAGACCCGGGCTACCATCGCTACTTCGCTTTCATGTCCCTGTTCACTGCCTGCATGCTGGGCCTGGTTATGGCTGATAATCTGGTCTTCCTGTTCTTGTTCTGGGAGGGTGTTGGTTTAGGCTCTTATCTCCTCATCGGTTTCTGGTTTCATCGGCCTTCTGCTGCCAATGCCGCTAAGAAAGCTTTTATAGTCACCCGTTTTGGCGACTTCGGTTTTCTGGCGGCTATTCTTCTGCTTTTCTACCACACAGGTACGTTCGATATTGAGGAGCTGCATGGTCTGGCTATAGCCGGGACTTTAGCCGGGACGGTTTTGACCTGGGCTGCTATCGGCGTTTTCTCCGGCGCTGTGGGCAAATCAGCGCAGTTCCCCCTGCACGTCTGGTTGCCAGATGCCATGGAAGGTCCGACGCCGGTCAGCGCCTTGATACATGCGGCGACGATGGTAGCTGCAGGAGTCTTCTTGGTAGCTCGTTTCTTCCCGCTGTTTGAGCATTGCCAGGTGGCGTTAACTACGGTAGCAATCATCGGTGGTTTTACAGCTATTTTTGCCGCTAGTATGGGACTGGTGATGACTGACATCAAGCGTGTATTGGCTTATTCAACTATTAGCCAGCTAGGCTATATGATGCTGGGTCTGGGTGTTGGTGGCGTTGCCGTGGGCATCTTTCACCTGTTTAATCATGCTTTCTTTAAGGCCCTTCTGTTCCTTGGTGCTGGTAGTGTCAACCATAGCACAGGAACTTTTGACATGAGGGAAATGGGTGGCTTGCGCAAGGCAATGCCATGGACTTATATAACCTTCCTTATCGCCTCGTTAAGTATTGCTGGTATCTGGCCACTTGCCGGCTTCTGGAGCAAAGATGAAATTCTGGCATATTCCTTCACTCACAATCAGATATTATTCTATCTGGCTATGATTACCGTGTTTATGACGGCTTTCTACATGTTCCGAGCTGTGTTTCTCACCTTTGGTGGCGAGTACCGGGGTGGAGTGGTATCAAGCCACAGCGGACATGAGCATAGGAAGCTCCACGAGTCACCGGCGGTAATGGTTGTTCCCATGGTTGCTTTGGCTGTCTTGTCAGTTGCTTCGGGATGGCTCAATGTTACCGGCTCATTTGGTCAGTTCCTGGGCCATGGTGGGTCTAGTGAGGCACATAGTTTTGTTGCAGGTTTCTTCGGCATGCTTGCCCATCCATTGCCCTTGATATCGCTGCTGGTCGCTAGTGTGGGTATTTTCCTAGCCTACGCTATGTATAATGCCAAGTGGCTATCGGCTGAAGCTGTGGGCAGGATTTTTAAGCCTTTTTACATCCTCTTTTCCCGGAAATACTGGTTCGATGAACTGTATGAGAGAGTGATTGTGGTCGGGGTTCTAGTTGACGGTATTTTTGCGGCGCTCAGCGTCTTTGATTCCCGCGTTATTGATGGAGCAGTGGATGGCGTAGCTAGCGGCACGGCAAGTACGAGTGGGGCTATGCGACGGGCGCAGACAGGCCAGTTGCAAGCCTATGGCATGGCAATTGCTGTCGGTGTGATAGCAATTGCAGTCTGCTTTTATTTGTTTGGATGAGGTAAGTTGATTTGGAGTTCAATTATTACTTGACAACTATAATCTTCCTCCCCATTGTTGGGTTAATCGTTATTGCTTTATTGCCTAACCCCAAGCCAAAGGCGATAAAGTTAATAGCCCTGGTTTTTACTTTAGCAGCGTTTGCTCTGTCGCTGGCCGTCTTCTGTCTTTTTGACCGTTCTGCTGGAGCTATCGGGCAAATACAGTTTGAAGAGAAAATATCCTGGATACCGGCGATTAATGCCTTCTACCACCTTGGTGTTGATGGCCTTAGTTTGCCTTTGGTGATACTGATGACGTTCCTCGGTGTTTTGGCGGTGCTGGTCTCGTGGAACATCCAGTTGAGGCCTCGGCAGTATTTCATCTGGCTACTGCTCCTGGAGACGAGCATACTGGGGGTCTTTTGCTCTCTAGACCTTGTCCTGTTCTTCCTTTTCTGGGAATTGGAGCTTGTGCCGATGTATTTTCTTATCTCTATCTGGGGTAGTGGTAGAAAAGAGTATTCAGCTATCAAATATGTGATATATACTCTTGTCGGCAGTGCTTTTATGCTGGCTGGCATCTTGAGCATTTATTTCACCGCTGGCAGTCTGAATATGATGGAGCTGGCAGGTCTAACTGTAGTTAAGCCTGTTGTCCCGCTCGCCGCCATGTTCCTCTTCTTACTGGTTGGTTTTGCCATTAAGCTGCCGGTGGTTCCGGTGCATACCTGGTTGCCAGGTGCCCACACCGATGCCCCCACAGCGGCGAGCGTGATTCTAGCCGGGGCATTGCTGAAGATGGGTGGCTACGGGATGATTCGTCTTTGCGTCACTATCTTCCCTGAAGTTGCTCTGCATTATGCTCCGTTACTGGTAGCCTTAGCTGTTGTCAGCGTGCTCTATGGTGCCGCCGTGACCTTAAGGCAGAAGGATTTGAAGCGGCTGATTGCTTACAGTAGCGTCAGCCACATGGGATATGTGCTTCTGGGCATCTTCGCCTTGACTCAGGTGAGTTTGACCGGAGCTACCTTGCAGATGTTCAGCCATGGCATTATCACCGGGCTTCTCTTTGCTATGGTGGGGCTGGTTTATGACAAGTCTCATGAGCGCAATCTGGACAATTTAGGTGGGCTGGCACGGCAGATGCCGGTTATTGCGGTTGTTTTCAGCATCGCCGGTTTGGCGTCGTTGGGTTTGCCGGGCACAAGCGGCTTTGCCGCCGAGTTTATTACCTTTGTGGGTAGCTTCTCCAGCATGGCTGTTGCGGGTATCCGATTGTACACCATTATAGGCGTCTTTGGAATTGTCTTAACCGCCGGTTACATTCTATGGATGCTGCAGCGTGTTTTTTATGGTCCGCCGTTGGAGCAATTCAGCGGTGTGTCCGACGCCAACAATATTGAGAAGGTGTGCATCTTCTCCTTTGTTGCTGCAATTATGCTTGTTGGTATTTATCCTGCTATCCTTACCGATATCATTAACCTGGGGATTGAGCCGATAACTAAGTTAATAGGTCTGTGAAGAGATGATTATCGCGTCTCGAATAATGGTGGCGGTAGGGGCAGTTATCGAGAATGAGGGGGGTGGGGTACTGCTGGTGAAACACAAGCCAGAGAGGGGTGGTTTCTGGCAGGGGAAGTGGATTTGCCCCGGTGGCGAACTGGAGCTTGGTGAGACGATTGGCGAGGGAATCAAGCGTGAGGTCAAAGAGGAGACAGGGTTGGAGATAGAATTAGTCAAGCCTTTGCCGGCTTTTGAACGAATTGTTAAGTCGGCTGATGGAGTTAGCTTGCACGTGGTTTATATTGACTATATAGCCAGGCTAATCAGCGGTGAACTGAAGGTGGATAGCGATGTCGGTGAAGCTTTATGGGTAAAGAAAGGCGAACTTGACCGAATTTGGGAAGACGTGCATGAGGATACCAAGAAGCTGCTTAAGTTAGCTGGGATGGTTTAGTCTGATGGAAGTTAGTGAGCTTCGTTTGCTAATGCCGGAAATCAGTCTGCTGGGCTTTGCCCTGCTGGTGATTCTGCTCGATTTGTTTATCAAGCAGAAGAAGGTTCTGGCTGGTGTCAGCATTGCTGGCGTGATAGTTTCGGCTGGTTGCACTGTGGCAATTTGGGGAGTACCTACCACTGCCATTTTCTACCGCATGCTGGCGGTTGACACCTTTGCCCTTTTCTTCAAGTTTCTGCTTTTGGCAGCGGCTGGTCTCATTATATTAGCCTCTCAGGACTATGTAAGCAAGTTCGAAAGATTTCAAGGTGAGTATTATGCGCTAGTGCTTGTCTCGGCTGTGGGTATGATGCTTCTGACAGCCGCTGCAGACTTAATTGCAATCTACGTGGCTCTGGAATTGAGCGGCATCTCGCTGTATGTATTGGTTGGCTTTTTAAAGGACCAAAAATCAAGCGAGGCTGGGCTGAAATATTTGCTTTTGGGTGCTGTCGCCTCGGCGGTGCTTCTGTATGGCATGGCTCTGGTCTTTGGTTTTACCGGAAGGACTTGCTTGATGTGTATTGCCGATTTCGTCCAGGAGATGCCTGCTGCTGGGCTGCTGGATAACCCGGCTTTGCTCATGGGTATGGTACTTTTGGCTGCTGGCTTCGGCTTTAAGATTGCCTGTTTCCCCTTCCAGATGTGGGTGCCTGATGTTTATGAAGGCGCGCCGACGCCGATTACCGCCTATCTTTCCGTAGCCAGCAAAGCTGCGGGCTTTGCTGTCATTCTTCGCGTTTTCTTCGTTGCTCTTGGTTCTCCTGGCTGGCTTAGCCTCAATTGGGGTATGTTGTTCGCCATTTTGAGCGCTATAACCATGACCGTGGGTAATGTGGTGGCTATCGTTCAGACCAACATTAAGCGTATGCTCGGTTATTCAAGCATAGCTCAGGCTGGCTACCTCATGGTGGGGTTGGCGACGGTGGGGATGGCGTCAGGAGTTGACGCTTTGGGGCGAAGCGGGTTACTTTTCTTCCTCATGAGCTATGCCGTTACCAATCTGGGAGCCTTTATCGCTGTCATAGCCATCTCCAACAAGATTGATAGCGATGTGATTGATGATTACACCGGTATGGGCAAACGGACACCGCTTTTGGCTCTAGCCTTGACTTTCTGTTTGCTTTCCTTAATCGGTTTGCCGCCGACAGCAGGGCTCATTGCCAAGATTTACATCTTCAGTGGGGCGGTGCAACATGGCTTGCTGTGGCTGGTTATCGTGGCTGTGATAAACAGTTGCATCTCGGCTTTCTACTACTTGAGGGTGGTGAAGGTGATGTGGTTAGGATCTCCAGCCTCGGAGGATAAGGTGCCTTCATCATGGGCACTGCGCACTGCATTATTGGTCTGCTGTCTTTTCGTCTTGCTCCTGGGTGTTGTCCCCGGTGGCTTTGTCAGCGTAGCTGAAGCCGCAACCAAGCTGTTCGGCTCGTAGCCTTTATCCAGTTATCAGTGTGTCAAGTATTTAGTTTCCTTGTTTTCTTAGTAATGGAGGTAGAGATGCGATATCAGACATTGCTGGTAGAGAAATCAGGTAATATGACTATAGTGACTTTGAATCGTCCTGAGATACTGAATGCCTTAAATGCGCAGATTATGTTGGAACTGAAAGACTTATTTGCTGAATTGAGGGCAGACCAGAAGACGCGCTTCGTTATATTCACCGGGGCAGGGCGAGCTTTTTCCGCCGGCGCTGAATTCAGCAAGAAATCGATGGAAGAAAGATATACCAGGCCTGAGCTGGCGAATGAAAGACTGTGGCAGTTGTTCGGGCATGATTTCATGCAGGCCATGGAGAGCCTGGAGCAGGTGACAATAGCAGCAGTTAATGGTGCCTGTATGGGGGCAGGGCTCTGCCTGGCTATGAATTGCGATTTCAGGATTGCCTCTAAGAACGCTGTCTTTGGCGTTCCTGAAGCCAATTTAGGTATTTTCTTCACCTGGGGGGCTACCCCTCGTCTTGTCGCCTTGATAGGACAGGCAAAAGCTAAAGAGCTGATTATGACCTGCGACAACATCAGCGCTCAAGAGGCGTTGAGGATAGGGCTGGTAAACAAGGCTGTGCCCCATGAGCAGTTGATGGGCACCTGTAGGGAGCTGGTTCAGAAGATTGCCACCAAGGGCCCTTTGGCTATAAGGCTAACCAAGAAGATGGTCAACGCGGCATCATTGGCGAAGATGGCTGACCTCTACCCTTGTGAGCCTGAGCTTGTGGAAAGGCTTATGCTCTCAGATGAGGTGAACGAAGGAATACAATCCTTTTTGGAAAAGCGACCGCCACAGTTCACCAAGTAGTGAAATGTGTTGCAAATACTTGGTTGGGTGGAGAAATATTGCTAAGACAACTTATCTCCTTTCGTAGACGTGAGGGTTGTGTTTTTGTTACGATTAGCTTTAAGGAGGAGATATGTCGGATATAGCTAATGCTTTAGCTGATTTGGACGAGGATAAGGTAAAGAGGCTGGTGCGTGAGAAAGTGGATGCTGGCGTTGCTCCAATGTCCATAGTTGATGAGTGCCGTAAGGGTATGGACATCGTCGGAGAGCGTTACAAGAATAAGGAGTATTTTCTCAGTGAACTGATTGTGTCAGGTGAGATATTCAAGGAGGCGATGGCAGTCATTAAGCCTATGTTAAAGGCTGGAGAGCAGTCCGAGCCGATAGGCAGGATGGTCCTGGGTACGGTGAAAGGGGACATACATAATATAGGCAAGGACATCGCAGCCACTCTTCTGAGAGCCGCTGGCTTCGAGGTATATGACCTGGGAATAGATGTTGCACCGGGCAAGTTTGTGGAAAAGCTGACTGAGACGAGGGCGACTATTTTGGGAATGTCAGGGCTGTTGACGCCTTCTTTCGGTTCGATGAAGGAGACGGTTGAAGCCGTTGAGACAGCTGGGTTGCGGGATAAGGTCAAGATTATCATCGGCGGTGGCATTGTTACTGAGCAGGTCAGGAAATATGTTGGGGCTGATGCTTTCACTGATGATGCGGCTGATGGGGTAGAGATTTGCCGGAGATTTGCCAACGAGGTGAAATAGGTGATGAAGAAAACTATGACCTCAAGAGAGCGGGTGGAAGCGGCAATTAAGCTAGAACCGTACGACCGTGTGCCTGTGGCGCCGCTTATGGATGTTATGTTTCCCTCACGTCATAAGGGTATGACAGTTGCCCATGGGCTCTCCCACTGGAGGGAAGGCTTTCAGGCTATTGTGGATGTCTTCGATGAGGTGGGTGGTTGGGATGCCATGATATTGCCGGGGTATAGCCTGGCTCTAACGCCAACGGTTGGCGCAGGCGTGATGGCGACTTTAGGCTCTGGGCGTTACAAATTTCCCGGTCAGGATGCTGCTGTATCTGTTGATTCCCAACCTCAGTATGAGGAACGGGAGCTTTTGACAGTAGAAGATTATGACGAGATCATCAAGCTGGGCTGGTCGAAATTTGCTGGGAAAAACCGCGAGAGGTTTACTCCGTTTTCTCCCGAGGACATAATTTCCTGGACGAGGAGGCAAACGGCTCATTACACCAAGGAGAAGGAGACGTGGGCTGAGCGGGGAATCACTTCGCTTTGCGGGGCCATAGTGGAATCACCCTTGATGTTCTTTTCCACGAAAAGGTCGCTGATTTCGTTTACTATGGACCTTCACAGGATTCCAGACAAGGTTGAGGCAGCGATGGATGCTGTGGTTGATGAATTTATCGCTGAGGCAATAGCGGCAACCAGGCTCACCGGGATACCGGGTGTGATGTTGATATTGGAAAGGGGTGGTGGCTTCTACTACCCGCTGAAGATATTCGAGCGCTTCGAGTTCCCCTATATAAAGAAGATGGTTGAGGCATTTGCTGCTGAAGGCCTGTTGACAGTCTTGCATTTCGACCAGGACTGGACTCTCAACCTTCCATATCTCAAGGAACTGCCGAAGAAGATGTGCATCTGCGAGCTGGATAGTACCACTGATATCTTCAAGGCAAAGGAGATACTGGGTAGCCATATATGCGTTATGGGGGATGTGCCAGCATCGCTATCGTCCATAGGCACGCCTGAGGAGATGGAAGTTTACTGCAAGAAATTGATTGATATTGTAGGTAGAGACACTGGATTTATCCTCAGCTCTGGCTGCACAATCCCTGCCGATGCCAAATTTGAGAACTTCAAAGCCATGATAGATACCGCCAAGCACTACCTGCCGACTCGATAGTTCGAGTATGAAGCGAATTGCGCTGGCTAGGTTTCCTTGAACTTTTTAGTTAGCGGTGATAGACTCCAGTTGTAGTGAAACGGGTTGGAATTCTGTATCATCCCAAGATTGAGAAGGCTATAGCTTTTAGCCGGGAACTTGAGAAGTTCTTGGGCGGACGAGGTATTTCGTTCTGGATATGTTCGGCCTGGGAGGAGGCTAAGGCAAAACCTCAGATAGACGGGTCAGATTTAATCCTGAGCATCGGCGGTGATGGTACCATCCTTAGGGCAGCCCGAGCTGTAGTTCCTCACACAGTGGCCATTGTAGGCATAAACTTCGGTAATCTGGGGTTTATGACCGAACTTAAAGCTGATGAGGCTTTTGATAACCTGCCTCGGCTACTGGGTGGTGAGGGTTGGATTGAAGAAAGAGCCATGCTCGAAGCTGAACTGTTTTCTCATGACAAGGTTTTCCATGCATTGAACGATGTCTTTGTAGGACGAAGGAATTCAGTTCGGCTGGTTCAGGTAGAAGTCAGGATTGATGGTGAAGTATTGGGCACTTATCGGGCTGATGGTGTTGTAGTGGCTACAGCTACCGGCAGCACTGGTTATTCACTGGCGGCTGGAGGACCAGTCCTCTATCCTCAGGCCAGGGAAATCTTGCTTAAGCCGGTCTGCCCTCATCTGACTCTGGATAAGGCGCTGGTCTTGCCGCCAGAAGTCGTGGTCCAGCTTAAGGTGACCACCAGCCACGAGGCTATGCTCAGCCTTGATGGGCAGGTGGAACTGCCGCTTAGTAACGGGGATGAGATTAGAGCAAAACTCAGCCCTTACATGGCCCGATTTTTGAGGATTCAACCTAAGAGTTATTTTTATAATTCTCTGGAAGCAAGGCTTAAGGGTAAGGTAATATGAAAGTAGAGAAAGCTAAAATAAACGATGCTCAGCGAATACATGAGCTGGTCAACAGCTTTGCTGATAAGGGCGAAATGCTGCCCAGAGCATTAAGCGAGATATATGAGAACCTGCGCGACTTTTTTGTCATCAGAGATAAGAATCAGGTTATTGGCTGTGTCGCCCTTCATATCAACTGGGCAGATTTAGCAGAGATTAAGTCTTTAGCAGTAAGCGGGGATAAGCAGGCTAAAGGATTAGGCTCGCTGCTTGTTGAAGCCTGTCTTGGTGAAGCTAAGGAATTGGGTATACCCACGGTTTTCTGTCTGACCTACAAACCTGCATTCTTTGAAAAGCATGATTTTCATCGGGTGGACAAGATGGAATTGCCGCGCAAGGTGTGGTCGGAGTGCTACCGCTGTCCCAAGTTCCCTGACTGTGACGAGGTGGCACTTATCTACCGGTTTAAGTCAGGTGTTACATAGAAGAGGTGAGAGCTGATATGGAAAAGACTTTGTCCAGCCAAAAAGTTTACGATGGTCGAGCGGTAAAATTGCGGGTTGACACAGTGCAGAAACCCAATGGCAAGACGACCACTCGAGAAATTGTTGAGCATAGTGATTGTGTGGCAGTGGTGGTGTTGGATTCTAAGGATAGGGTTATCTTGGTTCGTCAGTATCGAAAGGCTGTGGGTAAGGCTCTCTTGGAAATTCCGGCCGGCAGCATTGACCCCGGTGAGCAGCCCATCAACTGCGTCCGCCGTGAGCTGCAGGAAGAGACAGGCTATTTGCCGAACAAGATTGATAGGCTTGGCGGTTTCTATTCAGCCCCTGGCTATTGTACTGAATATTTGCATCTGTATCTGGCCACGCATCTTATACCCAGCCGCCGTGAGGCTGAAGACACCGAAGAAATTGAGGTAGTTCGAGTACCTTTATCGCAGATACCCGACCTGATTGCCTCCGGGGAAATCTGCGATGCTAAGAGTATAGCCGGGCTGCTTAGAGTTATCTCGCTTGGGCTAAAGGGCAGTTAGGAACTGCTCTATACAAGGGCCGTTTAGTAAATGTCTGTCTGTCATTCTGAGCCCTTCACTGTCATTCTGAAGGAGCACTTCGCTTTTTCCGTCATTCTGAGCGTAGCGAAGAATCTCACATGGCTCAGCGTAAACTCCACGAAGAATCTGTGAGATTCTTCGTCGTCTCAATTTGTTGAGACTCCTCAGAATGACACAAAATGAAAGCACCTTGCTGACAAAATAAGCCCCAGTTTAGGCCTTAATCTGATACTTACTTTTCCCCTGTTCGTACAGGTCGCCGCCGTAGATGTCATTGATAACGGTGGCGGGAAAGTTATCTACCTCCAGGCGGCGGATTGCTTCTGCTCCTAAGTCTTCGTAAGCTATTACCTCTGCTGTCTTAATGCTCTTTGAGATCAGAGCTCCGGCGCCGCCTATAGCAGCGAAATATACTGCTTTGTATTTTTTCATGGCGTCTTTTACCGCTGATGTTCGGTTGCCTTTGCCGATCATTCCTTTAAGGCCGGCAGCCATAAGACGGGGGGCATAGCTATCCATCCTTCCGCTTGTTGTTGGTCCGGCTGAGCCGATGACCTGTCCCGGCCTGGCTGGAGATGGTCCCATGTAGTAAACCGTTTGATTCGTGAGGTTGAAAGGCAGTTTCTCACCTTTGTCCAGAGCTTCAACCAAGCGTTTGTGGGCAGCATCTCGAGCGGTGTAAATGACACCAGTAATGAAAACCTGATCACCAGCTTTCAA
>JBBISW010000037.1:0-14899 GCA_037441105.1 Chloroflexota bacterium
TCAGCCACCATCTGTATTGTTCTCAACTGTTTGCTGGCAATTTTAGCTAAATCAGGGCGATAGTAAACCAGGATTTTGACTGCTGAGCCACCCATGCATTTGATTTTCTCTACGCTCCAGCCATCGAGCAAGGTGGTTATTCGTCCTCGGGAGTCACTTTCATAACCGGTAGCCTCGATGCTGACGAGCAGACCAGTGTGACCGGGAAGAACTCCTCCAGCAATGCACTGGGCAGCGCCATAGTTGGGGTCTAGAAGCACAGCGCTAACATAATGAGCTAAGGTAGAGCACATTTCCAGCTTACGCTCTACCAATTCTTGGTAGTCAACTTCGTCATCAAGTTGCTCCTTTTCAATCATAGCCTTGAGGGAGCCTCTATGGTCCATAGCGCACATTATGAAGATGCCCTCAGGCGTCGAAATTTGCTGCAAGCCCCTGATTTTGCCGACACTTAGTTGTCTCATTATACATCCTTCCCTGTGTGTTTCTTAATATAACTTTTTGCCTTGTGTATATCAAGTCGAGGTGTGTAATGAGATGGCATATAAGCTTTAATGGAATAGAGCACTTGTGAAACAAAATAGTCAGGTTGTTGAGGGGCTTGTGCAGATGCGGTAAATCAGGCATAATTAATTTTACTAAATCATCAAGAGGGAGGGAAGCATGGAAAAGAAAGCATCTAGGCCTTCACCCCCAGAGTTGGAGAGAATGCCCCCGGATGAGAGGCAGAAGTATTTAGAGGAAAGAATGAGGGAGATAATCGCTTATGCCTACGAGAGGGCACCGGCTGTGAAGGAGCGGTTCGACAAGGCTGGGGTGAAACCGGGCGATATTCGTAGTTTTAAGGATTTGGAAAAGATTCCGGTGCTGAGGAAGGACGATTTGATTGCCCTTCAGAAGTTGAATCCACCCTTCGGCGGATATCTCGCAGTGCCCATGGATAGCCTGGAGCGGATATATCAGTCGCCAGGCCCTATTTACGACCCGCAACGCAAGAGAGGTCTTGGTATGGGGGCTGGCATGTCATCCGACTTTGGTAAAGGACAGATTGTAATGAATACATGGTCATATCACATAACACCTGCGGGCTTGGGAGTTGACCAGACTCTCAGGAATTTAGGGTTCACCGTTGTCCCCACGGGCACAGGAAACACCGAGCTACAGGTACAGATTATGCATGACCTCAAGGTGCATGGATTTGTCGGCACTCCCAGCTTTCTTAAAATCATTATAGATAAAGCCGAGGAGATGGGGTATGACTTCAAAAAGGATTTCAATCTGAAATGGGCTATGGTTGGTGGAGAAATGGGGGGAGAGCCGCTGAGGAAGCTGTTCCAGGAGAAATATGGGATTTTCTGTATGGGTGGAGATTCTTATGCTACGGCTGACATAGGGACAATAGCTACCGGGTGTGAGAAGCAAGCTGGCATGCATGTCACTTGTGATGCTGTAGTTGAGATAGTAGACCCAGCAACAGGGAAACAGCTTAGCCCTGGTGAGGTTGGTGAGGTGGTGGTGACCCCGTTCGATGAAGTCTATCCTTTGATTCGCTTTGGCACTGGTGACCTGGCTTGCTTTGTTGAGGAGCCTTGTGGTTGCGGGAGAACAACACCAAGGATACCGAAGATTATGGGGAGGAGTGGTGAGGCCGTTAGGGTAAGGGGGATGTTTGTTCACCCCAAGCAAACAGATGAAGTCATTTCTAGATTTCCTGAGATTTCGCGGTATCAGCTAGTGGTAATGCGCCCTCAACACAGAGATGAGATGGTTCTCAAGGTTGAGCTTGCCGATGAGACTGTTGATAAGGAGAAACTGAAGACTGCACTGGATAAGGGCTTCAGAGATGTGTGTAAGGTAAGATTTGACCGTGTAGAATTTGTTGCCAAAGGCACTATCGCCGAAGGTGCCAAGCACATTGCTGACGAGCGGGCCTATTAGCTAGATTCTAATTTGTCTAAATCAAAAATAAGCGAAGGGGGAAATGATGAAAACCAAAAAAGCTGCACCTTCATTTGACGTATTGGAGAAGATGTCTCGGGAGGAGAGGCGAAAGCATCTGGATGACCGGCTGAAGTGGCTAGTCGCTTATGCTTATGAAAGGGCTCCGGCAACCAGGGCGAGATTTGATAAAGCAGGCATTAAACCCTCTGCAGTCTCCAGCATTAAGGATTTAGAAAATTTGCCTCTCCTGAGAAAAGATGAGCTGGTGGATTTGTACAAAAATAATCCACCACTCGGTGGCTTGGTCACTGTACCGATAGAAGATTTGGAGAGGGTATATGTATCCCCTGGCCCTATCTATGACCCACATCATCAAAGTGAAGCTTTCTGGCAGCGGCATGCTTATCTAGTAAAATCCCTCGGTTTTGGCAAGGGTGACGTGGTTATCAATACCTGGGCTTATCACCTGGTGCCGGCAGGCCACATGGTTGATGAAGGACTGAGACGAGCTGGAGTTACAGTTATACCTATGGGGGTGGGCAACACTGAACTTCAGGTTCAAGTTATGCACCAGCTTAAAGTTACCGGATTTTTTGGCACTACAGGCTTTTTCATGAATATCATCAATAAGGCCGAGGAGATGGGCTACGATGTCCGCAAAGATTTCAATCTTAAGTTAGCCTGCATTGGTGGTGAGATGGGTGGTGGTCCAATCAGGAAATTGGTTGAGGAGAAATATGGCATTGCTACCAGGGATGCCTATGGGACAGCTGACGTTGGCTTCTTCGCCTATGAATGCAGTGAGAGAAATGGCATGCATATCGCTGAGGAAGTTATAGTGGAGATAATTAGTTACGAGACTGGAAAGCCGGTTGGCCCTGGTGAGGTTGGTGAGGTAGTAGTGACTCCGATTGACGAGACGTATCCGCTGATACGATTTGCTACTGGAGACATTGCTGGCTGGATTGAGGAACCTTGTCCTTGCGGTAGGAGTGCTCTGCGGATAACACGCTTGCTGGGCAGAGTAGGCGATGCTGTTAGAACCAGAGGTATGTTTATCCACCCGCGGCAGCTTGAGCCAGCGATGGCTAAATTCCCACAGGTTGTCCAGTATCAGGCGGTGGTGACCAGACCAGGACATCGAGATGAGTTGACATTGAAAGTGGAGCTTAAGAGTGAGGAGGGGGTTGATAAGGAGAAACTGGCTCAGGAGTTAAATAAGGTTGTGAGTGACGCGGTGCGAATCAAGGTTGACCGGGTTGAGTTTGTGGCCAAAGGGGTAATACCTGAACTTCATAAACTGATAGTTGATGAGCGGGTTTATTGAGCTTAGCCTGTTCCGTTTAATTGGCATTCTCGTCTCTTGTTATGGGAGCGAAGGGTTCTCGTAATAGCTGAGCTAATATTTCTTGGCTTCGCTTAGCGGGATAACTCAAACTCCTGTAACCTTTTAACCACCATCGTAATACGTCAGTCGCTTTTTGGCTCTCAAATTGTGGTAAAATAAGGCAAGATTTTTGTCTCTTTGGTTGGTGATTGCGACATGTCGATGCCGTTGGTTAATGAAGAGAAGACTTCCAATGTGAGCTCGATTACTTGTGGCAAGCTGACCTGGGTTTACATTGAAAAGCCAGTCATGCAAGATGTGGAGTATCTGGCTCAGCACTTCAACTTTCATATCCTCAATCTAGACGATGTCTTGAGCCGGGTGCAGCGTCCTAAAATAGATGAGTATCCCGACCACCTTTTTATCGTGCTTCATTTTCCTGTGTATAACAAGGAGAACCGGGTAACCACACCCAGTGAGGTCGATATATTCATCGGCGAAAGTTATGTGGTTACTGTCCATAAGTCAGGAGATTTGAAGCCGCTGGCCAAATTTTTCAATGAGTGCCATGTTGATGAGGGAATATGTAATGCCTATATGAGTCGCAGTTCGGGCTTTTTGCTGTATCACATTCTGGATAGGCTGGTCAATTACTGCTTCCCGATTCTTGACAAGGTGACAGATAATGTGGAGAAGGTAGAAGACCTGATTTTTGCCCGGGCGGTTCCGGAGACAGTTCGAGAAATATCGCTAATCCGACGGGACCTGATTTCCTTTCGTCGTGTTGTTCACCCTCAAATCAGTGTAGTTGAGGCACTGGAGCGAGAGGAATATGCTTTCTTAAAAGAAGACCAGGACATCTATTTTGGCGATATTGCCGACCATATTCGAAAGATTTGGGATGGTTTGGAAGACTGCAAGGAGGTGGTGGATGGCTTGGTGGATACCAGCAACTGGCTAACCTCCCACAGGATTCAGGAGATAATGCGAATACTGACCATCGTTATGGCGATTATGGCACCGGGAACTCTACTTGCCAGCATTTATGGCATGAACATACATTTACCTGGGGGAAGAGTAGAGGGTTTTCTGCCTCTGGGAATAATAGTTCTCATCATGCTAGGCATTGCTGTGGCTATGCTCTGGTTCTTACGTCGTAGACACTGGCTCTAAGGTTACTTGGGTGCAAAGGCTTTCACAATGACTTTTTCTCATAGATTTGTTGTAGTGACAGCTCTTTTTGTCGCCTGCTTGATTACGTCTAATATCATAATTGCGAAGCAGATAAGCATTGGCGGTATAGTTCTACCAGCGGCGATAATAATTTTTCCTCTGAGCTACATTATCGGCGATGTTCTCACCGAGGTTTACGGTTATCAGCAAGTACGACGTGTAATCTGGCTGGGTTTTTTGTGCAATTTAGTCACCGTGGTGGCTATCTGGATAGCCAAAATATTGCCTCCAGCGCCGGTCTTTGAGGCACAGGGTGCTTATGAACGTATTTTGGGTAGCACCCCCCGTTTTTTGCTGGCTTCTTTTGCAGCTTACCTTGCTGGTGAATTTGCCAATTCCTTCGTCTTGGCGAAGATGAAGATAATGACCAAAGGCCGGTGGCTGTGGACGAGAACCATCGGCTCCACTTTAGTAGGGCAGGGCGTTGATACTTTAGTCGTTCTGACTATAGCTTTTGTGGGGGTGTTGCCACTTTCTGTGCTGGGCATTATGATTTTGAGCCACTGGCTGGTGAAATCTGCCTATGAGATTATAGCTACCCCTTTAACCTATGTCGTTGTAGGTTATTTGAAGCGAAAAGAAGGCATTGATGTTTACGATTACGGAGTCGATTTTAATCCTCTTAGTGTTAGGTAATGGCTGGAATGTGATAGGCTGTGGAAATCAAGTTTATTGTTGACCATAATGTTGGTAAACTGGCGAAGTGGCTGAGGATAATGGGATATGACGCCATGCTTTTTACGGAGGAGGATGATGGCAAGATGGTCAAAACCGCTTTGGTGCAGAATCGGGTGATTTTGACCAAGGACACACAGATTATGAGGCGACGGGTGGTAACAAGCGGCAGACTTAAGGCCATCCTTATCGAGAATAGTGACCCCAAGGCACAATTGCGGCAGATTGTTGACGCCTTAAATCTGGACTATCAGCTCAGGCCGTTTTCTCTTTGCCTCGAATGTAATGAGGTCTTAGTGGAGAAGAGTAAGGACGAGGTGCGAGATTTGGTGCCGCCTTATGTCTTCAAGACCCGGAGCAAGTTTATGGAATGCCCGTCCTGCCATCGAATCTACTGGCAAGGGACACACTGGGCGGCGATGAGCCGGGAACTTGAAAGCTTAATGACAGAAAAACGAAGATGATGAAATTAGGTTATTTATATTATCTTCCTCACCCTCCCTCTTCAAGGGAGAGGGGAAAAGGGATATACTTTTGGGGTGGTTTGGGATTATGAAGGTTGTTACTTCGGAGCAAATGCGGGAGATCGACCGCAATGCTGCTAGCATTGGGTTGACTACCGAGACATTGATGGAGAATGCCGGGCGAGCTGTAGCCGAGGAGACAAGGAAGCTCGTCGGCAATGTTATCGGCAAGCATATCCTAGTTATAGTCGGTCCGGGCAATAATGGTGGTGATGGTTTGGTGGCGGGACGTTACCTTGAGGACTGGGGAGCTGAGGTTACTCTTTACCTGTGCAGTCAGCGCTCAGCCGACGATAAGAACCTGGCATTAGCTAAAGAGCGTGGCATATCTGTTATTCAGGTTGACCAGGATAAAGGTTTTGCCAGCCTGGACGAATTCTTAGCCTCCTCCGAAGTAGTGATTGATGCTGTCTTCGGTACAGGTAGAAGTCGGGCTGTTGAGGGCGTGTTTAAGCAGGTGCTGACGAAGGTGGTAACAGCTAAGCAAAAGAATTCCCAACTTCTTGTTGTGGCTGTGGATGTACCTTCTGGGCTTGATTCCGATACCGGGGCTATGGACCCAAACTGTCCCTTTGCGGATGCTACTGTCGCTCTCGGTTATCCCAAGCCTGGATTATTCAGCCTCCCCGGTGCTGAAAGAGCTGGCAAAGTTATTATAGCTGACATTGGCATACCACCGAGTCTGGCTGAAAATGTAGCCACTGAACTAATCACCGAAGATTGGGTAAGGACAGTGCTGCCTAAACGTCCCCTCGATGCTAATAAGGGGAGCTTTGGCAGGGTGCTGGTAGTGGCAGGCTCAATTAACTACATTGGGGCTGCTTATCTTGCCTGCATGGGAGCAGCTAGGGTAGGGGCCGGTCTGGTAACGTTGTCTACCGCTTCGAGCCTTCAGCCGATTCTGGCAGCAAAACTGACCGAAGTGACTTATGCTCCTCTGCCTGAGGCTGAAGCTGGAGTAATCGCTGCCGAGGCAGCGTCCGTTCTAAAACAATGGTTGCCCGGCTATGAAGTCTTGCTTGTAGGTTGTGGGTTAGGACAAAAGGCGCAAGTTGTGGAATTTATCAAGTCCACTCTGTTTGACCTATCACACAGTCATTCTCCCACCTTGGTTCTTGATGCTGATGCTTTAAATACGTTAGCTCAAATACCGAATTGGTGGCAGAAGCTGAATCAGGATGCTATACTTACGCCACATCCTGGTGAGATGGCACGGCTAGCTGGGATTTCAGTAGAGGAAGTGCAGCGGCAGCGTTTAGAGGTCGCTCGTAAAGCGGCTATGGAGTGGCGGAAGGTGATTGTGCTTAAAGGGGCTTATACTATTGTGGCGGCATCTGATGGGCGGGCTAAAATCAGCCAGATAGCTAACCCCGGGTTGGCTTCGGCAGGGACTGGCGATGTCCTTACTGGCGTGATTGCCGGATTGGTGGCCCAAGGGTTATCTCTTTTTGATGCGGCAGCTTGTGGCGTCTATCTTCATGGTCAGGCGGGGGAAGTAGTGAAACGAGAGATGGGTGACGCAGGTATGTTAGCTAGTGACCTTTTACCAGCTTTACCTAAAGTAACAATGGAGCTTAAGCGGACAGAAGCGCCGTTTTGAAATGAGTCTATGTTATTAACTGTTGATATCGGAAATACTAACATCACTATCGGTGTCTTTGATGATAGTAAGTCGAAGGGTACCTGGCGGATAGCTACCGGGGTTCATCGTATGCCAGATGAGTATGCCAGCTTGATGCTCAATCTTTTCGAGCGCCAGGGCATTGCTGCTTCCCAGATTACGGATGCGATATTATGCAGTGTTGTTCCTCCGCTGGTAAGCGTTTTTGAGGAAACCTGCCGACGCTATCTGAAGGTTTCGCCTTTAGTGGTAGAATCAGGTGTGAAAACAGGAGTGCGAATCAGTATGGATAACCCGAGGGAGGTTGGCGCTGACCGAATAGTGAACGCTGTAGCGGCTCACCATCTGTACGGTGGTCCGGTAATTGTCATTGACCTGGGCACTGCCACCACATTTGATGCTGTATCTAAAGAAGGTGATTACCTTGGCGGGGCTATTGCTCCAGGGATTGCTATTGCCACTGAAGCTTTGTTTGCCCGAACTGCAGTATTGCCTCGAGTGGAGTTGACCCATCCCAAACGGGCTATTGGCAGGAATACCGTAGCCGCTATGCAATCTGGTATAGTCTTTGGTTATGCTGGATTGATTGAAGGCATAGTGGAGCGGATTAAACAGGAACTTGGAGGTGTGGTGAAAGTAGTAGCTACTGGGGGCTATGCTGAACTCTTGGCCCGGGAAACACCGGTAATCGAGGTAGTAAACCCCGACTTGACGCTTGAGGGCTTGCGTTTGATTTACGAAATGAACGAGGCTTAAGGATATGGGGTTAGAAGGTAAGACTGTAGTTTTGGGAATAACAGGCAGTATCGCTGCTTATAAAGCTGCTGACCTGGCCAGCCAGTTAACACAAGCGGGAGCTAAAGTTGAGGTCATTATGACCGAAGCAGCTACCGAGTTCATAACCCCGCTTACCTTCCGAAACATCATAGGCAGGCCTGTGGTTACCAAGATGTTTGAGTTAGCTTCTGAGTTCAGTGTGGAGCATGTGGCTCTGGCTGAAGCTGCTGATGTGGTGGTTATAGCTCCGGCTACAGCCAACACAATAGCCAAGTTAGCTGCTGGAATTGCTGACGACATGCTGTGCTCTACGGTGCTGGCGACAAAGGCACCGATTATCGTGGCACCAGCTATGCATGCGGCAATGTATGAGAACCAGATAACTCAAGAAAATTTGGCTAAGTTGCAGGCTCGTGATTTCACCATTGTCGGCCCAGCTTACGGTCGACTTGCCTCAGGCGGAATGGGACAGGGACGTCTGGTTGATGTGAGTGAAATTCTGGGCACTATATGCCAGATGTTGGGCAGGAGCGGTGATTTAGTTGGCAAGAAGATTGTGGTCACTGCTGGAGGCACTCAGGAACCGGTTGACCCGGTGCGATGCTTGACCAATCGCTCTTCAGGTAAGATGGGTTATGCTCTGGCAGAAGCAGCCAGAGACCGAGGTGCCCAGGTGGTGCTGGTGAGTGCGCCCAGTGCGCTTGCTAAACCGGTTGGTGTAGATGTGGTCAATGTGGGCACTGCCCAGGAGATGTACGAAGCGGTGAAGAAGGCTGTAGATAAAGCCGATGCCTTGATTATGGCAGCAGCGGTAGCTGATTACCGTCCCAAGAAAGTCTCTAAGAGCAAGATTAAGCGGCAGCAAGTTTCTACCCTGACGCTGGAATTGGAGAGGACGCCTGATATTCTCGGGGAGGTAAAGGGGAAGTTCCTCCGGGTCGGTTTTGCTGCTGAAAGTGAGAATCTGGTAGCCAATGCCAAAGAGAAGCTTCAGAAGAAGCAGCTTGACCTCATCGTTGCCAACGACATCACGGCTAGGGGTAGCGGCATCGGTGCCGATACCAACCGGGTAGTGATAATAGACCGTGGGGGTAAAGTTGAGGAGCTTCCCCTCTTGCCCAAAAGGCAGGTGGCGGATAGAATTTTGGACAATGTGGTTGAGCTATTAGCTAAAAGAAGTAGTGCGAGGCTTTAGCCTCGCTGGCGACCCTAAAGGGTCGTACTACATTTTGGTTGGCAGGAAATAGTGTGATGCCTTGGGCTCATTACTTTGGGGCGACCCCGAGGGGTCGCATTGCTTATAAATATGACTAATGTACGGTTCGGGCGAGGCTAAAGCCTCGCAAGTTTATAATTGGGGTTTGAGATATGACTGATATTCCAAAGGCTTATGAGCCGGGTCAGGTTGAGCAGAAGTGGTATAGCTTCTGGATGGAACAAGGTCATTTCATCCCGAAGATAGACCATAGAAGGAAGCCTTTTGTCATCATTATGCCGCCGCCTAATGTCACCGGCGAGCTCCATCTGGGGCATGCGCTAACGGCTACGCTGGAGGATATTATGGTCAGGTGGCATCGGATGAGGGGTGAACCTACCTTGTGGCTGCCCGGGGTTGACCATGCTGGCATTGCCACTCAAGTGGTGGTGGAGCAGAAGCTGGCTGAGGAAGGGCTAGACCGACATAAGTTGGGCAGAGAGAAGTTCATTGAGCGTGTCTGGGAATGGGTAAAAAAGGCACGACATTCAATTACCTATCAGCATCAGAGGTTAGGGGCTTCCTGTGATTGGACTCGGGAGCGTTTTACTCTTGATGATGGGCCATGCCGGGCGGTGCGAACTGCCTTTGTCCGCTTGTATAATAAGGGCCTGATTTATCGGGGCGAGCGGATTATAAACTGGTGTCCCCGCTGCCAGACTGCTTTGTCCGACCTGGAAGTCCAGCATAAAGATGTAACAGGTAATCTGTATTATCTCCGCTATCCTCTGGCTGATGGTGATGGCTATGTCACCGTGGCGACTACCAGGCCTGAGACCTATCTTGGCGATACTGCGGTGGCGGTGAATCCTGAGGATAAGCGTTTTAAAGGGCTAGTCGGTAAAAAGGCTGTCCTTCCGGTCATAGGCAGGGTGATTCCCATCATTACCGACAGTGCAGTTGATACTTCGTTCGGCACCGGTGCGGTCAAGATTACCCCAGGTCATGACCCGGTAGACTTTGAAATATCAGAGCGGCAGAGCCTTGCGATAGTAAATATATTAAATCCGGACGCCACTATGAATGAGGAAGCTGGCCCTTATGCTGGACTCGACCGTTTTGCCTGCCGGCAGAAGGTATTAGCTGATTTTGAGAAGGCTGGGCTGCTGGAGAAGATTGAGCCGCATTCGCATTCGGTGGGGCATTGTGAACGCTGCCAGACGATGACTGAGCCTGAGGTTAGTAAACAGTGGTTTGTCAAGGTGGCGCCGCTGGCTGAGGCGGCAATAGAAGCCGTTACTGATGGTCGGATCATCATAATACCAGAGCGCTTTACCAGGGTCTACCTCAACTGGATGGAGAATATCCGCGATTGGTGCATCAGCCGACAGTTGTGGTGGGGACATCGAATCCCGGTGTGGTATTGCCGCAAGTGTAGCGAACTGACGGTATCTGTTGATGAGCCTTCAAGCTGTAGCCATTGCGGCTCTGATGATATCATTCAAGACCCCGATGTGCTCGATACCTGGTTTAGCTCAGCATTATGGACGCACTCGACTTTAGGCTGGCCTGAAGCCACCGATGACCTAGCTTATTTCTACCCTACATCGGTTATGGAAACAGGGTATGACATACTATTTTTCTGGGTTGCCAGGATGATTATGATGGGGCTGGAGGATACCAGCGATATTCCTTTCCACACGGTCTATCTGCATGGGCTGATTCGGGATGAAAAAGGCGAGAAGATGAGCAAGATGCGGGGGAATGTTCTAAGTCCCACTGATGCTATAGAAGAATATGGCACTGATGCCCTTCGTTTTGCTGTAACTACCGGTACTTCTCCGGGAAATGATATCAATCTGGGTCAGCATAGGTTGGAAGCCGGGCGTAACTTTGCCAATAAGCTGTGGAACGCTGCCAGATTTGTGTGTCAGAGTCTCGATGTCGAACCGAAAAAGGGTCAGGCACTAACTGAGGTTGCAGTGTTGGCGAGATTGAAGGGGGTAGACTTGTGGCAGGCACTGGCGAAGCTGGTGGCAGCGCAAGCGGAGCCGATAGAGGACCGCTGGATTTTGAGTCGGCTTAATCGTCTTGCGTCGAATGTAACTGAGTTGATGTCCAATTTCCAGTTCGGTGAAGCTGAGCGACAAATCCACGACTTTTTCTGGGGTGAGTTTTGTGACTGGTACATTGAGATAGCTAAAATCCGCCTCCCTCAGCCGAATTCTTCTCCTTTGCCAGTTTTGTCCCTTGCTCTGGAGACGACGCTTCGCCTTCTCCATCCCTTTATGCCGTTCATCACTGAGGAGCTGTGGCAGAACTTGAGGCGGCGTTTACCCAACGGGAGCCTTGCTTCAGATTCCATCATGATTGCACCATACCCGGTTGCCAATGGGAGAGCCTTTGACCCTGAGGCTGAGCGAGTGATGGAGTCAGTGATAGAAATCATCCGCTCAATACGCAATGCGCGGGCTGAACACAAAGTGGCGGTAGCCAAATGGATTGAAGCTCGCATTTATACTGATAAGCTTCAATCGGCTATAGCTTCGAAGTCTGCGGTTATTGAGACCCTAGCCAAAGCTCGACCACTGGCTGTTTTGAGTCGCGAACAGCGAGAGGCGAAAGAGGAAAAGGCACTGGTGATGGTGTTGAAGGAAGCAGATGTGGTTTTGCCCTGGGCAGGCATGATTGATTTGGCCGCTGAGAAGCAGCGTTTGGAAGGGGAAATCAACACGGTTCAGAATGAAATCGACCGCTTAGAACAAAGGCTGAAAGATGCGGCTTTTGTATCCAAAGCACCGGCGGCTGTAGTGGAGAAGGAACGGAGCAAGCTTCAGTCTTACAAAGATAAGCTGATAAGGTTGGAGCTGGAACTGACACAGCTCAGCTAGATGTGGCACACATCTAGAAGCCCTAAATCCCAAAACACAAATCCCAAACAAATCCCAATGACCAAAAATCAAAGTTCAAAACAATATGACCTGGAAGAGAGGACTCTAAATTTTGCCAGAAGCGTGGTTAACTTTTGTAAGAAATTGCCGAAGTCGGCTATTGAAGGGGAAATTGCCAAGCAATTGGTTAGAGCGGCGACCTCTGTGGGAGCAAATTATATAGAAGCGAACGAGGCATTAGGGAAAAAGGATTTCTTGATGAGAATCAGGATATGTCGCAAAGAAGCTAAAGAGAGTGGATACTGGCTAAGGCTTCTAGAAGTAAGCAATCTCGATTTACGGCAAGAGCAAGAGTCGCTACTTAAAGAGTCTACGGAATTGACGAAGATATTCAGCTCCATCCTGACAAAAAGCCAATAGTTTTGGATTTGGTTCCTCGGGTTTTGATATTGTTTGTGATTTGGTGCTTGTAATTTGGGATTTGGAGGTGGGCATCAATCGTGTTGTTTAGAGGGGTGGTTTTCTTGCTGCTAAATCGCTTTGTATCTTCATCAGGGCTTTCTTGGTGTCGCTGGCCACTCGGGACTTGTCGCATCTTTCAATTCGATAGTTGAATAGCCAGTAGGTGAATTCTTTGAATTCGGTCAGGGTCGTGGATTTGCGTTTGGGATACCGCTTTTCTCTTCTGAAACTATCGAGCAGAGTTTGCTGATTCTCACCATAAATCCGACGGTGTGCTTTGTCCATGATGTCCTGGTGTCTATTCGAGCCTAAAACTCTGCGCTCCTTGCGAATCTCATCAACTACAGCCGAAATCAGAGCCTCCTCAGCCAGAATGCCATAGAGATAGTTGAGATAGGCATTATATTTGGCTGGACCAATTAATTTCTTGAATTCTTCATGATTACGCTCTAATGGTGGCCGGTCGAAGAAAAGGAGTTCAATCCTTTCTTTTTCTGGAATGGACTCGCTTATTTCCTCACACAAGCGCTCAGCCAGTAATAGCCAATCAAAAGCCTCGCCAGCGATTAAGTAGCGATAATGCCGCCCTCGGTAAGCTTCTTCGGGTTTTTTCCATAACCTGATAGCCTCAAGCAAAGCCAGATACCAGTGCTTGCCGCTAGCCACAGCTTGCTTAAGGTGCTCAATTGCTCTGGCATCGGCTTCGGCCTGTGTGTTTGAGATATTTTTGGGCTCTTTTGGTGGCATTTTTTAAAACCATCTTAATGTTCAGTAATGTAGCTGCGAGGCTTATGGTCATTAACCATTTAACTTAACTATATGTGTTGATTGCATAAAAGCAACTATGAGACCCTTTGCCTTTGCTCATGGTGACACTGTTGTACCTGTCATTCTGAGGAAGCGGAGCGACCGAAGAATCTCGGGAGGGGAGAGTGCGATGAGATTCTTCGCTGCGCTCAGAATGACAGGATGGAGTCTCAGAATGACAAGGGCTGCCGAGCGGAGTGGAAGAATCTCTCCACGAATTATGTAGTTGTAATGATATTTCATCAATAGCCATAAGGGTCGCACTACATTATTATCTTTTAAGAAATGACAGTATTTCTTCTACAGGCTTGGTATTCAGTATGTGTTCTGGCTGGCACCAGCCGCGTTGGGCGATGCCGACGCCGTAGCGCATAAAGTCTAGATGCGCAGCGCTATGGGCATCTGTGCCCAGGACTAGCTTCACACCCAGTTCCCGCGCCCGGTAAATATGGGTATCTTTCAGGTCAAGTCGGCTGGGCATGGCGTTTATTTCTAACGCTTTATCGTATTTAATTGCGGCTCGGAAGACAGCTTCTAGGTCAATGGCTACCGGTTCCCGCTCACCGAGTAGCCGGCAAGTTGGATGGGCGATGACATCAATATGCGGGTTTTCTATAGCCCCCAGGGTGCGCCTGGTTATCTGCTCTTCGCTTTGCCCCATAGCCGAATGAATGGCAGCGATGACGATGTCTAAGTCACCCAGGAGTTCAAGGGGCAGGTCTATGCTGCCATCGGCTCGGATATCCACCTCTATGCCGGTGAGGAGACGAATGCCGTCAAGCTGCTGATTAAGCTGTTTTATCTCTCCAATTTGCTGCCGCAGGCGCTCCTCGGTGAGTCCGTGGGCAATACCTCTACCGGCTGAATGGTCGGTGATTGCCAGATACTGGTAACCCATGGCTTTAGCCGCTTTAGCCATGTCTTCGATGGAATCATGCCCATCGCTCCAGTCGGTGTGAACGTGGATGTCTCCCTTTATGTCCGGCAGTTCCACCAGCTTGGGGATGGCGTTCTCCTCAGCTAGCTCTATCTCCCCCATGTCTTCTCTCAGCTCTGGTGGTATGTACTGGAGGCTGAGTCGGCGGTAGAAGTCTTGTTCGGTGGTGAATTTCTCCAGCCTGTCCGTGGACAAATCAGTGATGCCGTATTCGCTTAATTTAAGCGCTTGTTTTTGCCCTCTTAGCCTCAAGGCGATATTGTGCTGCTTGCTGCCGGTGAAATACTGGAGCAAAGAGCCGAAGGAGTCGTGCTCTACCATTCGCAGGTCAGCTTGAAGTCCGCCGGGCAGGATGACGCTGGCTTTGGTGGGACCTTTAGCCAGCACCTCCCTTATTTGAGGCAGGGCAACGAAGGCATTGATGACTCCCTCAGGGTTATCGGCGGTGCCCATGAGGTCGATATCCCCCACCGTTTCCCTGAAACGCCGCAAGCTGCCGGCAGCGGTCA
>JBBISW010000038.1:0-14751 GCA_037441105.1 Chloroflexota bacterium
CGATATTATAGGCGCAGACACCGAGAAGTTCCTCTCCGAGACTAAAGTTGCCCGTCTTGACAAGCCCTTCAATGCCGAGCAGTTAAGGAGAGCGGTAAAGCGCGCTTTGACCGGAGGCCAGTAGTGCGTCCCGTTTTGCGGGATAGCCTCGCCAATATAAAACATGTAGCCCCGAGGCTTCAGCCTCGGGAACTCGACCCTAAAGGGTCGAGGCTAAAGGGTCGCACTACGTTAAATCCTAAACAATACCAAAATTCGAATCACCCAAATTCCAAACACCCGGTGTTTTGGTCATTGGTATTTGGTGCTTTGCATTTGTTTAGGCTCGTCCCGAGTGAAGCGAGGGAACTGGTGCTTGGGATTTAGGATTTACCCGTCACCTGTAGCCCCGTCCCGCTTTGCGGGATAGCCTCGTCCCGAAAATCGGGAGACCCTAAAGGGTCGCCGCTACATGTGGGATAAATCCGGACCTCGAGCGACCCTAAAGGGTCGCACTACATTGGGGAAAAGGGTCATAAACAGCCCCTGAGAAGCCGGTTGTATTCGTGGAGTATCCTGTCGGCGATAGTCGCCCAACTGAATTCGGCCATTGCTTCTCGCCTCATTCTCGCATCTTGCACCTGGTCTCCGTTGAAAAGAAGTCTGGATATCTCGCCGGCCAGTTTATGTGGTGAATTATCACTGACTATGCGTCCCATTTCGCCGTGGTGTATGATTTGCCGCATGCCACCCACATCGGTAGCCACTATCGGCGTGCCACAGGCCAGGGATTCCAGGGCGACCATGCCAAAGCTTTCGTGATATGAAGGGATGACGCAGACATCTGCAGCACTGTAAAACAGCGGCAGCTTCTCCTGGGACACAGAACCGGCAAAAGTAATTCGGTCATCAATGCGTAGCTCGTCTGCCATTTTCTGCAATGCCTGTACCTGGCCCTGACTATATTCGTCACCGCCAACAATCAAAAGCAGCGGTGCTTCCTTGCCATTTAGATGTGTCAGTGCCCTCAGTAGCTGGCTCAAACCTTTTAAGGGTTCGATTCTGCCGACAAACAGTATGACCTTTTGATGGTTCAGGCTCAGTTCCTTTCGCGCTATCTCTCTATCTATAGGTTGGAACAGGTCAAGGTTGACGCCGCAAGGGATGACGGTGATTTTCTCTGGAGAAGCACTATAATGCCTGATGAGTTCTGCCTTTTCTTTCTCCGTCGAGGCAATAATGAGGTCGCAATCGGCTACTACCTCTCGCTCGCTTTCTATGCGCAGTTCGGTCTCATCCTCGCCTATGCCGATGCTGTTTTTGACTGCACCCAGGGTATGAAACATCACAACATGGGGAACATGCCACCAGACTTGTAACTGCTTGCCCACCAGGCCTGATAGCCAGTAGTGGCTATAAATCAGGTCATAGCGGATATCGTCGGATTTTCTGAAGCTCTCCACGCCGCAGATAAACCCTTGAAGATAGGAATATAGGGCCACCTTGGGCATCTCCTCGTTACCGCCGGTTTCGAGGTGAATCAGCCTGACGTTTCTGCCCAGATTGATTAGCTGCTCATGTTGTGGTTGATGCTCCATGGTATAAATGTCAACTGCATGCCCCCTTCTCCCCAGTTCCTGTGCCAGTTCCCGAATATAGACGTTCATCCCCCCGGTATCCCTGCCTCCTAGCAGACCCAGAGGGCAACTATGGACGCTAAGCATGGCTATTTTTAATTGCTTTAGCATGACAAAACTCAGCCTGCGTATTTCAATTGACACCTGTATAGCGGCAGCTCACATCCGCCGAGGTGATATTTATACGCTTCACCTCCCTTTAGGAAATCGAAGCGTCTTCTGCCTCTCTCAATGCTCTCCTTGATACATAACGCTTTTGAAATCAGCCCCACGCTCAGCCACCCATAGTCTGGGTCATAGCCGCTGTTGTACAAATATACTGTGTCCTTGTAATCAAAGCACATGGTGGCGGCCACGGGTGATGTATTAAGCTCAAGTATGTTTAATCTCAGCAGTCCCTGCTCTGCCACGGTATCTGCCGCTGCTCGGAAGAACGATTCGATTTCTGGTGTCAAGAAAGCTGCCTTATCCTGGCGGCTATTTCGAAACAGATCCAGAAAGATGTCAACATCCTGTTTATTGGCATCCGTGCTGGTGCGGTAGTTTAATTCGCCTTCTTCGTTCAGCCGCCTCAGTTTACGCTTCAACTCATGTCGCTGCTTCCCGGTTAGCACCTGGAGATATTCGTCCCAGATGGCAGGCAAATCGAGTTCTACTGTAACATCTTCATTGGAACATGCAACGTGCCATCCTTGTTCCTGAGCCATGTTTGTCAGCCTGGTGATTACCGTAGAGTCAGGCCTCAAAGGGGCCAAGTCTAGTTGGAAGATGTTTTCTCTCACCAGATTTTCCAGTAGCAGGCGAAAAAAGGTTTCTTCGTTACCTGGCTCTATGATGAAATCCAGATAATCGCAGACATCGCTGCTGCCGATAAAGGAAGCGACATTATTCCTTACCAGGAGCGGGGTAATCCCTATAGCTCTCCCCTGGTATCTCACAGCGCCCAGCCATAGCTTGGCTCCAGAGCCGAACTGCTGCCACCAGACCTTTGACCATTCGGGGGACGAGAAGATTGAGCTAGCTGGCGAATTATCTTGAATTTCTTTCCAGTAGGGGTATATGGAATCAAGGCTCTCCAGAGTAAATTGACAGTCCATAAGCCAAACCTGATTATCAAAGGTGACAGGACTTATCCGACTGCCTATTATAGCTTGAGTCGAAGGGTTAATTCCAATGGCAAATAAAGAGAGTGTTTATTAACAATCCATTCCTATTGTAGCCTCGGCCCTTATGGTCATTAACTATTTAACTTAACAGCATGTATTGAGTGCATAAACGAAACTATGAGACCCTTCGCCTTCGCTCAGGGTGACACTGCTGTCATTCTGAGCGGAGCGTAGCGGAGTCGAAGAATCTCCAATCGAATTATGTAGTTGTAATGATATTTCAGCAATGACCATTAGGGTCGCCCCTACATATTTCTTATTTAATCCCACCAATTGAAGCTTGTTAAAGAATGTGTTAGATTAGGCCAGTTTGCTTGTAAGTTGCTGAGATGGGAGGTTTGTGATATTGGCTGTCTTAAGCAAAGATAAGGAGGGGTCCAAAAATGAGTCAGAAACAGTTTCAGAAGCTCTTTGAGCCCGGCCGCATAGGCAGCATGGAGATTAAGAACCGTCTGGTGATGCCACCGATGGGGACGAGTCTTGCCTTAAAGGACGGCACGGTCACCGACCGTCAAATAGATTACTACGAGGAGAGGGCTAAGGGTGGTCCGGGTCTTGTCATCGTGGAACTCGCTTGTGTTGATGCTCCTGTGGGAAAGGCTATGGTGAAGCAAGTAGCTATTGACGATGACAGGTTTATCCCCGGTCTGAGCAGGTTGGCAGAAGCCATAAAGCGAAATGGAGCCAGGGCAGCGATACAAATCCATCATGCTGGAAGGCAGACTTCGGCCCGATGGACCGGTCATCAGCTGGTAGCCCCTTCCCCAATTGCAATGTCCGGAGGTGAACAGCCTAGAGAGCTGACATTGGAGGAGATAGCGACCCTCGTGGCCCGCTTTGGCGAGGCAGCAGAACGGGCGAAAAGGGCTGGCTTCGATGGCGTTGAGATTCACGGTGCTCATTGCTACCTGATTTGTCAGTTCCTCTCCCCGCTGTCAAATCACAGGCAGGATGCTTATGGGGGTAGTATTGAAAACAGGGCTCGATTTCTGCTGGAGATAATAAGGGCTATAAGAAAGAGGGTGGGGAAAGACTATCCGGTCTGGTGCCGCCTCAGTGCCATGGAGATAGGTGCAGAGGGAGGAATCACGCTGGAGGATACGCAAGTAGTTGCTCAACTGGCTGAGAAGGCCGGTGCGGATGCTATCCATGTCTCGGCGCATCCGGTTGCCCCGGCTCGGCGGCCGCCGATGGCTCAGCCGCCGTGTGCCTTTGTGCCCTTTGCCGAGGCTATAAAGAGGGTGGTCTCTGTCCCGGTTATCACTGTGAGTCGAATTCCACCTGAACTCGGTGAAGAGGTTATTCGTGAGGGCAAGGCAGATTTCATCTCCATAGGGAGGCCGCTTCTGGCAGACCCACACTTGCCGCAGAAGGTAGCGGCAGGCAGGATGGAAGATATCAGGCCTTGCCTGTACTGTCTGACCTGTCTTGATAGCCTGAACTGGCGGAAAGAAGGGGTATGTTGTGCGGTGAACCCGACTCTGGGCAGAGAACGGGAATATGCAGTGAAGCCAGCAGAAAGTCCTAAAAGGGTGATTGTAGTTGGTGGCGGGCCTGGCGGGATGGAGGCAGCCAGTGTGGCTGCATTGAGAGGGCACAAGGTGGTTTTGTTCGATGATGGCGATGAATTAGGCGGTCAGATGCTCCTGGCTGTAAAGCCTCCATTCAAAGAGACAATTGAGACATTTCGGCAGTATCTGGTGAGACAGGTAACTAAATCAGGTGTTGAGCTGCGGCTGCGAGAAAGGTTTACGTCAGGCTGGCTGGCTAAATTAAAGCCAGACGTTGTGGTACTGGCCACCGGCGTGGTTCCGTTTATCCCGCAAATACCGGGGATAGACGGTGGGCAGGTTATCCAGGCCAGCCAGGTTCTCGCCGGTGACGAGGTTGGGGAGCGTGTGGTAGTTGTAGGTGGTGAGCTGGTGGGCTGTGAGACAGCGCTGTACCTGGCAGAGCGGGGCAAGAAGGTTACTATTATGCGGCGAGGCCCGGAGTTAGCCACCAAGGTCAATCAGTTCATCAGGATACCTCTTATAGGCAGGCTGCAGGCCAAAGGTGTGACCATCCTCACCGGAGTTGAGTATGAGGAAATCAGCGACAGCGGCGTTGTCATCAGAAACGGGGCAGGAGAGAGGAAGGTGGTTGAGGCGGACACCGTGGTGCTAGCGGCTGGTGCCAAGCCCAATACTGAGCTTTTGGCTTTGGTGGAGGGCAAGGTTTCTAAAGTCTTGTGTGTCGGTGATTGCGTCCAGCCCCGGGGCATAAGGGAGGCGGTGGAGGAAGGCTGCCGGGCTGGTCTTACTATCTGAGGGCCTTTCACCCTCGCCCGGCCCCCGGCTACGGCGACCCTGAAGGGTCGCAGCTACATTTGTTGGATAAAAATGTGTAGCTGCGAGGCTTTAGCCTCGCCCGGACCCCACCGGGCGACCCTGAAGGGTCGCACTACAAGGGTCGATGAGAAAGCTTGTGGTTTTGAAGTTGTTTCAGGTTAGGAATCCGAAATTGGAATTTGGGTAATGCGGGGTTTGGGGACTTATGATGTGGAGAGGCTTTTAAGATATGCTGTACGCTGGGTTAAGGCTGCCAGCGCTCTCACCGCGTTCTCCGGCATGGTGTAGGCGGGTATTCCTCGCCCGGTTGCCAGGCGCATGCCCTCTCGCTGGTCAATGGAGTTGCCGGGAACGACGATAATCGGCTTCTTTACCTGGTCGCGGATGCTCTCCAGGCGTGACAAAAACCACTCATCGTGGATAAAGGCATAACAAATCGTCAAGCAAGAGTCCACTGCTTGAGACATAATCTCCAGACAGGTGGCATAGATGGCGCTTGCCTCGTTGAGTGGAGCCCACACTAAATCTACCGGGTTTTTCAGGCTGGGGGATGGGGGTATTTTGTCCTTGAGAAATTTACGAAGCTTCTGCTGTACATCTTTGGGAAGTGGCGAGACCTTGAGTCCTGCTTTGGCGCAGGCATCAGCGCTGGCCACAGCTCCACCACCAGCCTCTATTAACAGGCCTACCTCGTTTCCTTTCGGCAGATAGGGGCAGCTGAAGGCTACTGCAAGGTCCATAAGCTCCTCCAGGCTCTGGATTGAGATTATGCCTTTTTGCCGGCTGGCTGCCTCGAATAGGGCATAATTACCGGCCAATGAGCCGGTGTGGGAGGCAGCTGCCTTAACTCCTAATTCGGAGCTGCCACCTTTCCAGACAATAATCGGTTTTTTCGGTGAAATCTCCTCGGCGAGCTTGAGGAAACGTCCCGGTTGCTTTATACCCTCGATATAGGCGACAAAGACCTTGGTCTCCGGGTCATTGCCGAAGTATTCCAGGAAGTCCTCGATAGTGAGGTCGCTCTGGTTGCCAATGCTTATGATGCCGCTGAAGCGAAGTCCTCGCTCGTTGCCCAGGCGCGTCATATTCTCACTTGCCCAGCCGCTCTGTCCCACGAAAGCCACACCGCCTGGCTCCATGGGCAATCGGGCATAGGGCACAATGGTATTGAGGTTAGCTCGAGGCGAGACTATTCCCATGCAATTGGGGCCTACCACTCTGACTCCGCCCTGACGGGCGGCTTCCAGCATCTGGCGCTCCAGTTCCTTGCCCTCAGTGCCGAGCTCGCTGAAGCCGACGCTATGGATAACGGCGAACTTGACACCTTTCTGGGCGAATTCAGCCATTACCTGAGGCACACTCTGGCCTGGTATAGCCATCACTGCCAGGTCTATTTCTTCGGGGATATCGAGGACGCTGGGATAGCTCTTCAGGGACATAATTTCGGTCTCCTTGCGGTTTATGGGGTAGATTGCCCCCTTGTAGCCGTCCTTGAGCAGGCTGGAGATGAACATCCCGCCTGACTTTGTTTCATCCCGTGAGGCGCCAACTATGGCTATGGAGCGGGGCTGAAACAGGTTTGTTAAATCAGGTGCAGTAGTTTTAGATGTCACGGTTTATCGAAAAACAATTCGTTTTTTGGTTTTAGCGTTTGGGTGCAAAGTATCTGGTTTGGCCTTTTGGTCTAGGTGGCTTCATGAGGCCTGCCGGCTCCAGCTTGGAGAAAGGTGTAGTAGTTGTCTGGGCTTGTTGCTGTGCTCTTTCACGAAGAGCTTTCAAGGCTTGAGGATTATCCTGCAATCTGGCGATACTCGGGTAGGCCTTAGGTAGTTGCCCGTGTCTTCTGGGAGACAATTGAACACTGATAGCTGTGCTATTTACCAGGCTCATTCTATAGGTATAATGGTCCTCAAAAGTATTTATTACGCGTCGTGAGACGGTAGGTCTCTGTTTTCTGGCGACTCTGGCATAGTTAAATAGCCCAACACCTACCACTGTGGTAACAGGCTCAGGCATAAAGATTAAAGCTAACGCCAGGGATTGCAGTCCTGCGTAGTGTGTAGTCTTCATAGCAATCTAAGTCGAAATATTTAAACCTATCCGCCTGCTTTTTGTCAAACTTCGCCTATTGACATCGTTTAGCAGTGCTTGGCTATCCTTAACAATCGTGCTGGAAACCCCCTCACTCTAACTCTCTCCCTCCAGGGGAGAGAGAATTTGATTTCCTCGCCCTTGACGGGAGAGGATTAAGGTGAGGGTGAAAATAAACACTTGCCCTTTATTTCAGTTTCTTCTGCAGCCAGGCGATTCTGTCCCTCACGGTCTTAGCTGCTTCGGCGCTGTTAGTGCAACGACTCAAATCGTTGGCCAACTTATCATCGCCGAACACATCGCGGACCCAGTTACTGAAGTCATTTCTCACTTCTGTCACATGATGGCGAAATGAGTTCTCGCTGATACGGTCTAAACATTCAGCCAATTGATATAGATTCTGGGAAACGCAGCCATCTTGGCAGAAGAAGCACTTGTCTCCGCTGGTATCAGCCAGGACTCTGGCAGCGTCTTGTTTAGTTCTCACAGCCATTGCTTGTCACCTCCTTTTCCAGATACTCACCCATTGACCTCAAAGCTGTTGTATAGCCATGTAGTGCGACCCTTTAGGGTCGCTTCTTTATAGCGAGGCTGAAGCCTCGCTTTTTCAGATACTCACCCATTGACCGCAAAGCTGTTGTATAGCTATAATAGATGGCAAGAATAGTGAATTTTAAAATATGAAATTATATTCACTCCAGAGCTAGTCTCCAGTAACTTCAAGTTAAGCTAACATAATTTCTCTGGTTTTGTCAAAGGTTTATTTAAGGAAGCGGACAAATGGGGAAGTGGACTTTTATCACCAATCATGGTTTAGTTCTGGGCTATATTGCTCGCAACCCCAGAAGCACAGCCCGGACGATTGCCCAAGCGGTGGGCATAACGGAGAGGACGACGCATAAAATCATAGCTGAGATGGAGGAGGCTGGCTATATCTCCCGAAAGAAAACGGGCAGGCAGAATCAGTATCAAATCAATGCTAACCTGCCTTGCGTCATCCCAGCCACGATGAGATTGCGGTGGGGGAATTGCTCCAGATACTGAAGTGGAGAGAGGCTGCCGCGGCAAAAGAGCAAATGCGATTGCTGTAAATGAAAGTGTTTACTTATTTTTCTCTGTCATTGCGAGCCCGAGCGTAGCGAGGGCGTGGCAATCCCAGCAAGGAAATCCCAAGCACCAAATCCCAAATGCTAAACAAATTCTAATCACCAAAATTCAAAATAGGTTTGGTGAATTGTAAATTCGAATTTGGGATTTAATAATGAGATGGCCACGTCGCCCTTCCGTGGAAGGGCTCCTCGCCGTGACATTGAACACTCTGTCGCGAATATCTCTTGACTACAGGATAAAAAGATGGAAGCTTTAATCGAACGAGCCGCCAGAGACCTGTTGAGAAGTAGTTATGCTATTGCCTTGACAGGCGCCGGTATATCCACCGAATCGGGCATACCAGATTTCCGTGGGCCAAAGGGCATCTGGACCAAAGACCCTGAAGCCGAAAAAAGAGCTTATCAGACGTATCATAAGTTCCTCAGAGACCCCAAAGAGTATTGGGAAGACATACTAGCTGGGCGCTCCCTGCTTGGTAACTTAGAGGCGGCAAAACCGAACCCGGGTCATTATGCCCTTGCCGAACTGGAGAAGATGGGCATTTTGAAGTCCGTGCTCACACAAAATGTTGACGGCTTGCACGAAAAAGCAGGAAGCCAGAGGGTTCTGGAATATCATGGCAGCGTCTTTAAGTTGAGGTGTCCTGCTTGCGGCTTAAGATTTAAGCGCGATGAGTATGACCTGGAAAGGCTAGTACTGGAAGGGCAATTGCCGCCTCGATGTGGTAAATGTGGTGGCGCGGTTAAAGGTGATGTGGTTCACTTCAATGAGCCGATACCGCCGGATGTTGCCCATGAAAGCATGAAAGAAGCCTGGAAATGTGATTTGATGTTAATCTGTGGCACTTCAGCGGTTGTCTATCCCTTTGCCCAGTTACCTCGGATAGCCCGGCAGCGTAAAGTTGAGGTGGAGCAAAAGACAAAATCCGGCCTCTATTTTGTGAAAAACGAGGCTGCTACTGTGATAATCGAGGTTAACGCCGAGCCCACCCCGTTGACAAAGGAAGGCATTTCCGACTATCTAATTCAGGGACGGACTGCCGAGATTCTGCCCAAAATCGTTGAAGCCGTGAAGAAGCTCTCCAGGTGACACAGCGACACAAGGCAGACCACTGCAATTTTTACCTGGTTATAAAACAGACCAGAAAAAGGCGAATGACGGGGAGCAGTTTGTTCTCATTCTTTTCAGGTACTTTTAGCCTCACCGGTAACAGAATGGCTTTTCGTTGAACTGGACGGCAAGTCAATTAATATCTGCATCAAGGAGAGATAAGAGGTTTGAGTGCATGACAGGTAGCCTAGTGAATGTAGTTGAATCGCAGGCTCTTAGCAAAGCTTGCTTTCATTGTCCAAAAGTAATACCAATTGCTCTTGATTGTTTGACGAATGCGCCCCTCATCGTCTGGAGAACCCATCATTAGGGATAGCATTTCAGATATGTTCTTACTGGGGTTGTGGTTATCATACTTGATCCGTTGGTTTCCGTCATGTATCCAACGTGCTAATTGAGGCATCAGTGGAAACGGTATTCCTAGGATTGTAATATTGGAACGTTTGCTTGTGTCTAGGTTCCTGTTAATCGCAGCGGTGACATCCTTGCCACACCCAATTATTATGTTTGGCTGCAATATATCGACTTCATACTTGCAGTAACGTTCCCACATGACATCATAGATTTCCTTGGGAGGGTTGCTATCTAGGCGTTTTCCATTTTTGTCTCGATAAAAGGAGAATTTGACAAAATTGGTCACCACCACTAACTGATATACGTCATCGGTTGGCCTGAAACTAGTGTTTGGATAACAGCTGAGAGCGAGCGCGGCAATAACCTTGAGATTACCACTATCCCACAGCCTCATATGCATGTGTGGCGTGTCATAATAAAGACGGCGTATGCCCTTATCTGGTTTGTTTAACCATGATTCAATCAAGCCTTCAACTTTGCTCAGGTTTTGAGCCATTCCATAAATTAGTATGCGAGGGCTAGTCGTGAAATAGGATTTGCCGATATAGGGTACATATGCCCCTAAGTAGTTTCCTTTGGCATTCACCACATTGGAATAGTAATCTTCAGGCCGATAGCTTTGACTAGAGATGTTATTTGTTATAAGGGTTATTGCAGACTGGATATCCACACAGACACCCTGAAATATGATTTATAAGCGCCGAAAACATGGATATATCCGAGTTACCTTCCCAATGACGATTGATTATAACACTGTCAAGGAGAATTAAACAAAGTGACGGAATGTGTGATGTAAAGCAAAACAATTGTGTAGTAAAGCACGATGAGATTAGAAACTTCCGCAACTAACCAACGCTAGCCGATTCCAGGCAATGTTGTTGCCTTTTAGCGGGCTTGATTGAACTTGTTCATGGCTGCGATTATACCTTCGGTTATGACGCAGTGAATAGCCTCGGCTACTCTGGCGATAGCGGGCTTAATCGCTTTCTCTTCCTGGGGGGTGAAGTCGCTGAGGACGTGGTTGACTATGGCGTCCTCGTCGGTGACTGGCGTTCCGTCCTCTTTGGTCGGGCGGCCGATGCCTACCTTGATTCGGCCGAAGTCCTTGCTCCCCAGAGCCGAGATTATCGAGTTTATCCCCTTGTGTCCTCCTGCGCTGCCACCGGGGCGCAGGCGCAGCTTGCCCAAAGGCAAATCGAGGTCATCATAGATAATAATCAGATCGTTTACCGGGATGCTGTATTTGCGCATCAGCAGGCCAATCGCTTCGCCGCTGAGATTGACGAAAGTCTTTGGTTTAGCTAAAAGCACTTCAACGCCGGCTACCTCACCGCTGCCGATTTGGGACTGGCACTGGTGCTTTTTTGCCGGGATGGAATGGAGCCTGGCCAGATAGTTTATACAGCGGAAGCCGATATTGTGGCGATTGTGGGCATAAGCCTTGCCCGGGTTGCCTAGACCAACAATTAGATTCATATTGTTTTTCAACCCCTCACCCTGCCCTCTCCCCTTTCGAAGGGGAGAGGGGATGTGTATTTGTGAAAGGGGCTTCGCCCCTTTCAATCCCCTGTTATTCTGTCTTTCACCCTCACCGTTCCGAGATTCTTCAGTCGCCCCGATAAAATCGGGACTCCTTCAGAATGACATAAAACGTACGAGTTGCGACCCTTTAAGGTCATTGACCATTTAACTTAACAGTGTTAGCCCTGACCCTTCAAGGCCAGCCATTTTATCCATCACATGTAGCCCCGACCCTTCAGGGTCGGGCTCACGAGGCTATCCCGCAAAGCGGGACGTGACTACATTTAATTAGTTTAACCACGCGGGGCTGATCCTTCCCCTTCGCTACACTCAGGGTCAGGACAGGACCCCGCAGCTACATTGCTTGTTTACATGGCTAGGGCTTTCTTTCTGCCTTCTTTAGTAACTCCAGGAATTCTGCCTCGGTGAGAGTCTTGGTACCCAGCGCCTGGGCTAGTGCCAGCTTGGAGCCAGGGTCTTCGCCGACCACCAAATAGCTGGTTTTCCTGGTGACGTCTGAGCCAGCTTTGCCGCCCAGAGCTTTGACTCTGGCTTCAGCCTCCTGGCGGGTGAAAGTCTCCAATCTCCCGGTGATGACGAACTCAAGGCCAGCCAGAGGTAGCTCCTTCGCCTCAACCTTCTCCGCCTCCAGCTTGACACCGGCTTGCCTCAGCTTATCGATGATGTTCTTGTTCTGTTGCTGGCGGAAGAAAGCTACTATGCTATCGGCGATCTTGGGCCCGATGGATGGGATTTCGAGGAGCTTTTCTCGAGGCGCCCGAGCTAATTCGTCAAGGCTGGTGAAATGCTCAGCCAACAGCTCTGCCGTCTCCTCGCCGATATGGGTTATGCCCAGGGCGAAGATGACCCGGGGCAGAGGTCGGTCCTTGCTCCGTTCGATGGAGTTGAGTATGTTGGCCACGCTTTTATCCGCCATTCTCTCCAGGCTGAGAAGCTGGTCTCGGGTGAGATGATAAATGTCGCCGACGTCTTTAATCAGGCCAGCTTCGAATAAGGCCTGAGACATCTTCTCACCGACCCCTTCAATATCCATAGCGCCGCGGCTGACGAAGTGCTTTATTCTCTCCAGTGCCTGGGCTGGGCAGGCGGCATTGGTGCAGCGGTGCATCGCCTCACCTTCGGGCTTTATCACCTCGGCGCCACATACCGGGCAGGTTTTGGGCATGCGGAAGACTTTTTCCTTTCCGCTGCGGCGGCTGACGATAGGCTCGACTATCTCGGGTATTACCTCGCCGGCCCGCTGCACCACCACCCAATCGCCGATGCGGATGTCCTTGCGGTGGATGTCCTCCTCATTGTGAAGTGCGGCGTGCTTGATGGTTACACCACCTACCTGGACCGGTTCCAGGATGGCATACGGGTTGAGGCTGCCCGTCCGCCCGACGTTGATGCCGATGTCCAGAAGGCGGGTGGTTCCTTGAACCGCGGGAAACTTGTAGGCAACCGCCCATCTCGGCTCACGTCCCACGTATCCCAGCTCAATCTGGAAAGGGATAGGGTTGATTTTCACTACCACGCCATCAGCCTCATAGGGCAGCTCCTCCTGGTTCTCCACCCACTTATCGTAGTAATCTTTTACCTCATCTATGGTGTGGCATAAAGCGATTATAGGATTTACTTTAAACCCTAATGACTTCAGGTATTGCATGATTTCCCAGTGAGTATCTGGCACTGCCTTGCCTTCAGCCCAGCCCAGGCCGTAGATGAAAATATCCAGTGGCCGCTGAGCGGTAATCCTGGGGTCTAGCTGCCTCACTGAGCCGGCGGCGGCATTCCTGGGGTTGGCGAAGAGTGGCAGGCCATCTTTAGCCCGCTCCTCATTGAGCTTCTTGAAGCCAGCCTTGGGTAGATAGACCTCGCCCCTGACCTCAAACCGTAGTGGTGCTTCCTTAGGCACGGATAGGGGTATGCTCTTTATAGTTCTCAGGTTCTGGGTGATATTCTCACCGTGGAGGCCATCGCCACGGGTGGCGCCGACCTCAAGCAGGCCGTTAACGTAGGTCAGGGCTACCGCCAGGCCATCGATTTTAAGCTCGCAGACGAAGTCGGTGTCGCGACCGCCTAAAAGGTTGGAAGCCCGTCGGTACCAGGCCTCAAGCTCTTCATCGGAGAAAGCGTTTGCCAGGCTGAGCAGGGGTTGAGGATGTTCGACGACGCCGAAGGCTTCAACCGGGGCAGCTCCTACCCGCTGAGTGGGTGAATCAGACGTGATGAGTTCGGGATGTGCTTCCTCGAGCTGCTGCAGCTCACGAATAAGCTCATCGTACTCAGCATCGCTGATTTCGGGGCTGTCCAGCACGTAATAGCGATAGTTGTGGTGATTAATCAGCTCCCTTAGCTTGTTTATCCTCTGTATTGCCTCAGTCATGCCAGCCATAAAAGCCTCATTCATAGTATAGCACGTTGTAAAAACAGGATTAAATATGTAGCTGCGAGGCTTTTCCACGACCTGGGCCGTGGGATAGCCAGGTTGGGACAGGAGCCTCGCCCAGGGGATAAGAAATCCTAAGTACCAAGCTCCAAACCCCAAATAATACCAAAATCCAAATTTTCCAAATTCAAAACGCCCGATGTTTTGATCATTGGTGCTTGGGGTTTTGAATTTGTTTGATGCCTGGAAATTGGAATTTGGGATTTTCTCAAAGGCAATGTAGCTGCGAGGCTTTAGCCTCGCCTAGGGCAAAACTGTTGCTAACTGGTTGCTCCTATGCCATAATCTTGGCATGAGCATTGTTGGAGGCGAGATATGGCGAGGATAGTAGATTTGAGCGTTCCCACGGAAGATAGTCCCAGTGAGCCATTGCCGGTGAAGGTGAGCCACGAGGCCCATGCGCAGAGCGTCGAGATAATGAAATTGTTATTCGGCTGCAGTGAGCAGGACTTACCCCAGGGGCTGGGCTGGGCCAACGACAGTGTGACACTTGGAGCACATGCCGGGACTCATGTCGATGCCCCGTGGCATTATTTCCCTACCTCTGAAGGGAAGAAAGCCAGGACTATCGACGAGATGCCTCTGGAATGGTTCTATCATGATGGCGTGGTGCTGGATATGAGGCATAAGCCGCGCGGCTCTGGTGTCACCGTTGATGACCTTAAGGAGGCCTTGAAGAAGATCAAATATGCCATCAAGCCTTGGGACATCGTGATGATACAGACTGGGGCTGACAAATTGTGGGGGAAGCCGGAGTATTTTGAGGCTGGCTGTGGCATGACCAGGGAGTCCACCATTTGGTTGATAGAGCAGGGCGTCAGGGTTATGGGTATTGATGCTTGGGGGTGGGACCGACCGTTCTGGGCGATAAAGGAGGAGTTCGCCAAAACTGGTGACAAAAGCGTGCTGTGGGGTGCGCATTTTGTGGGCAAAGACAACGAATATTGCCATATAGAGAAGCTGGCAAATTTAGACAAGCTGCCCAAGCCGTTCGGCTTCAA
>JBBISW010000039.1:0-1321 GCA_037441105.1 Chloroflexota bacterium
TCGTTGATGGTGCCGCAGACGGCTAGCTTGCCGATATCGCCGCCGGGGAAGAAGATGGGGTTGACCACGTAGCTGTCGGTGGTGAAGGCAAGACGACCGCTTAAGTCGAAAACCGCTGAATCATCCAGTTTAGCCAGCAGCGGATTGTCCAGAGGCGGCAGGAAATTCTTCTCAATCAGTTCGTGGCTGAGCCGGCTGCCACTGCCATGAGCCAGCAAGATGGTGTCATCATCCATAGTCGGTTCCGTACTGATAGTAGGCGGCGCAGGCACCTTCTGAGGAAACCATGCAAGGTCCCACCGGTTGCTCTGGAAAACAGACCTTGCGGAACAGTTTGCAGTCATTAGGAGTCTTTACCCCCCGCAGGATATCGCCGCAAATGCAGCCCTTCGCCTCTCGGGCTGGCTTCAGGGTTACAGAAAAAGCAAGTTCGGCGTCGAAGTGTTCGTACTCCTTTCTTAATTTCAGGCCGCTGGCTGGAACAACGCCTATGCCTCGCCAATCGGCGCCACTAACTTCAAAAATGCTGTCCATTAGCTTCAAGGCTGTTATGTTGCCCTCGGGCTTAACACCGCGGCGATAGGCTATTTCAACCTGCGGCTTGCCGCTTTCGATTTGCTCCACCAGCATAGCTACGGATAGCAGGATGTCCAACGGTTCGAAGCCGGAGACAACGCAGGCAACGCCGTAGTCGCGAGGGATGAATTCGTAGTGACGAGAGCCGATTATGGCGCTGACATGCCCGGGGCAGACAATGCCATCCAGCTTGAGCTCACCCAAATCGAGGAGTGCTTTCATTATCGGTGGACAAAGCTTCAGCAGGCAGAGGACATAGAAGTTCTGGATTTTCTCCTGTTTGGCCTGGAGAATTGAGGCGGCGATGGTTGGGGCGGTGGTCTCGAAGCCGATGCCGATGAAGATGACTGACATTTGGGGGTTGTCTCTGGCGATTTGAAGAGCATCCTGGGTGGAGTAAACGATGTGGATATCGGCCTCTTTTGCCCTGGCTTTTTGCAGGCTGGAATAGCTGCCGGGGACTTTCATCATATCGCCGAAGGTGGTGATGACGACATCCGGCAAATGAGCCAGGGCGATTGCCCTGTCTATGTCAGAGTTAGCCGTAACGCATACCGGGCAGCCGGGACCGGAGAGCATCTCTATGGTGGGGGGCAGGAGCTGGCGGATGCCGTTTCTCATGATGGCTACAGTATGTCCACCGCAGAACTCCATCAATCTGGCTGGTTTTTTTGATAGTTGCTCTATCCTGGCTACCAGCTTCTTGCCCAGTTCAACATCGCGGTATTCGTCAATAAATTTCATC
>JBBISW010000039.1:1421-3226 GCA_037441105.1 Chloroflexota bacterium
GGCTCAAGGTTCTCCAGCATGACCTTGGGTTGTAGCCGTTCCAAATTCAAGTGCTCCGAAGCATCCAGAACTTCGATACCAATTATCTCTTCTTTGGGTCCGAGGTCAATAGCGAAATCCTCGCTTAACCGAATGGTTGTGACCCCAGTTGGTCCTGGTCTGAAGGAGATATAGAGAGCATCAACCTCTGGGTCGTAGGTTATCTTCATTTTCTTCACTAAGGTAGAGGACATAGCTACCCACCATATTATCCCAGCTTCTTAATAAGCTTTTCTTTGCCAATGTTGTTCCTCAAAGATACTTTGTTAAGGATATCACTTAACGTTCCTTTGGCCAGCACTTTATGGGCAGGAACAGTGATGTTGTGCTCACCCAGAAGTGTAATCTTCCTCAGCCTCACATGGCTTCCGCGCTGTCTTATGGCCTCATATCCCAGAGCTTGAAGAAGCTTGACGACATCTTCGCCACTAACCTGAGGCAGCTTTGGCATCAGTCAGTTTTACCTCAGATAATGTAAGAATGGTAATAGGCTCGTCTATATCCTCGTAATGGACGGCCACTGCCTCTTTGATGTTCTCATGTAATTCGTCTAGACTTTTGCCTTGAGTAAAGATATCTTCGCCTATGCCTCGAGCGCACCAAAATTCGCCATCAAAGTAAGTCTCTATCTTAACAAGCATAGCTAATCCCCTTCAATCATTATACCTTATTCATTCGCTCTTTGCTCTTTGTGAAAAGGACAGTTCTTGCGAAAAGCTAATCGTCTGCCTTTAGCTGCCATGGGTTTAGTAGATAGCTGCTCTATCCTGGCTACCAGCTTCTTGCCCAGCTCAACATCGCGGTATTCGTCAATAAACTTTATCTATATCATTCTTCCGGAATCATAGCCGTGCCCACAACCCGTATCATCCAGTTCATCTTGCTCTTTTTATCTCCAACCCCGTAAGGCCACGAATCCCATCTCTTAAAGGTTCCATCGGGCCGTCGGTCCGTGCCAGTACAATACTCGTTAGCCACGCTGTCGTCAGCGCCAATGTGAATCCAGCTAAGACCACGGTCAAAATGAACATAAAATTTGCCGTTAACCTCTATATCAGGAACTGCTATCCCTACCCATGTAGCTGTTGGATGTTCATCAAACTCTAAAACCGGACATGTCTTCTTGAATAATACTGCACGATCTTTGTCCCAGATTTCCACTTCAAAATTGACGCCTTCCCAATTTCTTTTGGGGCAAAACGTTGTGGGGCATTTGAGAGTTCCGTATATCAGCACTTTTTTGATAGTAAATGGCACCAGTGGTGGCAGGAAATCGACCAAATATCCGTTTCCGCGGGGCAGAAAAATGAAATCCCATTGCTTACCATCACATATTTAAGCTCTACTTCTTTTGCTACGAGCTTTTGCTCTACCGCAAGACTTGATGTTAGCCCTCCAACGGCAACCTGATATGTGCCTGCTTTGGCTCTTGCTAGTGAGAAGGTTACTATTTCAGTGGCTCCAGGTGCCACCGCGACGTTCTTTGTTTCTATCTCCACCTTGTCAACGGTCAATATAGCGGTATAGACGCCTTCGCTGCCACCGATGTTTCTCACTTGTGCAGTAGCAGTGGCAGTTTCTCCAGCTACGACCTCCGGTGGTATGATATTTAAGGAGACCACTTCAAACTGTGCTGGCGTTGGCTTGGCACAAGTTACAGCCGAGCTAACCAAAAGAAGAATTAATCCGACAAATGAGATTAGATGCCATTTGCATTTTCTCATCATGCCCTCCTGCAATGTCGTGTTTGCCTCGATTATACATCT
>JBBISW010000039.1:3326-14428 GCA_037441105.1 Chloroflexota bacterium
GCTCAGAATGACAAATGTGTGAGGCTCGCTCAATAGTGATAGCATCTGTTGTTAGTAGCTTACTGCCTCTCTCTATTTTGCCGAGCCAAGTTGCCCGCTGGATAGCTGGGATAACATTTGTTCGGCTTGCTGCAGATTATAAATCAAATCGTCAAGCAGGCTCAGGTATTTGGCTGACTTGTTTTTGAATTTCTCCAGGTACTTCTGCTTTATCGTGGGGTCTGAGTTATTGATGCTGTTCTCGATGTTAGTGAGCACGTACTCGTTGGTATTTTTATAGTTTGTGGCGAGGTGCCCGGCGCCTTTCAGCGTTGACTGAAGCTGACTGCACAGCTCCAGCCACTGGGGTGCGTTGGAATTGTCCGATGGCCTCTCCAGCCGAATCTGTTCTGCCATTTTCAGACACATATCGCAATATAATACAAGAGGCCCTGCTGATTCGGGGCGCGGCAGCATCTCAGGCAGGGGAATCCACTTAAAGCCGCTGCTTTCATCCGATGACCCTTTTGCAGTCACACGCTCACCCAGCTTGCATACTTCACTTGGCGGCGCTTCCAGTCCAATAGCGCCAAACTCATTCCAGGTGAAATCATTCAGTTGCAAGGTTATGCCACGAGCCTCCTTGATGTAACCCTTCATCGCATTGTAGGGGTCTGCAGGCTTGCGTTCTTCAATTCGGTTGAGACTTCCGGGGACAAACACCAAAACTAGACCGGCGAGCAAAAGCGCTACCCCGGCGACCAAAACGGCGTACAGTACGTACCTATTCAGCTTCATCGCCCAGCCTTACCATCTCCTCCAGTATCTTCAGGGTCTCTTGGGCTTCGGCTTCGTTGATGACGTTTATGGCGTAGCCGGTGTGGAGCAGGACATAGTCGCCGACTTTGACTTCGGGTGTAAGCATGATGCTGACCCGGCGTCTTACGCCGCCGATTTCTACTTCGGCTTCATTACCTTCTATTGAAACAACCTGTACAGGAACAGCTAGACACATAGTTTTCCTTTCAACTAAAGTTGGCGATGACGGACTGACCTAAGGAAATGCCGCCATCATTACACGGCACCTGCTTGTGGGTTAGCACCGAAAAGCCCGCAGATTCAAGCAAAGGTAGTACCTTTTTTAGGAGCAGCCGATTTTGAAAAACGCCACCGCTCAAAGCTACCTGCTTTATTCCTGTCCTTTCAGCTATCAACTGGCACATGTCAACTATCATCCGGGCTACAGTATTGTGGAACCTGGCTGATATTGTAGCTTTAGAGGCGCCTCGATACAAATCCTTGACGATGGCTGAAAGCAGCTCTTTAAGCTGGACGATGCTTACTCCGTCACTTTTGACTATGGAATAGGGATAGCCTTTGGTACCAGCCTTATCATTATCCTCATAGGCTATCATCTCAAGCTCAACCGCTGCCTGACCTTCATAGTCTATCTCGCCCCTGACGTCTATCAAGGCTGACACGGCATCGAAGAGACGTCCCATACTCGAGCACAACGGTGAGTTAAGCCTGGTCTGAATCTGTCGCTTGATAAGCTCGATTTCAACAGACTCGATTTGCTTTAAGAAAGTTAGCCCAGGGTTGGTTGAGTCCTCTCGTGTTTTTTTATTTGTTACCCTGAGCGGGAGCGAAGGGTCTGTGAGATTCTTCGGTTGCTTCCCCTTCGCCTTCGGCTCAGGGCTTCGGCTAGCTCCCTCAGAATGACAAGTGAAGGGCTCAGAATGACAGGTAAAGTTGCCGAATATTATCTCGTCTCCGAGCAATTTGAGAAGATAGCCTATGGCGGTTCGGTATGGCCTTTTAATAGCGGCAGCTCCTCCGGGAAGAGGAAGATACTCAAGATGACCCATTCTCTGAAAACCTTTATAATCGGCGACCAGAAATTCACCTCCCCAGATACGCCCATCATTGCCATAACCTGTGCCATCTAAAGCTACGCCGATAACTTGCGTTTCAATCTTGTTGTCCACCATGCAGCTAACAATATGGGCGTGGTGATGCTGAACCGGGACGAGCTTAAGGTGGCTAAACTGGCTGCCTAGCTCCAGCGCATATTTGGTGGAAAGGTATTCGGGGTGGAGGTCGTAGGCAACGATTTCAGGCTCGATGCGGAATAGCTTTTTATACAGAGCCAGTGTGTTTTCGAAATGCTCCAAAGTCTCCAGATTCTCCATATCGCCGATATGCTGGCTTATGAAAGCGTAGTTGTCTTTGGTTAAACAGAAGGTGTTTTTCTCCTCAGCACCACAGCCGAGCACCTGCTTGGCTTGGAAGTTCAGGTGAATAGGATAAGGAGCGTAGCTTCTCGCCCGCCGGGTGAGCTGAACTATGCCTCTTTCGATGAAAGTCACACTGTCATCATACCTGGCGTATATGTCACGGTTATGAACCAGGAAGTAATCGGCAATTCCCGAGAGCCGCCTTATAGCTTCATCGTTATCCTTACAAATAGGCTCCTCGCTGATATTGCCGCTGGTCATGACCAACGGTAACTCTGATTCTCTGAGCAAAAGATGGTGTAACGGGGTGTAAGGCAGCATCACCCCAAGATATTTCAGGTTTGGGGCTACTGCTTGGCATACCATAGACTCTGGCTTCCAGGGCATTAACACAATAGGGCTTTGCGGCGAGGTGAGCAGTTTTCCTTCTGCCTCAGATACGTGGCAATGCCTCTTGACCTCATCTATGTCAGCGAGTATAATAGCCAGCGGTTTAAAAGGGCGTCTCTTTCTCTGTCGCAGCAGTTCAACTGCCTTCTCATTGGTAGCATCGCAGGCGAGAAGGAAGCCGCCCAGGCCTTTAATAGCCATGATTTTTCCCTCTTTGAGAAGCTGGCTAGCAGTGACAATAACATCTGAGGTTTCGACGCGATTTCCCTTGGCGTCAAGTAGCTCTAACCTCGGGCCGCACTTGGGGCAGGCGTTAGGCTGGGCATGGAAACGGCGGTCTAGCGGGTTATCATATTCTGCCTGACATGCGGGGCACATTATGAAAGAGCGCATGGTGGTATTGGGGCGGTCGTAAGGGATATCTTCTATTATGGTGAAGCGGGGACCACAGTTGGTGCAGTTGGTGAAGGGATAACGGCAGCGTCTGTCTTGGGGGCTGAAGATTTCCCTGAGGCAAGCCTGGCAGGTGGCAATATCCGGAGATACAAGTTGATATTTGCCTTCTTCAGCAATGCTGTGGCGGATTTCAAACTTCGTATAGTCTGCCGGCGGGTGATAGATAACGGAGATGTTTTCTATGCGAGCTAGTGGTGGTGCGTTATTTTGAAGTTCTGACAGAAAGCTCTTCAGGTCTTTGCTTTCCCCCTGAACTTCGATTTTGACGTCCTCAGAGGTATTGCACACCCAGCCTTTCAGATTGTATTTAACAGCTAGCTGGTAGACGAAAGGCCTGAAGCCAACTCCTTGAACTATGCCTCTAGCACTAATTCGGGCTAACTGTACGGTGCCAACTTTAGCCATAAAACTCAAACAAATTTAGTAACTGCTCACCCCAACGTCATTCTTCGGTCGCCGAGCCTGTCCTGAGCATTTGAGAGATTCTTCCCCTTCACTTCGTTCAGGGTCAGAATGACAGAAAAAGCGAAGGGCAACTTCTCGAGACTCTTCCCCTTCACTTCGTTCAGGGTCAGGGTGACATAAGGAAGCTGCTAAATGAATTTTACTTGAAACGGAGTGCATTGAGCAAAGATGGTTAGTGGGGTGTAAGCCGAATCAGCTTCTGCCGTGCTATTCCGATGCATATTTGCCGTTCTTGATAGCTTCGACTACTCCTTGTCTTGCCCCCAAATAGGCTAAGTAAATGGCACTTTTTATTGCTTTGGCCCGACTGCGGCCATGGCCTATGACGACATTCCCGTTCACACCTAGAAGATATGCCCCGCCATATTCTTTGTAGTCTAACTTTTTAACGACCGAAGTCAGTTGTACATATTGGGCTAAGGCGGTCCCGGTAAGGTGCTCTTCGATTTTAGCAGCTTGCCCCAGTTCCAGCAAACTCTGGATAACCTGTGAGTATCCTTCTATGGTCTTAATCAATACGTTCCCGGTGAAGCCATCAGTAACAATTACATCTGCTTTTCCTGCCAGGACATCAAAACCCTCTACATTGCCGATAAAGTTTAGCTTAGTCTTTTTCAAGAGCTGGTGGGCCTCCCTGGTCAAAGTGTTGCCCTTTAGTTCCTCTTCACCGTTGTTCAATAACCCAACCCGGGGTGAGCTTATGCCCAGAACCTGCTGAGCCAAAATGCTAGCCATTTCAGCGAATTGCACCAGGAAGATCGGTCGGCAGTTGACGTTGACCCCAACATCGATAATGAGGGTCGGTTCAGGATGGTTGAGGTCAGCCACAGCGCAAATTGCCAGACGCTCGATGCCCTGTACCAGATTCAGCCCGAGGAAAGAGGCGACAACTGTTGCCCCGGTGCTGCCGACGGAGACGAAGCCATCGGCAGTGCCGTCTTTCAGTAGATTTACTCCAACTACAACTGACGAGTCAGGTTTGTTCTGGACTGTCTGTATCGGCTCTTCATCATTCATAACAACCTGGCTTGCCTGGACAATGGTGATGTTAGATTTTCGAGTGGAGCGCCTGAGCAGCATCTCAATAACGGGCTTATTGCCCACCAGGGCGATATCTATGGGGTAGTCCTTGACCGCCTCGATAGCCCCTTTAACCACTTCCCGGGGGGCATACTCGCCGCCAGCAGCATCTACCGCGATTAACATCTAGTTATTCCACCTCAAATGTTTGTCTGCTCGAAGATTCTCCTAAACTTGAGTCCCCACTGGATGAGTAGAGACTTTAGCGATTCCACCATATTTTGTCAAGGACGGTTATCTTACACTTTTGAAAAGCTGAAAGCAAAAGTTTATAATTCAAAGGTTAAAGTTAGGAGACGCCGCAAATACGGTGCATGAATTGGCCATAACCCAGAATATACTTGATATCGTCCTCAGCGAGGCGAAAGCAGCTCAAGTAGATAAAATCACCAGGATAAATCTGGTCATCGGTGAGCTATCCGGGGTCGTCAGCGAATGTGTGCAATTCTACTTCGATTTTTTGAAGAAGGGCAATCCTGCTGAGGAAGCCACCATTGATTTTAGACTAGTGCCTGCAGAGTTGAAATGCCGCGACTGCCAGACTAACTTTAACCCACAAGATTCCGCCTGGGTTTGTCCCAATTGTCAGAGCACCAGTCTTGAGGTACTTAGCGGAAGAGACTGCTATATAGAAAGTATTGAGGTTGAATGACTCTTGCCGCTGTAAAGATGGGAGGAGCTAATTTCTAGGAGAAAATGATGAGACGCGTAGAGGTTTTGAAGAGTGTTACCAGCGCCAATGACGCCATAGCTGCTCAGAATCAGCAGATTCTGGATAAGCATGGAATCCTGGCTATTAACCTTATGTCATCGCCAGGTGCAGGTAAAACAAGCCTTATCCTGAAGACAATTGAACGTCTGAGGGATGAACTGAAATTGGCTGTTATCGAAGGTGATGTGGCCTCCAAAATAGATGCTGATAAGATAGATAAACAGGGAATCCCGGTTGTTCAGATAAACACCGGCGGCAGTTGCTCTCTGGAAGCTCACATGATTACATCGGCTTTAGACAAGTTGCCCCTTGGGAGCATGGACTTACTCTTCATCGAGAATGTGGGCAATCTCATCTGTCCTGCTGAATTTGCCCTGGGGGAGCACAAGAAGGTGGTGATTTCCAGCATACCTGAAGGCGATGATAAACCTATGAAGTATCCTCTGATGTTTACTGAAGCCGATGCCCTGGTGATTAACAAGGTTGACCTTTTGCCTCACTTTGAATTCAACTTGGCCAACTTCCGCAAGGCGGTGAAAGGGCTGAACCCGAAGGTGAAGGTCTTTGAGGTCTCCTGCAAGACGGGGGCGGGCATAGATGCATGGTGTGGCTGGATAGCGACCGAAGCGAAAAGGGTTCGTAAGCCTTAAGGTCAGATATGAAGACACCTGATGTAATCGTTCGGGGGAAAGATAATGGGGAGGGCATGGTCATCCATTACCGGACGACCAGGGGAACTGATGTCTTTGGCCTGGGTGTGCCCAACATATATGGTGATACTGACTGGGACCTTGGACCTACCTGGTGCTATCTGATTCTTGGCCAGAAGACTACTCTAATTGATGCTGGACGCCCGGGAAATTTCCAGGTTCTTGGGGCTCTTTTGAGGTCAATCGGCAAAGGCTTTTCAGATATTGATAGAATCGTCGTCACTCATAGCCATGAAGACCATGATGGGAATCTGGCTGAGATACTCTTGGAAGCACAGGCTGAGTTATGGGCGCACACAATCTACCGCCAGATGATCTCCTATCACACTGACATAAAAGACGGTGCCCTGCATCCCGAATTGCCTGGTTCTTGCCGTCTCTGCAGAATGCCTGAAATCGTCTATAAGAACTGTCTGCCATACCATAAGGCAAGAAGCTCGCTAAAAGTTGACTTCCCTATAAGAGGCGACCAAAAGCTGCCGGGCGATGACCTTGGCTTTGTATTTACACCGGGACATAACCCTGACTCAATCTGTATTGTCTTGGAGGACGAGGTTATATTTACCGGTGACACATTGCTGCCTGACATAACCTCTCACCCTTCTCTGGTATATGCCTACAAAGTCAATCGCCAGATTTTACCAAAAGGATATCGGCAAAGAAACGCTGTCTACGGTCTGATGAACTATATCAAGTCTTTAAACAAGATAGCCTATCTTCCCTCTCAACCACTCAAAGCTACCTTCCCCGCCCATCGCCTGTTTTATAATGGCCGGTTTAACCTCCTTGATTCATCTGAGCGTGCCAGGGAAATCATTCAGTTTCACATTGACCGCTGTCGTGATATCTTGAAAATAATAGGCAACAAACCGGCTGGAATAGAAGATATAGCCGTCCAGCATTTTCCTCCCTCGCGGCTTGCGGGGATGGGGAAACTACTGGCGGAGAACGAAATTCGGGCTCATATCGAAGTTATGGAGGCGTGCGGCGATATTCGCCGGGCTGGTGAGAAGAATGACATAATTCAGCGCACTGAAACCAGCAAGTGCCTCGGTGTTATAGAGGCATATCTGCGCCCTTAGGGAGCAGGGCAATCTGCAAGCTGAGTTCAGCCGAGCCGTTACTTATTCTACAACCTGTTTCTTAAGTCTTTCCGTTTAGTCAGGAAAATGCCCACTTTCGTAGCTGGGTCAACCAGTATATTGAAGGCAAATAAGTGGCTAGTTCCACCTTTTGACCGTATGTACCGCGGTGGCTTTAAAGCTGGCGTAAATCTTCTGTCCAAGACTGAGGTTCAGCTCGTCGGCTGATTTCCTCGTTACAACGCCCAGCAGAGAAAAGCCGCAATCCAACTCAATTCTCACAAGCGGTCCCACCGTGGTTATTCTAGTTATCCTGCCCTCAAATACGTTCCTAGCACTGCTTGTATCTTTAGCTAACCTGAAGGTAATGTCCTCTGGCCTGATGATGGCATAAATTTCGTCACCCACGGTGAATTCGGAGATTGCTTCTATTACACCGCCCTCAATATTTATAGTAGCCAGGGCAGCCTCCTTATCTACCACTGTGCCGCTTAAGATGTTTTCCACTCCGACGAACTCAGCTACCTCTTTGCTCTGCGGCGAACAGAATATGTCGTTGGGGCTACCTACCTGTAATAGCTCACCATTCATCAGCACCCCGATTCTGTCAGCCAGGCGTTGTCCCTGTGACATGTCGTGAGTAGCCATTATGACCGTTGCTTTCTGCTCGTGGATAATGCGTGTCAGAACCTCTTCTATTTTGGAAACCGAGATAGGGTCCAGATTGGCTGTCGGTTCATCGAGCAGTAGCAGCTCAGGTTGAGCTATTATGGCGCGGGCTAGAGCCACTCTTTGAGCCTCGCCGCCAGAGAGCGTCCGGGCTTTCCTTTTCTCATATCCCTTCAAGTCTGTAATCTCCAGTATCTCTTCAACCCTGGTTTGTATTTCCTTTTTACCACAACTTCTCACTTTAAGTGGGTACGCAATGTTCTCGTAGACTCTGCTATTGAATACGGCAGGTTTCTGGAAAACCATACCCATCCTGCGGCGCATTTCTAACCTTAGCCGTGGCGACCTTGCCGTATCCTTCCCATCGAAATATATCCTTCCCGAAGTCGGCATATCGAGGAGGTTGAGTAGTCGCAGCAAGGTGGTTTTTCCAGCACCAGTTGGGCCAATGAGCGCAAAGACCTCGCCTTTTTCTACGTCAAAGGTCACGTTTTTTAGCAGTACTTTGGAATTGCAACTATACCCTAATTGAGCGGTTTTCAATATAGGCATTAGTACCTCTGTAGTGCCAAGTTGACTATGATATTCACTATTAAGGCCAGGGCGATAAGGATGATGCCCAAAGCTAGGGCCAGCACCAGCTCTCCTTTCTGTGTCTCCAGTGATATTGCAGTGGTAAGCACGCGCGTGTATCCCCGTATGTTTCCGCCGAGCATCATGGCAGCACCGACTTCAGATATGGCACGGCCGAATCCCATGATGAAGGCTGCCACAACGGCAAACCGCCCCTCTTTGATTATAGTCGATATAGCCTGAAATTCAGTAGCGCCTGAGGATAGGGCAGAATCTTTGATTGCCTTGTCCACACCGCTTAATGCCGAGATAGTAAGACCCATAAGTACCGGTGTGATGAGCACCATCTGCCCCATCACCACTGCGGCTGGCGTAAACAGCAGGCCAAGTCCTCCCAACGGACCGGCACGGGATATGAAAAGGAAGACGAAGAGACCGACACAAACAGTGGGCACGCTGTAAAAAGTCTGTATGATGTTAATTAAGGCGCGCTTGCCTCGGAAGTTGCGGAAATTGATTAATCCACCGATAGGTATACAAACGAGGGATGCCAGGATAACTGCGGTCGTTGAAATGACCAACGACCGCAGCGCAATTTCTACAACTTCCCTATCCAGGGTGACAATAAGCTGAATAGCTTGTAGAAAGGCATCCCAGAGTTCGGTCATGTTGTCTTATCTCACTGAACTGGTTTGGAGCATTCGTCTACTGTTGGGCAGCCGGGCTCTTTACATCCGCCTCCGGCTGTGGGATAAAAAAGCGGTCGGCCATATTCAGCGACGCCGTACGTTCCGATTATCTTCTGGATTTCATCGGAAATAAGCCAATTTGTGAAGTTGTTGGCTACTTTGATTTTCGCCGTCGAGATTTTGTCCGGGTTTATGGCCATAGCAGCATACACGTTCAGAAATATCTCCCCCTTTTCCACCAAAGTCACCAGATTTAGCTTACCCTTGTAAGCTAAAAAGGTGGATATATCGGCGAGGATATAGGCCCCTTGTTCATTTGCCATCAGCAGACATGTCCCCATGCCCTTTCCTGCTTCGATATACCACGGGCCGGACTTCTGGATATCCTCGTATTTGAAGCCTGCCTTTGACCAAATCAGCTTCTCTTTGGAGTGTGTTCCCGAATTGTCACCTCTGGAAACGAATTTAACTTTTTCGGGGTTCTTCTTGCCTTCCTCAGCAAGTTTCTGAAAGGCATCTTCAGGTAGCATGTCTTTGATGCTGGCGGGGTCACTCGAAGGGCCAGCAATTATGAAGAAGTTATAGGCGAAGTACCTGCGGTTTATTCCGTACCCGTCTGCTATGAACTTGTCCTCAGCCGCCCGGTCATGGACGACAACAGCGTGTACGTCTCCTCTTCTGCCGTACTCCAATGCTATGCCCGTGCCAGCATATACGATATCCATCTCCACATTGTATTTCTTCTCAAACATGGGCTCTAAATAATACCACAGACCGGTATCGTAAAGGCTGGTGGTGGTGGCGATTTTGAACCTTTCCTTTGCGGTTACCACTGGAAATGCTGTGGTGCCGGCACTGTCCTTGCCTGGACTCGGCGTACAGTTGACAGTGCCTACCAGCAGACCTAGAAGTGAGAGTATACATAATAAGCAATAAATTACCTTTCTCATATTTCACCGCTTTAAGATTTCACTAAAAAGGTGTCCAATAAAAGCACACAAGCACCTCGAAAGGAGGTGCCCTAGGTGACACAATTCTGTGCATACCGACTCTCCTTTCCAAACATGGGAGGCGTCACCGTTTCCCGTGGCACCCTATCGGCCGATGCCCTTGGGGAATGTCCCTTTAGGGCAAAAGGCTCGGAAAGCACGCTATTAAATTTGTGGTATTATAACACGGAGGTTTTGTGCATACAACCTTTGGCTCAATGGTGAAAACATTCTCATAGAGGCAAAGATTTTGGGTGTGGCTGATGTTGTTGAGGCTATGTCGTCCCACCGGCCTTACCGCCCGGCTTTTAGCTTAGAGAAGGCACTGTTAGAAATCATACATAAAAAGGACGTCCTTTATCCCCCCGAAGTGGTGGATGCCTGCGTAACGCTTTTTAACGACAAAGGCTTCAAGTTTGATTAGCTTACGAAGACGGCCTGAAGAAAAGATTGAACAGGCACGCTCTCTCAAAATTTGACAAATCGGCCAAAATGTGGTATAGTTAAAAATGTCCCGAGTAGTCAAGCTTAGAACCGGCAAAAGGGAAGTTAGGTAGAGGCTAAAGGGTGCGTGGTAGCCGACCGGGCATAAGGTAGGCCGAAACCTAAGATGGAAGTGGTGGAGAAGCCGGAGACAAGTAAGGTTACTCGGGGCTTTTTTCTGCAGAAGCCAGTCGCGAGAATAAGGTCATGTAGCTGCGAGGCTTTTCCACGACCTGGGCCGTGGGGTGGCTAGGTCGGGACAGGAGCCTCGCCCACACGATAAGAAATCCTAAATACGAAACCCTAAACAATTTCCCAAATTCGAAACACCGGATGTTTTGGTCACTCCTCTGCATGTCATTCTGAAGGAGCCCTTCGCTACGCTCGAGGGTAAACTCCGCGACTGAAGAATCTCACTCAGGGTAAACCCTTCGCTACGCTCGAGGGCAGGCTCCGCGACCGAAGAATCTCAACCTCAATGTGGTCTCCAGAAAACGCCGCAGTGAGATCCTTCCCCTTCACTTTGTTCAGGGTCAGGATGACAGAAAAGAAGGGCTCAGGATGACACCAGCTAAGGGCTCGAAATAA
>JBBISW010000040.1:0-14228 GCA_037441105.1 Chloroflexota bacterium
GATTGCCGCACGGAGTTTACAATGACACAGGGATTTGTCATTTCAATGACCTAAACATCGGGTGTTTCAAATTTGGAGAATTGGGATTTTAATATTACTTGAGATTTAGGGTTTAGTATTTGGAATTTCCCATCGTAGCAGGTGAGGTTAAAGCATCGTGCCTGCATGACTTGGTAGCGAGACCCACCCCGGGATAAAGGGATCCTGGATTGCAAGCACCAAACGTTGCCCTCCTATCTAACCAAGCCCAGCCTCTCCCTCAGTATCTTCAAGTTCACCACATCCTCTTTATTGTATTGCAGTAACAGGTCGAGGGCGCTGTCATTGCCCCCTTTCAAGTAACTCCACCATAACTGCACTGCTTCAAATCCGCCAATGCCCTGCAGCTGTCGGCGAATTCCTAACTGCCGCTCAACCGCTTTGAAACCGCCGTACAGATCACACCTCCAACAGTCATACATCAGGTCGTGGTGATGGTATTCGACGGCGAGGTCTATGCCAAGAAAAACAGCAATAAAACGCAGGTCGAATCTGGTTCCATTATAGGTATAGATACTCTTCACATCTCTTAGGGCTGTGATAAGGTTGCCCCTGGTCACCTCTTCTCCCACCAATTGAATAAGTTCATTATTTTTGCCGTTACAGCGCAAAATACCGATTACGGTGATATAATCAAAAAATGGGGACAAACCGGTGGTCTCTATATCGAGGTAGGCATCAGCCAACCGCCTCATAGCTTGTGCTTCCACCTTCTATCAGATTCCACCATAGCATACACCAGTTACGCTTGATTGTCACTATAGATTCTAGTTACTGTTTATCTGTCATCCCGATACAATCGGGACGTGGCGATCTCGGTGGGGAGGCATTGAGATTGCCACGCTTCGCTCGCAATGACCTAACATAGTGGCGGCCAATTTCAGGCTTGTCAAACTTCGCCTTCACACCAACGATAACAAGTGGTAGAATTTGCAGGTTTTATGCAGATTCGACAAACTGATATAGGCGTGGACAAAGCTACAAATCGGCGAGCCGCTTTACTGGTGACTACCATAGGCTCTTTCCTTACACCCTTTATGGGCTCCTCGATTGCCATCGCGCTTCCAACCATCGGGAATGAACTGGCGATGGATGCCATTTCGCTGGGCTGGGTGGCCACAGCATATCTACTGGCAGCGGCAATGTTCCTGGTACCATTCGGCAGGATAGCCGATATATACGGGAGAAAGAGGATTTTCACCTGCGGCATGCTTACCTATACTGCGGCCTCATTGCTTTCGGCAGTCTCAACTTCTGCAGCTATGCTCATCTCCTCCCGTGTCTTGCAGGGGATAGGAGGGGCAATGATTTTCAGTACCGGGGTAGCTATTCTAACCTCTGTGTTCCCTCCCGAGGAGAGGGGTAGAGTCCTGGGTATAAATGTCGCCGCTGTCTATGCCGGACTTTCCCTCGGGCCATTTGTGGGAGGACTATTAACACAATACCTTGGCTGGAGAAGCATCTTCTGGGCAAATGTACCCCTGGGCTTACTGATAATCGCACTTGTCTTATGGAAATTGGAAGGCGAATGGGCTGAGGCAAAAGGGGAGAGATTTGATATCGCCGGCTCAATAATCTACAGCCTGATGCTCATAGCCATAATGTACGGCTTCACTCAGCTACCAGAAATGTCAGGCGGCTGGCTGATATTGGCTGGTGCTGCAGGAGTTGTGGTCTTTGTCAGGTGGGAAATGAGGGTGAAAAGCCCTCTCTTAGATATAAACCTGTTCAGGAACAACACGGTATTCGCACTATCTAACCTGGCAGCGCTTATCAACTATAGCGCCACATTTGCCGTCAGTTTTCTCTTAAGCCTTTACCTGCAGTACATAAAAGGGCTCAACCCCCAAAATGCCGGACTGGTCATGGTAGCAGCACCCCTAGTGCAGGCAGTTTTTTCACCACTCGCCGGCAGGCTTTCGGATAAAGTCGAACCGAGAATCGTAGCCTCGGCGGGCATGGGGCTGACGGCCATCGGCCTTACCTTGTTCATTTTCCTGAAGGCAACAACGAGCCTGGTATTCATCATAGCCAGCTTGGTAGTGCTCGGCTTCGGTTTCGCCCTTTTCTCCTCACCCAACACAAATGCGGCTATGAGTTCCGTAGAGAAGAGATCCTTCGGGGTAGCCTCAGCCACACTGGCCACAATGCGGCAGCTCGGGATGATGTTGAGCATGGGGATGGTCATGTTGATATTTGCCATTTATATCGGCAGGGTACAGATCACGCCTGAGCACCACCCAGCTTTCCTGAGCAGTGTGAACACGGCATTCATCATCTTTGCCGTCCTCTGTTTCGGCGGTATATTCGCCTCGCTGGCACGAGGCAAGGTTCGGTGAACACGTTTCTGTCATTGCGAGCCCTTCGCCTTTGTCATCCTGAGGGAGCACTTCGCTTTTTCTGTCATTCTGAGCGTAGCGAAGAATCTCCTGTTAGCTCAGTGTAAACTACGCGACCGAAGGCTCTGGCTCAGGATAAACTCCGAGTGGCAATCCCAATGCCTCCCCACCGAGATTGCCACGTCGCTACGCCCCTCGCAATAACAATGGAAGAAGGCCGAGATCGCCACGTCCCCGGATATGTCGGGGAGTCGCAATGACGAGTGAAGTAACGAAGCTTCAGTCGGTGTAAAAGCCGATGGCAAGAAGGCCGGGGCCGGTATGCACCCCCATAACCGGGGTAAACTCGGTGATGTAGAGCTCAGCGCATTTAAATCTGGACTCTATCTCAGCGGCGAGCCTTTTTGCCTCGTCCAGCTCATCGGCATGGTGCACCATAACATGCGCTGTTGAACTCCCCACCCTCTCCGCCATTATCTCAAGCATACGTTCTATAGCCTTCGCTTTTGTTCTAGTTCGAGCCGCGGGTTTTGTCTCACCTGTAGCCGGAGAATGTTCCAGAATAGGCTTCATATCCAGCATCGCCCCAGCCCAGGCGGCAGCTCTGGCAACACGGCCAAGCCTGGCAAGGTAATAAAGGGTGTCCAGCATGGCTATGAAATTCACCTTGCCCATCATCTTTTTCGCGGCTTCAGTCGCTTCAACCAACCCTCCTCCCTCACTGGCTACCTTGGCCGCCTCACGGACGATAAATCCCAGGGCACTGGACACAGAGCGACTATCAAATACCTCAACCCTAGTGTTGGGTAGCTCCTCTTTAGCCATCTCTTTCGCTGCCGATGCCGCCTCAAAGGTCTTGCTCTGCAGACTAGTCAGGGTGATACAAAGTATGCTTTCAGCCTTCTGGCTCATCTCACGGTAGGCATTGAGAAAATCTCCTGTTGACGCCGTTGATGTAGTAGGCAGATTCTCTTTCTTGCGCATAATCTTATAGACCTCGTTAGGGGTCATATCAATTCCGTCGCGGTAGTCCTTACCCTCATAGATTATCACCAGAGGTACTACAAAGATATCGTACTTCTCTACCAACTCCTGGGGCAAACAACACGTGCTATCGGTGACAACAGCGACTTTCCTCATAGGCACACCTCCCAAATGGTCACACCACTACTTTGCCATACGAGGTAGTCCCTTGTCAATCGGTATTGCTTGACAATCCATCCCTCTGACCCCCTTCCCTTTGAAAGGGAAGGAGGAACAAAGGATATGTCCCTTCACAGGCGCAACCACCTGCACCTTGGGCACACTCAGCAAAGCAGTTTGTTCTCCTGCAACTGCTTGGCTATAATGTAGATGTACTCCGGGCTGGCAGGTGCCATTCAAGCTCATGTGTGGAGGTAAACGATGATTAACAGGATTGCGACTTCTAAGCCTCAACCTTTCCCCATGGTGCTGAAATACACTGACATTCGCAGCTACGTTTTTGTCGTTGTCTTCATCATGCTGGCTGTACTGGTGCCGTGGGTCTTCCACCAATTCCGCTTGGCTGGCCCTACCTTCCTACCTATGCATATCTTCGTATTGATAGCCGGGCTAATGTTTGGCTGGCGAGCAGGTTTGATTGTCGGGCTGCTTACACCGCTTGTCAGCCATTTCACCTCAGGTATGCCAATTCTGAGCGTTTTGCCGCAGATAACAGTTGAGCTTTCAGCCTATGGCTTGATAGCTGGAATACTGCGTGAGAAGTTCAACCTGCGGGAAATATGGGCATTGCTTGGAGCTATCATAGGCGGACGTATGGTACTGCTACTGGCAATCTTGACCATATATCTCATAACCGGAGAAAGCTACAGCCCTCTAGGCTTGGAATCAAATCCGTTTCTAGCCTTCTGGTCGGTGATTAAGCAGGGCTGGCCGGGCATAATCATCCAACTGGTCTCAATACCGGCAATAGTATGGTTGGCAGGAGAACTTGTAGCTAGAAATGCTAAAGGGTAAACAGGCATAGTGTACAAGCCCTTATTTGACGAATTCCTGACCAGTGGCAACACTCTCCAGGTATATGAAGGTGACAAACTCATCTTTGCCTCACACAAGGACAGGCTGCTACCACTAGTCGAGTACATAGCGAGGTTCGCCTCTAATCACCGAAATGTAGTCATCTTCGACAAAATAATGGGGCATGCTGCGGCTTTACTATGTGCCAAGGCGAACTGCCGGGAAGTGTACAGCTCATTGGGCAGCCAACTTGCAATCAAGGCACTGGACAAATATGGCATTAGGTATCACCTGACTGAAATCGTGCCCTGCATTCAGAAGCCCAACCAGGATGATATGTGCCCGATGGAAAAGCTATCAATCGGCAAAGAACCCGAAAAATTCTACGAATTACTCAGAAAATTACCCAGAAAAACCACAAATGAGTCATAAACGGGGCTGACAGGAATTAAAGCAAGGTGACCTGTGCCATCCCAACTGCCACCTTTTCTCCCTCCTGATTGGCCGCCCACAAGTCGAGAACCACGAAATTCTCCCCTTTGCCAATGGGATGTTTCTCAGTCACTACTCCGCCATAGGTACAGGTAGAACCCACAGGCACAGGCTTGATGAGCTTGACTTCCATCTGCCTTAGCCGTCCGCCGGAAGGGTATGCCCAATTGGTAATAACGGTTGCCATCAGGGACATGGTTTGATTGCCGTGCATCACCGGAAGAGGCAAGCCAAACACCTGAGCTGTCTTACACCACTCTGGATACGTATGAACTGGATTATAATCAAGCGAAGCAACGGCATGCTTCCAGATAACCTCTTGAGTTACGTGCTGCTTAACTTCAGGTAGCACATCGCCGCAGTTGACCGATTCAAAGGTTAGCTTCTTCGCCATTCTCGTTACCTCCTGCTGCCCATTTCCCTACAAAATTTGCCAGACAAAGCTCAGACCTCCAGAGCATGCTCACCCTTGATGAACCTGAGCACATCGTCCTTGGACTTAGGCAAGATCAATGTCATGAAGCATCTTCCCTTCAACTTGCCGTTCTGGTCGTACATCTCGGACAGATATCTCATATAATATTTTCCCCTCTTTACCCACTTATCATGGCTTTTAGTCTTAACAGTGAGAACATCGCCTACCCGAATCGGGTCATGCCATTCAAGTATCTGGCCTGGATTTCTGGCTCCTGGAGTACGAATCCAGCTACCATGTCCCTTCTGGAGAACGAAGAAAAGAACCTGGGTAGCGAACATGGGGTGGGCTACTAAACTATCGTAGCCGCATTTCTTGGCGTATTCTTCATCGTAAAACACAGGGTTACTATCAGGGACCCCTTCTGCATAGGCTATCATGTCCTCAGCTTTGACCTCGAACTTGATTGGCACTACAGCCTCTTTGCCTATATCTATCTCATCCCAGAACTCATAATCCTCTATCTGTTGGCGCTCAAGGAAATCGGCTGAGAAGCTTTTCTGCTTTTCCGTCTTCTGATATTTTGTCATCTCTTCTAAATAACCCACTTTTTACTACCTCCTTACTACCAATATGCTGGTCACCTTCAGGCCATGTTAATACTTGGAAGCCCCTATCTCCTCCATTTTCCCCGTTATCAGAAATATCGCACGTTCACAGATGTTAGTGGCACGGTCGGCAGCACGCTCAAGGTTATGGGCAACCCAGATGAGGTGGGTGGCACGGTTGATTGTTTTCGGGTCAGCCATCATAAAGGTCAGGAGCTCACGAAACACTTGGTCATAAAGGCCGTCAACGACGCTATCCATGCTGATAACCTGCTTTGCCAATTTCTCATCACGGGTGACGAAAGATTGAAGGCCTTTGTCGATCATTTCTATGGTCATCTCCGCCATCCGTGGGATATCAATTAGCGGCTTCAGCGGTGGCTGGTCGCCAATCATGATGGTAATCTTGGCAATCCCCTCGGCATAGTCGCCGATTCGTTCCAGCTCTGTGATAATGTTGAGGATGGCCACAATGACGCGAAGGTCATCGGTCGGAAGCTGCTGAGCAGAAATAAGGCCTATACATTTGTCTTCTATGCTGAACCGCTGCTGATTAATCTTGGCGTCATCAGCAATTATCTTGTGCGCCAGCTTTAAATTCCGGTTTTTCAATGCTTCAATAGAGCGGTTTATCGCCTCCGTCACCGTACCACCCATAGTCAGGACATTTTCTTGAATTTCCTGAAAACCTTTGCGAAAATTGGCACTCATTTCCATAGTTATCACCTCCACAACAGTTTAATTATACACATCGCCAGCCACTCAGGCTACATATTTGATTAATTCAGCTAAAGAAATTTCCAGTAAGCCTACAGGAATATCGGTTTGAGCAGCAACTCGAACAGGTAACCAAGGACAGCACAGGCAGGGAAAGTGAGGAGCCAGGCCATGACGATCTCACCGGTAACACCCCACCTCACTGCTGAAAACCGCCGTGTAGTTCCAACCCCCATTATAGCCGTGTTAATAGTCTGAGTAGTGCTCAAAGGTATGCCCAAAAAGGAAGCTATAATAATGGCAAGACCGGCAGAGGTTTCCGCAGCAAAGCCATTCACCGGTTCAAGGTGGGTGAGTCGAAACCCCATGGTTCGGATAATGCGCCAGCCGCCGAAAGCAGTACCTAATCCTATAACTGCACCGCAGAGGAGGATGACCCATACAGGCACATGAAATTCGGGTAGCAACCCTCCCAGAAACAGAGCCAGGGCAAAGGCTCCCATGAATTTCTGTCCGTCGTTGCTCCCGTGACTAAAGGCCATAAAAGCCGCAGAAACTATCTGAAGCCGACCAAAAACATCCTTGATAACTGTACTCCTGGCACGATGAAGCAGACGGTAAATAACGCCCATAACTATAAAGCCGAGGGAAAAGCCGATGACAGTAGCTAACACTACACCTATCAGGACTTTCTGCCATCCTGCCCATAGCAGCACTGAAGGGCCAGCAGCAGCCAGTCCCGCCCCAGCCAGCCCAGCAACCAGTGCATGGGACTCACTGGTAGGCAAACCCCATCGCCACGCCAGGGTACTCCAGATAACTATAGCTATCATGGCTGCCCCCACAGTATGCAACCCTATTACCTCCGGTTGCACAATACCCTTACCAATGGTAAATGCCACAGCAGTGCCCGTAGCCAGCGCTCCTGCAATATTCAGCACTGCGGCCATGGTCACCGCCTGGAGAGGCGAAAGGACGCGAGTAGAGACAACTGTGGCGATAGCATTTGGAGCATCAGTCCAGCCATTGACAAACTCAGCAGCCAGAACCAGTAACAAAACTATGACCAAGGCTAAACTTATGTCCATTTCTTGACCCCTTCAAGCAGAGTCGTAGCACAGGTTTGGCTTGGGGATTCAGGCATACTTCAGGGCTATGCCTTCCAGAATGTTAGCTATGTCCTCACACCTGTCGGTGGCACTCTCGATATGCCTATAAATCTCGCGCCACTTAAGAACGTAGGCGAAATCTGCTGCATCAGTAAAAAGCTCAGCCATCGCCGAGCGAAATAGTCTATCGCCTACATTCTCCAGACGATTAATCTCCACACATCGCTTTAGAAGCCGCTCTCTGTCAATGCCGTTGTGAATTTCAGATACTGCCCTTTCCACCTCCTCTACTGCCTGCACCACATTATCGGCAAGCTCCTTAACTCTATCGGTAGGATACTCTACCCTGTAAATCAGCATAGCGTCAGCCGCCGCATGGATGAAGTCAACCACATCATCCAGGGATTCTGCCAGCAAGGCGATATCCTCGCGGTCAAATGGGGTAACAAAAGTACGGTGCAATTGAGCAACAACCTGATGAGCAATGGCGTCCCCCTGATGCTCCAGGTCAATTATAATTCCGACTCTTTCTTTTACATCTTCCCACAGATACAGCATTTCTCTTAATTGCTGAGCGATTTTGACTGCATTTTGAGCGCTTTGCTCAAAAAGGATAAAGAACTTCTTCTCTGTCGGAACTAAAGAGAATTTAACCATCGAATGACCTCCTTTGCTGGCAAGATGAAGAAAAGGAAAGCAGAACAGTAAGATTTAGGCAGAAATGAGAAAAGAAGCCCACGCCGCGCTTCGCATAACCGGGATTATGCCGCGTAGCATCGGGACAATAAACTTGCCTTGCAGGCTCACATATGGCAATCAATATGGGTCTACTCTTTATCTAAGTTGCTACTTTGGCCTGCTCCCGCCTCATTTTAAAGCAGACCTAACTGGTAGTCAACCCCACTAACGAACATGTTTATTAATCTATCACTCCGAGCGCTTCGCCCTGTCATTCTGAGGAGCGAAGCAACGAAGAATCTAGTAAAGCGACGAATCCGGGCGAAATAATCTCGCTCAGGGCGAGCTCCGCTAAGAATCTGTGAGATTCTTCGCCTATAGGGCTCAGAATGACAAGGAAACAGCGTTCCTAAATGACCTATGAGACTATCAGAATGTGAAGACCACAGATTTTGTTATTTCAGCAAGGCTGCCAGCTAAAGCCTCTCTATCAGCGTGCCTTACATCTAAAACCCTTGGCGATATTTTGCAGGCATTCGACTGGAGATATCTGCACTCCTGTATTAGCGGCTTGGCAATAAGCCTGTTGCCACCAAAAAAGATATAATCCGGGGTAAAGCCGCCAAGTCTCTCCTCAATTCTATTGGCAACTCGCCTCAGGAAATTTTTCTTCTGCTCCTCAGTCCTTCGGGCAAACCTCTTCTGGCTTCTGCCTCCTTTCTTATGCTCCTTATGTATATGCCCTGTGCCTGTCTTCCATTCCACCAGATTGTCAGCATCGAAGATACCTATAGCATACGAGCCCCAAGCCACCAGCACTACACCGATGGCATATCGCCTCTCCAATACCCCATACAAGACCGAAATGTCCAGTTTCCCTGCTGAAACCTTGTTTCCATCAATAGGGAATGGCGGCAAAACTATGTGCTTACTCCCAACTTGACCCCATAATATAGCTGCACCAGTGTCATATCTCCTGGCACCACTTATGACAGCCTCGGTCTTAACTGCCGATTTAATTTCGTCGACATAGGCATTGTGCTTGGGCTGGAGCGACAGCTTTTCTATGAAGCCGGGAAAGTCACCAGGCTCGGCATATGCGGTTACAAAATCACCAATCTGAGCCTCAAGAGAGGAAAGAAAATGGTACAAGCCATTCTTAGAAAAAACGCGGCTTTGCATGATGTTGTAGATAAACTAGTAAAAGCTAGTATGACCCTTTCTACGCAGAATAAGGCCAGCTACAACGCCACATACCAGCCCACCGAGATGGCCTTCCCAGGCTATACCCGGGACAAAGGACATTATGACGAACCCGCCTATAACTGCCACCCAGAGAGGCATAGGAACAGGTATGGGAAACACGTAGACCCTCAACCTCGGCGTTAGCACGGCAAGCGTGCCGCCCAGGGCAAAGACAGCACCAGAGGCACCTATAACCGTATACATAGCTTTGCCTAAAGGCAATGAGAATAACATAAAGAGGATATTGCCAACTATCCCCCCAAGGAAATATATGATGAGAAAGGCGCGAGTACTCACCAATCTAATCAAGAAACTGCCAAAAAAGTAGAGGGTCAACATATTAGCCAGGAGATGCCATATACCTCCGTGGACAAAAAGATTGGTTACTATTGTCCATGGCCTCTCCATGAAAGACGCTGGTCGCAGTCCCAGAAGCGGTATGAGGTTATGGCCTAAGATATCGGCTACAATAGTTGCTATATAGACCAAAAAGCAGACGACTATTATAACCAGCACTGCAGTTATATTATCGCTTCGGTTGCCACTGTAGCTCATTATTCTACGTACCGCCTTACGGAATCTCCGTGGCCCTTCGTCAACCGGTTTTGGCCCTTTAACCCGGGCTCACATGCAAAACTGAACGGAATCTTTACACCAATGAATAGATTACTTTATGGTTCTTCGTATCCTTGCGTATTCGGCCATCGCCCTCAAGATAGTCCAGATGGGCAATGGTTTCCCCAATGGCAAACCACTTCTGCACCGAAGGGAACTCCTCCCACGAGTTGCAATCTATATCCCAAGTTATGTAGGGAGCTACCTGCCACGCCGTCTTCGCCCCACCTCCCAGAGCAGTCAACGCCTCATCCAGCCTGTGCTGATGATGTTCCCGCAGTTCCATGATTCTTTTTCTGTGGTCATTCCAAAGGTTACGATGGCCGGGCAATACCAGGTTCACATCCAGAGAATAGACCTTTTCCAGGTTTGCTAGGTATTGCTTGAGCGAATTGTCCAGTTGTACCCAGTGCGTAATGTTAGGGGTAATGTCAAAAAGGATATGGTCGCCACATATGAGCACCTTCTTGCTAACCTCGTAAAGGCACATATGGCCCGGGGAATGTCCCGGCGTCTCAATGCCTTTAAACAAATAATCTCCAACCTCTATAGTGTCTCCCTCGCCTACGGTCATAAAATCCACCTGACGCCTCGAGCTATATCTGTAGCCCGGATGACCCGCCCATACTTTCTTAAGCTCCCCTTCGGGGAAGCCATGGGATTGGAGAAAGGCAAAAAGTCCCTGCCAGTACTCCACAGACGGCTGAGAGCTGATAAAAGCGGCTTCTGGCCGGTTGAAATATACTTTAGATGTTTCAGTGGCCAGATCTCCGACAAGCCCGGAGTGGTCGGCATGCAAATGGGTGATGAAAAAGTCCGCCCTGTTCAGGTCAACATTCAGCTTTTGTAACGCAGAGAGCATGGGACGCAAACATTCCTCGCGGTTCATTCCCGTGTCAATAATCAGAAACCGTCCCTGCCCCTTAACCAAGTAAGAATTCAGGGCCTTCAGAGGACTATTGGGCAGAGGAACCTCAATTCTGTACAGGCCAGGCAAAATCTCGTCAATCATCGAATTAGCCTCCAATGCTAAAACGCTTTGGTTATTGTATCACCTTTCACCGCCTTTGTCTTTTGCTGGCAAGGCACAGGTTGACATCGCCTAACGTTCTACCTAGAATGGCGCTTGCAGAATAATAAACTGCCAAAACTAAATTTGGAGGTGACACTGTGCCAGACTGGATTGAAGGAGCACAGGCTCTTAATAGACTCGTACGACCACTAACCTTTCCCATCGCCGTGAAGCTGGTGAAAAGTGCTGACGACTTTCCCGAGAAAACCAGACGTCCTCTTAAGGACATGGGCTTTAAGACAAATGTCTGCGTTGGCCTGACACTGACTCGAAAGTACGGTTGGACCGTGGGCATGACAGCCGAGGACAATGCCTGCCCCATCGCTACATACACCTACGGATGGAGCGAGTCAGAGTCTGAGATTAAAAGTGCCTTAACAGAGTTCATGAAAGCGATGAACTACGCAGCCAACGATGAGGCGGCAAAGACAACTATGGAGGCCGTCTCGCAGGTTAAGCTAAACAAAGGACAATATGCCGGGGTGGTTTTCTCTCCACTGGAGAGAACTAAAATCGAGCCTGATTTGGTCATGGTGTTCTGCAATCCAGCCCAGGCAATGAGACTGGTACACGGAGCCACCCAGGAAACAGGCGTAAGTGTACATTCCGTTTTCAGCGGTCGCGGTGGGACCTGCACTGAAGGAGTCCTACAAACGTTCAAGACCAAAGAGCCAAAGGTGGTGCTGCCCGGAAATGGCGATAGAGTTTGGGCTATGGTGCAGGATGAGGAACTGGCCTTCACCATCCCTGTCAGCTTACTCGACAGCCTTATCAGAGGTCTTGAAGCAACTCACGAACGCGGCATCCGATACCCGATACCGGTCGATATAAGACACGAACCTCTCTTCCCGGGACAGCTTAAACAAGCACAGCAATAAAGCAACAACACAGTTGGGTTCGTTAATACATCGAGACTTCTATCTCCTCCATTTTTCCGGTTACAGTAAAGACGAACGGAACCCCATTCCTTACTTGCCAACTTCCACTGCTTTTCGCAAATATATTGTCACGTTGTTATCCTGCGGTAGTTTGTCACTTGCATCATTAAAAATGCCCAGAAGTAGTTTAATCATAGCGTCAGCACCTGGATTTCCCGAGGTGCCGCTGGGGAAAATATCGGCAAGTTTATACTGAAATTGCTCGTCTCCAGCATACATCATTGCCCACATTCCGCGAACATGTTTAGCGCTCACCCTGGCAGGTTCTTCAGGAACCTTGAGGCGGTTTTGAAGTACTCCGCCAATAGTTTCTTCAAACCATGTGGAAAGAGCCTCTCTTGAGTAGTCTTGCAACTGCGGCCGTGAGGGGATACTTTGGATAATTTGAGTAGCTACCTTCAGCGTGCCGGTCTTAGGGTTCAGCTCCAGAATCCGTACCGGATGAGGATAGCTAACAGTAGAACCGGTGATGATATGGTAGATGCCGTCTTCTTCAATAATGTCCTGAGCGTGGAAATGGCCAACGAGCACAAGCGGAACATCGAACTCTTTCAGAACTGATTTCACCTCCTCCGAGTTTTCGATGATAGCATAGTCGAGGAGACTATGCATGGGGTGCCCTTCCTTAAAGGCGGGCGTATGAATAGCGATGCAGTGATGAAGCATCACTATAACAAACAACTCTTTCTTCTTCGCCGCCTCAAGCTCGCTACGCAGCCAGGCAAGCTGTGCTGCGTCAATCTCACCATCGTGGTCCTGGGGCCGACCACTGTCGAGGGCAATCAACTGGACACCTGCCACTGGTGTCACACTGTAATACGGTTTCCCTCCCGGACCCCAGTACTTCTTATACAGAGTAGGTAGCTCACCGACATCAACGATATCAGCCTTTGGGTCTATCTTTTCAACCACACCTTCAGGATGCTTCCTGTCGTGGTTTCCGGCCACAACATAAACCGGGGCTTTGAATTTTGGCAACAACTCCAGTAACTTCTCATGATTGTAGCGTTCGGAATCCTTGGTAAGGTCTCCAGGTATAAGGACAAAGTCCAGGTCAGGAATGGCATTGACCATCTTTGTGGCAGCCGTGAACAGTTCTACACTTTCCCTGTGCAATTTCCTGCCTGGTTCACTGTCTATGTATGGGTCAGTCTCCAAAGTGAACCCCGGAGCCGCTACAACGATATGCGGGTCAGAAACGATAGCAAAAGTGATGGTTTCTTTTGCCGCCGGAGCTTTACAGGCCCAACCACCTACCACCAAGCCTATTGTTAATAATCCAACTATTATCAGTAAGCCGATCTTTTTATGCATCTTCTTAAACCTCCTTAGTTATTTTTTAGGCGGAGCAATAAAGGCCAGAGTAAACCTGTCATCTTTCACCTCACTTCATGTAGCACCTCCGCAATCAATTTCTTCACCTTGACTTCGATTTCATCCCTGATTTCTCGCACTTGTTCGATAGGCTTTCCCTTCGGGTCATCTAATTGCCAGTCTTCAGTGGGAATAAAACCAGCAGGGCAAACGCCTTCTATCCCACAACCCATGGTTATCACCTTGTCAACGCCGTCCAACATCTCTGGAGTCAATTTTTTGGGCTGTTGTTTGCTGATATCTATTCCTACCTCCTTCATCACAACAACAGCAGCTTGGCTAATCTGGCTTGCCGGCCGAGTTCCAGCAGAAGTAGCCACAGCTTTACCCGCAGCATAGCAGTTTAAAAACGCCTCTGCCATCTGGCTCCGACCAGCATTGCCAACACAGACAAACAAGACCTTTCTCATTTTACCAATAAAACGAAAAGCTTTAAAACCGATACTTTATTGACTACAAATAGCATACGCATGGATTTGTTGCAGTTGTCTTACTATTTTACACCAGTATGATGCTAGCTGCATAGCATATCAAGTAGAGACTATTTAGCAACAACCCATTCCTATGTATCTTAACTCACCAATGTAGC
>JBBISW010000041.1:0-13761 GCA_037441105.1 Chloroflexota bacterium
TTGGAAACCTTGAAGGTGCATTTTGAAGCGAAATCGCAGGGCTCGGGGCATTCATAGCCTCCTATCTCTATTATGCCGCGATAGCCGACATTCTGTGCCATCACCCGGCAGGGAAAGACAGACACATTTACTCTTATTTCCGTACTGTTGGATGCTTCTGTAGCTGCTTCACAGAAATATAGAGCAGACATCCGCACCGACTCTCGTTTGCCCGCAAATAGGGAGCACCAGCTTATGCTGCGCGGCCCCACTGGAATTAGCTGGCGAACTAGCTCATCTGATAATTTACGCAGGCTCTGAGCCGTTAGAACCGGTTTTTTGGGAGCTACCCGAAATCCGTAGGAGCGATAGTAACCTGAACCACGGTGTAGATGGAGTGACTGGGTTGCTTCCTCCACATAGCTCAGGCCACTTGCCATTAGGACCTGTTTTATAGCTTCAAGCGTGCTCACCTATGTAACAACCCCACTTGTATAACTTCCAATGACCGATTATACTCAAAATAGTGAGGTTGTCAACTCAGAAGGATTGAGATTGTTTAATAATGTAGTGCGTCCCGCTTTGCGGGATAGCCTCGCTACGGAAAAGCGACCCTAAAGGGTCGCACTACATCGAAAATAAGTCATTCATAAACACTCCCAAGGATTCTTTATGATTGAGAAGGACAAATGCCCCTTATGTGGCCAGGATAATCCGGATGTCCTTGAGGACCATCTAGTAGCTTTCTCTGGCGAATACGGCTACTCGGGGCCCGCGGTAATCGTGTACCTGTGCGTCAACTGTCACCGAGCTATCCACCGCTGCTCCTGGACTTTAGTTTCAGAAGGCAGCGAAGCTGTGATAGCCAGGTACCTCTCACATTTGGAGGCCATCTTGCCACCTTTCCTGTTCCACGTGCTCTGCGAGGAGCTTCTCTCAGCCAAGGAAAATGTGGCACGTCAATACCAGAGGGTGAACAGCTATGAACTTGCCACAAGAAGCCCGGGCAAGAAATGTAACCTGTGTGACTGCTCTAATCCTGACCTTTTAGAAGAGCACGACTTGGGTGCATGGTCTCAGCATCCTCAATTAACCGCTGAAAATATAGACGTTTGTGCTAACTGCCATAGAATTCTAATCAAGTTCTATGAAAAGAATGTGCTGCCTACTTCGGAACAAAGCAAAGCCTTGTTGGAAAAATATCTATTTCAAGTTGGGCAATCGCTATCAGCGCAGACAAGAAGCGAATTGACCAACTTCCTGGAATTTTGAGTGGTAGGTGTGATAACTCAATCCAGCAATATCAAATCTATGTAAGGGTTTCGTAAACGAACTATTGACTCTACTTGAGAAGGGTGGTAGAATTCACCACTTGGTAGTTAATACCACAAACCACTACCGAAATCATATTCTTATCATAAGGAGGTGACATGCCCGGTATTTTTTGGTTAGTTCCGATTGCCGGATTAGTAACGGTGATTTTCGCCGTACTTCTGGCAAGAGACGTGCTACGTCGTGATCCTGGAACGCCCCAGATGAAAGAGATCGGCGACATGATTTTTGAAGGCGCTTGGGCATTCTTGAAACGGCAGTACAGCACAATCGGGATGCTGTCATTAGTGGCGGCACTCATCATCGGTGTTCTTGTAGCCTTGCTGGGAGGCGAAAAGGGTATAGAAGGAATGACTGCTTTCGGAATCGGCTGGCGAACAGCAGTTGCCTTCTTGGTCGGTGCTTTCTGCTCCGCAATTTCAGGCTTCATCGGTATGTATATCGCCGTAAAATCGAATGTCCGCTGTGCTGCTGGAGCTCAAAAGAGCCTAACTGAAGCAGTGACCATTGCCCTCAGGGGCGGAGCTGTCTCCGGATTTCTAATAACCGCTCTTAGTCTGCTTGGGGTTACCGCCATTTTCTTCGCCTTCGGTGGTGGTAGTAAACCTGAAATCGCTCCTCACCTCATCGTCGGCTTCGGCTTTGGCGCTAGTTTCGTTGCCCTCTTTGCCCAGCTTGGCGGTGGTATTTACACCAAAGCCGCTGATATGGGTGCTGACTTGGTAGGTAAAGTAGAAGCTGGCATCCCCGAAGATGACCCACGTAATGCCGCAGTCATTGCCGACTTGGTCGGTGACAACGTTGGCGACTGTGCCGGCCGTGGTGCCGACCTGTTTGAATCAACAGCCGCTGAAAACATCGGCGCCATGATTCTCGGGATAATCGCCTATCTTGTCACTGGTAATATAGCCTGGATTCTTTTCCCCCTCGTTGTCCGTGGTTTCGGCTTGGTTGCCAGCATGATAGGAGTGATGATTGTCCGCGCCAAAGAAGAAGAGAATGCCATGAACGCGTTGAACCGCGGATATTTTGTAGCTATTGCCCTATCGATTATCGGCATGGCTGTAACCATACACTTTATGCTGGGAAATTGGTGGCTATTCGGTGCCGGTGTAGTGGGTATTATAACCAGCGTCCTCGTAGTATTCATTACTCAATATTACACTGAATCTCGATACAAACCGGTACAAGAAATCGCCGAAGCCTCAAGAACAGGTCCAGCTACTAACATTGTCGCTGGCACAGCCGTTGGTTTTGAAACCACCCTGGCAACAGCCATAGTGATTGGCCTTGCCCTTCTACTGTCCTTCTGGATGGGCAACATGAGTGGAGTTCAAGGTGCTGGTGCTTTCGGCACCGCTGTTGCTACCATGGGCATGCTGATGACTTGCCCCTATGTGCTGTCAATGGACACCTTTGGCCCTATAACTGACAATGCTAATGGTATCAATGAGATGGCAGGTGCCGGTAAAGAAGTGCGTCGGATTACTGATAGACTTGATGCCGTCGGCAATACTACTAAAGCATTAACCAAGGGATATGCCATGGTTTCGGCAGGTTTAGCTGCTTTCTTACTCTTCCAGGCATATCTTGATAGGGTTTCATTCCTCAAAAATGAACCATTCCATATTGTAGATATCGCCAAGATCGAGGTCTTCGTCGGCGCCCTCCTCGCCATAATGCTGGTTTTCCTGTTCAGCTCCTGGGCAATCAAGGCGGTAGGGAAAACAGCATCCAAGATCATCCAGGAGGTCCGCCGGCAATTCCAGGCAGACCCCGGAATTATGGCTGGCACTTCTCGTCCAGATTATGCCAGAGCGGTTGATATCACCGCTCGTGCTGGTCTGAGGGAGATGATTGCCCCTGGTCTTTTGCCTGTACTGGCACCGGTAATTGTCGGAGTAATTTTCAACTTGGCAGGTTATGATTCTGCTATGGTGGTAGCTGCACTGCTCATGGTAGGCACCATCGGGGGTATTATGTTAGCCTCATTCATGAACAACGGCGGCGGTGCCTGGGACAATGCCAAGAAGATGATTGAGGATGGTCAGCTTAAAGACGAGAAGGGCAATGTGATAGGTAAGGGCACTTTCACTCATGCTGCGGCTGTTGTCGGTGACACCGTTGGTGACCCATTCAAGGATACTGCTGGCCCTTCACTACATGTCTTAGTCAAGCTGCTGAGCACCATCACACTGGTAATGTGCCCGCTGTTCATTTAAGCAAAGACAGCAAAAGGTTATCGAGATAAACCGATTTAGAAGGGGTAACCCGTAAGAAAAGGGTTGCCCCTTCTTTCTTCACCGATGGTGGTAGACGGGCCATGCCCCGGATAGACAACAGTTTCGTCCGGTAAGGTCATAAGCTTGTTTTGAATGCTGTCCATTATCTGGGCATAGCTACAACCAGGAAAATCCGTCCTGCCGATGCCGTAGTTGAACAATGTATCGCCACTGAATAAAACTCCGTTACCGCACAGGCTGATGCCACCGGGACTATGCCCTGGAGTGTGAAGGACAGTGAATTGCAAACCATCTATATCAACCTTGTCACCATCCTTTAGCAACCTGTCTGGCTCAGGTAAATTGCTGAAAGAGCCACCCATCATAGACGAGAGCATGCGAGAGAATACTCCCAAGCCTGCCTTCGCCTCAGCTTCATGAAGAGCAAACTTGGCTCCCGTTGCTTCTTTAACTGGAAGAAGTGCACCAACATGGTCAACGTGCACGTGAGTTACCACAATTAAAGATATTGTCAGCCCTAAATCATTGACAGTCTTCAGAATCAGCCTGGCTTCGGCTCCGGGGTCGATAATCATTGCCTTTTTGCTTGATTCCGAGCCGACAATATAGCAGTTACTGGCAAAAGGTCCGACGACAAGAGTTTTTAAAATCATTTCCATGCTCATCGTAAGGATAAATGAACAAGAGGCCCAGATGCCAGAAGTGGCCTATGTTGACCTTATTTCCTCACGCATAAACTTAATATACGAGCCAGCAAAGCACAAAGCAGTCAGCGCTATCAGGCTGGTTAGTTGAGGCCAGATAATCAACAAACTCTGTCCTAAAGGTAAGGGTGTCGGTATCATACCAGCAGTGTAGATACTTATCAGCATCAACGTTGAACTGGGATTCCCCAACTCAGGCATCAGCAAAACCTGGACGGTTTCTCCGTAGAGCGTGTTGGGCGAGATACGGCTAATCATCCGGTAAATCTCATCGTTCTTAACTATTAACTCTAAGCTTGAGTTTTGATCAATAGGAACCATGGCCCCGGCTATAACTCCGGCAAGCATAGACATGAATAAGAAAAGGAATATCCATAGAGCTATCGAAGCTAAAGCTGAGGTGGCCATCCGACTGAAGAAAACCGAAAACAGGACAGCTAAAGACATCCAAAAGGCACCATAGATTATACTCACGAAGATAAAGGCAAAAAGTCTGAGTATCTCCTCGGCAGTTGGTGGCACACCAATCATGCGCAACCCCATACCAGCGACAAGAACTACTATGCTCATCACCAGTATCGATAGGGTGACCAGGCCAGCCATGAATTTACCATTAATCACTGAATCCCTATAGAGGGGCTGTGACAGAATACGACTGAGGTTGCCGCTCGTCCGCTCGCTGTTTATGGCATCAAAGCCGAGAGCTATGCCGACTACAGGTATAAAAAGAGAAAGGAAGAAAGGAAATGAAAAAGGCAACGTTTCCCCAGAGACGATAAAAAGCCTCAAAAAAATGAACTGTGTATCCTCGGTTACTCCGCTTCTTATATTTTGAGCAGCAACATAAATAGTTGCTACTCCAGCCAGGTAAACCAGGAGCGATAGTATTATGAATCGCCTACTATTAAAGTGGTCAGCTAGTTCCTTCCAAAAAACTGCCATCAAACCGGACATAGCTAAGCCTCTCGGAAATACTTCATATAAATCTCATCCAGCCCATACTCCTTGAGCTTCATCTGAATCAGCAGGCTGTCACTATCGGCGACCACCTTGGCTATTTGATGTCTCAGGTCTTCATCACAGCTAATCAGTAACAGGTCATCAGAGCTTTCTACCCCAGTCACACCTTTGATATTTCTTATGGATTCAACAAGCTTTGGGGAGGGCTGTGATACCTGAACCTCTATTCTAAACTTGCCGCCACCAATAGCCTCTCTACCAAGTTGGTCTATTGAGCCTTGAACTACCAAACGGCCCCTAGCTAGTATTCCGACTCTAGTGCAAATTTTCTGAACTTGATGTAGCTGGTGAGAAGATAGAACAACAGTCACCTTCTGTTTTGCCATATCTTTGATAAGTGTAAGAACCTGCTCGATACCTTCTGGGTCTATGCCTGCTGTGGGCTCGTCGAAGAAAGCCACTTTAGGGTCTTTAATCATAACGTCAGCAATTCCCAGACGTTGTTTCATACCATGGGAGAAGGTGTTGACCCTTTGTTCTGCAACTTCTGACAGACCAACCATATCCAAAAGTTCACCGGTTTTTTTCGAGGCAACTTCTCGTGGTATGCTATTCAACGCTGCGGTATATTCCAGATTCTGCCTGGCGGTTAAATCTTCATAGAAACCGATTTTTTCTGGCAAGTACCCGACGACACGTTTCACCTTGAGCGGCTCTCGTGTAGGGCTATAACCGCATACTCTGGCAGTGCCTGATGTTGGTTCAGTAAGTCCCAGCAACATAAGTATGGTGGTAGTTTTCCCAGCGCCATTGGGACCAAGGAAACCGAAAACCTCGCCTTCATTGATGCGAAGATTCAACTTGTCCACGGCGATATTATTGCCGTAGGCCTTGGTTAAATCTGTGGTTTCAATAATGCTCTGCTGACTCATGCTTCTCTTATCGCCTACCCAGACGCATAAACATGACCGCTAACCCAGCAATAACTAGAACTACAATGCCTATGCCTACCCATCCCCAAATTGTCGGTGTTAACACAGTTACCCTGATATCCAAACTACCGAATGCATACCTGGATTCAGGCTCGGCTGATATATTCACCATGTAATCACCAGCTATAGTCTTCCTGTCTGGCTTTATGTTAACTTGAATCTCACGCATACCGCCTACTGGTAGTGAATCTATTTTCCCAGGGTTAAAGGTAATGCTCCAGCCAGTAGGCCTGCCTGCTATCTTAGAACTGAAGTCTATTTTTTCCAGGTCTGCCGACCCTGTATTGGTAATAGATATCTTTAAGTAGTTATCCGCACCAGCAGTGGCGTTAGTATTTAGTCGACCAGTAGCAGTCTCTAGCTCAAGGTCATATTTGGCAGTGACTATGGCTTTAAGCTCAATGCTGCTTTTGAGTTCTCCTGAAACGGCTTCTACTATTATGTTGTACTCCCCTGGCTCTGGCACCAGCCAGACATAGGGTCTTATTGTGACCCTGAGAGTATCAGGATATGTCTTTTTGGGGTCAAGGCGAATGGCAGCTATCTCTGTCCCCTCACCATAACCTGGAGCGATTGAGTAATTGAAACCGGTAGGCACCTTAACCCTGAGGTCAAAAAGACGTGGCTGTTCACCACCTGTGTACTGTAGCTCGATGCTATAGGCGAAATAGGTGCCTGCGTAGCTGCTCAGCACAGGATACTGGCAGGTGAGCGTAACTTGCTCGTTGGCTGGTGATTTCTGGCCTGGTGATGGCGCAGGTATGTCAACACCTTCATTTGACATGGCCAAGGCTGTTGGTTGAATTATCAGGCCACCAAGTACCACTGAAAGTAAGGCAGCACATAACAGATAACCAGTTACTCTAAGTCTGCTCATAAGCTTGAAACCTCCATTAAAATAGAAACCCTGTCAAAAGACAGGCACTCCATTAAATCAAGAAACGCAACCCACTGGCACATTACTTTAGCGAAAATGATTTTGCCTGTCAAGTTTGGTAGCAGAGACCACAACACTGGTTCACTACTGACTAACGTTGTTTCCAAGCCCTAGACCGGAGTTTGCTGCTGGTTTAACCATGAGTATGATAGCCATCGATATGATAGTGAGCCCACAAAAGACCAGCCATATCAACTGGTAGCTCCCTCTAGTATCAAAAGTCCATCCAGCAAGAATAGGCCCCAGGATACCACCAATTGACGAAATACCCATTATTGTCCCGAGGGCCTTTCCAAAAGAGCTCCGGCCGAAATATTCACTCATCATAGCCCCTCTTAAGGTCACGCCACCACCATGGGCTAACGGGAAACATATAAGGAAAAGGAACATGACCAACCACACGGATGAATATGACAAAGCTAACATTCCTAATCCGGTGAGACCGTAGGTAATAGCCATAAGATACCTTTTGTCAAAGGTATCTCCGAGCCAGCCAAATCCAAATCTCCCGATAAGGCTGACTAAGGGAATAGCTGCCGTTACAAGGGCAGCGTTTGCCCGTGATACGCCGATGCTAGTGAGATATGGCATAATATGGACTACAACCGCAGTAAGAATTATCCAACGCATCGCCTCTGCGAGGCCTATAAACCACAGGGTTCTTCCTTTAATGACCTCTACGAAGCTGTTTTCTATTTCTTCTGGCTCAGTTTGGGAACTCAACGTTATCGCAGACATTACACCCCCATCAGGGAGATAGCCATATTGCTCCGGCTTATCACGAATGACAAGTGCTAAAGGAATCCCAATAGCCCACATCCCTAATGCCAGGATAACCAAGGCAGTGCGCCACCCATAAGCATCTATGAGCCAGGGAACGAGTGGGATTATCAATCCACCAGCACCGAAACCGCAAGCTGCAATACCAAGTGCCTTGCCGATATTTCTCCTGAACCAGTTAGCCACTGCTGTAAACAATACCACGCTGGCACAACCGCCTGCCCCCAACGAAAGTAGTAGAAAACCAGCATATAGCGTGACAAGCGATTGGGTTTGGCTGATGAGGATGAGTCCAAACCCAACCGTAATAACTCCAAATAGCACCAACTTTCTCGAGCCAAAGCGGTCAACGAGAAAACCTATCAGTGGAGCCAGAATTCCCATCTCTAAGCCGCGCAGGGCGACGCCGATTGAGACCGCCGTGTAGCTCCAGCCAAACTCTTGTACTATCGGCTCAAAGAAAGCAGTAAAGCCGAAAAATATGGCGCCACCGATATAAAGGGCAATAAAAAAGCTGGCTGCTACTATCCACCACCCATAAAAAATCCCCTTCACGCTAAATCCTTTCGAAATCGGGCTGATTTAACCACAAGAATAGGTTGGCAAACCCTCTGATTTTACCACTTTTCGGTACAAGCACCAATGTAGAGTTGTTCCCCAAATGTAATAGCGAGGCTTTAGTCTCGCTCAAAGCCATTACCACAAAACGACCTTAAAAGAACGCGGGTTCCATCTTTGTTTTATCTCTCCCTCGATGGGAGAGATAAAGGTGAGGGCGCAAATTGGCAGGTTGCTGATTACTTGGGAGAGCCTGGGTTATAAAGAGCCTATGATCTGAGCTACAGACCACCGTATTTCTGTCTCAATTTTGGCTTCTCTATCTTGCCAGTAGGATTTCGTGGCACCTTGTCAAAGATAATACGCCTGGGTCTATAGTGTTTGGCTAAGTTCTGCTCGCAGAATGCACTTATCTCAGCTTCGGTCAACTTTTTACCTGGTTTGGGGTCAATTATGGCGACAGCTATCTCACCAAGTCTCTCATCAGGAATTCCAATCACCGCCACATCATAGATTTTGGGATGACCGTGGAGGACCTCTTCCACTTCTGCTGGATAAATGTTCTCACCGCCAGTGATGATTACGTCCTTCTTCCTGTCAACCAGATAAATAAAACCTTCCTCGTCCGTCTTTGCCATATCACCTGTGTATAACCAGCCATCCTTTATTGTTGCCGCAGTCTTCTCCGGGTTCTTATAGTATTCCTTCATAACACCACAGCCCTTGACGATCAACTCGCCAACTTTCCCCTGAGCTACATCTTTACCTTTGTCATTGACAATGCGCACCTCCCAGTTGAAGCCAGCCTTTCCGATAGCTCCTACTTTCCTCTCATTTTCTATGCCTAAATGAACACACCCGGGGCCTGTGGTTTCACTTAAACCATAGTTAGTGTCATATTGCATGTTGGGAAAGTATCTCTTCCATCGCTGAACCAGACTGGGAGGCACCGGCTGAGCACCAATATGCATGAGCCGCCAGCAGCTCAGGTCATAGTCATCCTTCCGCAATTCTCCACTATCCATTGCTACCAAGATGTCATGAACCCAGGGCACTAGTAGCCATACTATTGTCCCCCCTTCTTTATCAACTGCTTCAAATATATTTCGAGGATTAATCTCAGTCAGAATCGTGGCTTTGGCACCTACAATCAGATTACCAAACCAGTGCATTTTGGCTCCGGTATGATACAGAGGTGGTAGAAGAATAAAGTTATCCCCGCGTGTCTGGTAATGATGAGCTTTTTCGATGACAGCAGCACAGACCATGTTTTCATGCGTTAGCAGTATCGGCTTCGGTGCTCCTGTTGTGCCCGAGGTGAAATAGAGACCACACGCATCCTCTTCACTCAGCTCCACATTTACAGGATTAGACGAAGAGTTTGCTATCAAATCCTCAAAGCTGTCCATATTTCGGGCTTGGCTTTGCCCGGCTAGCACATAATGTCGTATCGTAGGTAATTCTGAAAAAACAGCCCCTACCCTTTCTATGAACTCTTCTCCTAAAATTATTGCCTTTGCTTCAGCTATGTCAGCGCAGTATTTAAAGTCTCTACTGGTAAATCTGAAGTTGAGCGGTACTGCCCATGCCCCGGTCCTGATAACGCCAAAATAAGCCTCGAGCCAGTTGATAGAGTTCATCATCCAGTGTATAACCTTATCGCCCTTACCAACCCCCCTGTCCTTTAGCGCATTGGCCACTCTGTTTGCCCTTTCATCGAACTCTTTCCAGTTGATTTCTTTTCTTACTTTCTTGCTTGGTCTCAATTCAGTAAGAGCTGTATCATCGGGATACATTTCGGCATTTTGTGCCAACATCTCTGATATAGTAGTCATTCGCCAGTAATATCCTTCCTAAATGCTAACTCGTCTAATAAGTGGTTAAGCTGGGTAAGAAGGTGGCAATCTGGGGGAAAAGCATCAATATGCCGACCATGACTATCAATGCTGCGAGAAAGGGGAATATACCTTTGAAGATGGTTTCCAGGGGCACGTCTTGGGCAATCCCCTTGATCACATATACGTTGACTCCTACCGGCGGCGTGATAACGCCCATCTCTGTAATCAACACGATTATCACACCAAACCAAATTGGGTCAAATCCAAGAGTTACAACTGCTGGATAGAATATAGGAATAGTGAGTGTAATCAGCGCTAAGGCGTCCATAAAGCAACCGCCAAACATATAGATAAGGACTACAATCCCCATGATAGCTATCGGTGGGAGCGGGAGACTTACTACCCAGTCAGACAGGATAAGTGGGATTTTGGTTACCGCCATAAAGTGCCCAAAAACAGTAGCCCCGGCAACTATGACCATGACCATACAGGTTATGCGCAGGGCATCCTTGATAGCATTCAAGAATCCTTGCCAGGTTAGTTGACGCGTCACCAAGCCGATAAGCAAAGCGCCAGCAGCACCAATGCCACCGGCTTGAGTCGGACTGAACCAGCCAAGAAAAAGTCCGCTTATCACGAAGGCAAACAAGGCTAGCGTTTCGATAACTCCTGTAAGCCCACTTATCTTTTCTTTCCAGCTTGTCGGCTCACCGGCTGGGGCAAGCGACGGATTCCGCCAACAGATAAGCGCTACTGTAATCATGAAGAGGCTAGCAAGAATCAATCCAGGAAAAACGCCGGCTACAAAAAGCTTGCCAATTGACTGTTCGGTTAGTATCCCATAGATGATGAAGATGGTGCTGGGTGGGATAAGTATGCCCAGGCTGCCAGCAGCAGCCACGGAGCCGGTAGCCAATGCATCATCATAATGATACTTCTTCATCTCAGGTAATGACACTCTGCCCATGGCTGCAGCCGTAGCCGTGGTTGACCCGCAGATAGCGGCAAAGCTAGCACAGGCAGCGACAGTAGCCATAGCTAAACCTCCGCGCAACCTTCCCAATATAGAATAGCTGGCTTCATAAAGTCTCTGACTTATTCCTGAGGCAGAAGCAATGGAGCCCATGAATACAAACATGGGGATAACAGTAAGGGAATAGGAGGAAAAGGTGTAAAAGATATCTCGAGCCAGGATGCTAAGCCCAGCCTGCGGCGAAACTAAAAAACTAAAACCGACAAAGCCAACAAATGCCATAGCGAAACCAACTGGCATGCGCAAAAGGAAAACGATAACCAGAACAATGATGCCTATGATGCCAATGCTAACTGGGCTCATTTCTCCGTTTTTGTCACCGCCCTAATTCCTTGCACCAGCAACACCAGGCAGACCGAGATGGAACAAAAGGCTGTCCCGTAGACAAGCGGATAGAATGGTATCCGTTCTGTCATTGAGACCTCACCGCTTACTTGCAGAGTATGAGCAAACTCGTAGCTTGTCCAGGCAATCAAGGCAAATAATACTGTGCCCATCAGGTAAACAATGCCGGCGATAACTTTTTGAGCCATTCCCGGAAGCCTTGTTACTAGAAACTCTACCTCGATGTGGCCCCTGAGAACCTGAGTCTGCGCTATGGCAAAGGCAATTACCATCACGCCCAGGAAACTGACTACCTCAATCCCGCCGGGCAATGGCCAGTTGAACAGCTTTGACCCGATTACATCAGCCAAAATCAAGGCTAACATTCCGACTAAAGCAATGCCGGCAACCCAGTTAAGCCAGTTGCTCAAGGAATTGACGAATTTCTCAAATCTATCTAATTTGCCCGCCATTGGAACAAACATCTCTCGGGGGTGCCCAAAGTTAAACTCTTTCCCCCATTGAGCACCCCCGATATCTATTCGCCACTTAAAGTCGGCTGTTTATTTTGTCACCAGCTCCTTTTCCACCCACTCAAAACAAGATTCCTCACTCGGTGACTTCTTAGCCCAATACCCAACCCGGTCAACCAGGTACTTCTCAAAATCAGCGGCAGGCAGTCCCAAAGCTGTTTTCTCCTGGATATACTTATCTATCATCGGCTTGGTGGCTGCTACCCATTTTGCCATCTCTTCTGGCGACAGCTTGATGAGCTCTCTGCCCTCGAAACTCAAGAAGTAATCTATAGCCGCTTTGTCATAGTAAGCCCAAACCTTACCATGCTTCTCTATCCACTCCTCGCTAACATCTGTAAAAACTTTTTTCACATCAGCGGGAAGACCATCCCATTTGTCTTTGTTAATAACCACGAACATGTCAGTGGTATTGCCCACGTCGTAACAAAGGGTAACATATTTCACCACCTCAGCTTGTTTCCACCCCTTGAGTACCTCACGTGGTGCAAAGCTGCCATCAACCACACCTTTGGACATCAACTCATAGGCTTCGGGTTGTGGCTTACCAACACCTTTGGCACCAAGAGCCTCCATTATCTTCACTCCCACTCCAGTACCCCTTATTTGCAGCCCCTGAAGGTCTTCTAGCTTGCGCACCGGCTTTTTGGTAGTGAAAACGACTCCCGGTCCATGGGCATGGAAATAAAGCACATGGACATCATCAAATTCTTTAGGTTTGAATTTGTCATAGAAGTCATTGGCCACTTTAGTGGCCACCCAGCCGTTGGGATAGGCATGAGGCAAATCAACCAGTTCGCATGCCGGAAAACGGCCAACCGTGTACATCAGACAGGACATGCCTATATCAGAGATGCCTTTGACTACCCCGTCATAGACTCCTGCTGCTGGGGTTAATGAACCTCCTGGATAGTAGGTAATCTCCACTCTACCTTTAGTGCGTTTGTTTACTTCCTGGCAGAATTTCTCCGCCAGTATTGAATGCAGGTGGGTTGGTGGAAAGAAATTGCTGTAGGTCAGCTTGATGGTCTCGACTGGCACTGGCTTTGCACATGCGCCAAACGCCAGTACTCCAACTACCGCGAGCGCTATCAGCATAAACAGTATCTCTTTTTTCATTGGTTTCACCTCCATAAGAATTCAGTTTCCCGTTTCTTAATGTCAGATTTCCTCACATAAGATTACAGGCCAAAATATTGTTATTCACTGTAACTTATTCCTCTGCACACACCTCCTTTCAAGGAAAAATGTAAAACAAAGATACACGGAATTTTGAGGAAACTCAGCAGCAGGCGTTTAACGGAAAGAGAAGGATATTCAGGACTGTGACTCCAGAGTTACTGTCTGATACAGTAACTTAACCCAGAGTCACACGCGATAGATGTATTTATTAGCAACCATCGAAATCTTGTTTCTTCGCTGACTAACTTTTGCAGCAGAGAAAACTAAATCAATGTTAGTGAATTGTATAGTATATTATGTACATATCTCCTGTCAATACCACACGAATAAAGGTCATCTCGGTAACAGTCAGGTAACATTTGTCAG
>JBBISW010000042.1:0-13747 GCA_037441105.1 Chloroflexota bacterium
CAAAGTTGTCAGATACCGGTGAGATTCCGCGATGATTTAGATATAGTCTCAACAATTCTTCAATTACACCCCCGGCTAAAATGACGGCTGGCTTCGAAAATCCCCAAGATGCCAGTACGAATGACTGTTCAACATCACGAAAAATAATGGTTCTAATAAAATTATCCGAGACGAAATTTATTTTCTTTCCAAAAGTTCGCTTGTTGATACCGAATTCATTCTCAATAGTTTCCCAGATTTCGATGCCAGTGGGTATTTCTCTATCCTTTCGCAATTCTGTGATTACCTCCACCTCTTTACCCCCTCTCTGTTTCGATAGCTGCTCAACTATTACGATGCATCGGTGAACAGAGTTATCTATGTCTTGTAGAAGCGATTCATATTGTTTATTCTTCGTGCGTATTAGCGCAATTGCCCTGAACTCACCTAACAATGGCGCAAGGCCGCAACCTGGAACGTTCCAAGTTAAAGTTGCCCTACTCAACAGTTGCTCGCATTCAATTGAAAGACTTTGCACTAGATCTGTTTTTTTATTCTCAATAGCAACTCTAATGCGTTGACTTAAATCTTCAAGTTGTGTTCGCAATAGGTCCTTATAATTCTCGTTAGCATCCATTTCATTCACTAATCAGATTATACAATACTGCAACTGCACTTTACATCGTTTTGGTCAGGGTGCAGCAGCAATAGGTTAATAAACTAGTGCGAAGGTCTTCGAGAAAGTTTTACCTTTTGTCCCAAATGGTGGAGATAGGGGGATTCGAACCCCCGACCTCCGCGATGCGAACGCGGCGCTCTCCCAATTGAGCTATATCCCCCAAGAAACCAATACTAGCAAAGGCTGCGAATCTGTGTCAAGTTCCGTTGGGATCTATTTCGCTTCTAAATCCGGCTTGTAAAACCCCTCGCTACTCGGCAATGTCATAAAGAATCCGGAGGTATAATCTATTTCGATTTTTACATTCTTCGTCTGGCAGTCAAGCAAATGCCCTCCAGCTTTCTTATCGCGGGTGATAAAATGGAAGTGATAACCAGGCACATTTATCCCCTCCATATAATCTGGACACCAAAACCCTACTATAGTCCCATTTACATCGTGAAACTCGAAAGTCGCCTGTTCTTTTAGTGCTTCGGCAAGAGGTGGATAGGGCTTGTCTTGTTTAGGGACACTTCTCGTTTTGATGTAATTGAAAACCCCATCAACTTTGATGGCATAGAAGATGCTTTTGGTGGGCAACAGGTTATCCAGATACTGCTTCAATTGCTCAAGGTTCAAAACTACACCTAGCGAAACAGTTTTATCAGGCTCAAAGAAAGTCACAATAGAAAAGGGTGTCATCATCGAATCCTCAACAGCGTAGGCTTTCCCATCCGCTTTAATCTGGTAAAACTCACCTGCTAGCGCAACCATCTCCCCATCAAGGCCATTCAAAGTGCCTATCCCAAAATCGCCATGCCGCTTCAGGTCTTTAAAAGTTATGTCTCCATCGTAGGCCCCTTTTGAAAGCACATCGATTGTTGAAGTTTGAAACAGGATATCTCTGTCTTTTTGCTGGTTTAGACACCCGGATATGCCTATGGTTATGATTAAGAGTATTACCGCCAGCAAATAATAAGCTTTTCTCATGATTTACCCCTCAAATATCCCTTTGGTCTTAACCTAATAGAGCTGAATTACCAGCAATACTACTATCCCTGAACTATCTAAGTCAACCCGGTTTTCGTTGACAATCTTATCTGGTATTAGCTAGACTAACAAATTGTTGGCTGGAAAGGCAGATAGAAGTACACTATTATGCAAATCCTGAAACAGATGAAGCAGTTTATGGAGCCGCAGTCGGTGGCCCTCATCGGGGTATCACGGTACACTGGCGAAGGGGCTTTCAATATACTTGAGAATTTACTCAGCTACGGCTACCAGGGCAGAATCTATCCGGTCAATCCAAGCATCAGCGAAATACTTGGGGTGAAAACCTACCCCAGCGTTACGGAAATAACCGATAATATTGACCTGGCAGTAATAGCAACACCACGCTCTCTGGTTCCCCGGCTGCTCAAAGAATGCGCCGAAAGCAACATTAAATCAGCAGTAATAGTAGCTCAAGGTTTTTCAGATGCCCATGACGAGGAAAGCAAACAGCTCCAAAAAGAGCTAACCGACATCGTCAAAAGCAGACAAACTAGGATAGTAGGTCCTAACACCTTCGGCACTGCCAATGTGTTCACTAACTTCAGCTCGTCATTCGTAAAAATAAGGATGAAGAGGCAGCCCACCGGCGTAATTTGCCAAACCGGGGTTTTCTTTATTGGCTTTCCGGAAATGACCTTTGTGGGTAAGGGCATCGACTTAGGCAATGCCTGCGATATCAGCTTCGCCGATGGCTTAGAATATTTCGCAAATGACTCGGAAACAAAAGTGGTTGCCCTACATATCGAAGGCATTCAAGACACGAAAAGCTTCATTAACACATGTAGACGCATCGCCCCTAAGAAAGCCATACTGGCGTTAAAGACCGGAAAAAGCGAGCTAGCAGCTAAGGCGGCTCAATCTCACACTGGCTCCCTGGCGGGCAAAAAAGAGGCCTGGGAAGCAGCTCTCAAACAATCTGGGGTAATCCCGGTAGCTGACTTAGAGGAGCTTATTGATTTGACCAGGACATTCTGTATACTGCCCCTTATGGAGACATCAAAGATCGGGGTTATCACTATTACTGGCGGACTAGGCGTTATGGCTATAGATGCCTGTCAGCACTCAGATATAAAGATAGATACGCTATCCCCAAACACAAAGGGGCTACTTGATGCCATGTCCCCTCCCTGGCTGAGCATTGGGAATCCAGTAGATATTTGGCCAGCAATGATGATATCCCAACCACCTATAAAACCGCTGATAGACGGATTAGAAGTCCTTCTGTCTGACCCCGAGATAGGTGCTGTCCTGTTTATCGGTGCTGCTTTCGACGAAAAATGGGGAGCCGGTCTTTGTCAGCTCTTAAATGAACTGGCTGCAGCGCACCAGGATAAGCCTCTGGCATGTTGCATTTATGGGCCTTATACCAATGAAACTATAAAAGAACTACAGGACGCAGGAGAAGTAGTAGGTTTCACAACTCCAGAAAGAGCCATAAGGGCTCTGACTCGACTTAATGAATATTCACAGCTACGAAGAAGGCTCTAGAATCACCCTGGCATCAACCGCCACTGCCCCATTCTTATAAGCAAAAACCGGATTGAGGTCGAGTTCCTTTATCTCCGGGTTTTTATCAACGAAATCAGAAACCTTTAATATCAAATCTTCTAAAAACTCAATATCGGCTGGCTCTTGCCCCCTATAACCTTCAAGTAAGGGATAACCCTTTATCTCCTTTATCATCTCTCTGGCATCCCTCTTGACCAGCGGCACTATTCTGAAGGAGACATCTTTCAGCACCTCTACCAGCACCCCACCCAGGCCAAACATCAGCACCGGCCCAAACTGTGCGTCTTTGGTCATACCGATGATTACCTCTACTCCGGTGCGAGCCATCTTCTGCACGGAGACTCCTTGAATTTTCGCCTTCGGGTAATGTTTCTTGACAGCAGAGAGGATTTCACTGTAGGCATTTCCAACCTGAGTAGCATTGCTTAACCCTAGCTTGACACCGCCAGAATCGCTCTTATGAATAACATCAGGCGAGACTATTTTAAGCACCACGGGAAACCCCATTTTTTTGCTCAGAGCAACAGCATCTTTCTTGGTTCGCGCCAGCTTAGCTTCAACAACAGGTATCCCAGCTTCCTTAAGCAACTCTTTGGACTCAATCTCAGTCAATTGGGCCCTGTTCTCTTTCCTGGCCTGTTTTAATATCTCATTCTTCGTCATTTAATTCCCCCTTTAGGATTATCAGCCACAAAAACGACCTCAATTTTAGCTGATTTTGTTGCTACTTGCAAAGCAAGCTTTCTCACGGAGACAGCAGCTTCTTTCTCGCCTCTATCAATTTGAAGATGCCGGCTCCGAGGTCAGTGACCTGTTCTATCATCAGCCCACTCGTTGCCACATTCTCTACTGTCCGTCTGTTGATGTTGGCCCCCATTATCCATACCACCACCGGGTTAGCCACATTCATCGGCCAGGCAAGGATACGGTTAGCGCTCAGAACATGTTCCAGCAAGACCACCTTGCCCTTTGGTTTGCATACCCTCTCAACTTCTTTCATTCCACGAATCGGGTCAGGAACAGAGCAAAAGACAAAAGAGGCCACCACCGTGTCAAAGGTATTGTCTTTAAACTCCAGATGTTGGACATCCATCTGCTGTAGGCGGACGTTTACTTTTTCTCTCTTTGCTCTATCTCTAGCTCGCTCTAGCATCTTCTCGCTGAAGTCAATGGCGGTTATTTCCGCCTTAGCAGGATAGTAGGGAAAATTTTTGCCCGTTCCAACTCCTACCTCCAGAATATGAGTGCCCTCTACCTTACTCCACAGCAGTTCTCGCCATTTGCTATAGCCGGCTATTTCGATAATGCCTTCCATCAGGTCATAGACAGGAGCGATGCGATTGTACCGACTCCTGGCTATTTCAGTAGACCTGGTTTCGGTTGGCACTTTCGAGCCTCGCATCATTACCTACGATAAGTCTTCCTTAATCTGAGCGAACTCTTCCTTGGAAATCTCTCCTTTAGCATAGCGTTCCTTGGCGATATCCAGCGGGTCACGTCCCTGTCCAGCACCAGAACCGCTGCGCTCCACCAGCTTTTTAACACCCCAAACAATCAGCGCAATGATTCCACCCCAGAATGCCAGCATGAAAAGGCCACCGAACATCATCCACCACATGCCTCCATACCAATCCATCATAGCTGTTCTCCTTCCTATACTTTCACACGTAAATGTCTGCTATTGACTATTATACACAAACTCACAGTTAAACGAGAATTCTCTGCGATTTCCGTGCTATACTTGGGGTGTCAGATAAATCAATTTTGGGAACACGATTGACAAAACAGAAACATATCACCAGATTGAAGGTTTTGGGCATTGCCGGCAGCCCTCGTCGGGATGGCAACACTGACCTTCTGCTTCATCAAGCAATGGCTGGCGCTGCTAGCCAGGGCACTGAAACAAAAACAGTCGTCCTAACTGAATTGAATATCTCTCCCTGTCGTCACTGTGATGGCTGCCTCAAAACAGGCAAATGCGTGGTAGACGATGATATGCAATGGCTGCACACCGACCTGAGAGAAGCCGACCGCGTAGTTCTAGCCTCGCCTATCTTCTTCATGGGGGTGACGGCTCAAACCAAAGCTATGATCGACCGCTGTCAGGCGCTCTGGGTGGTAAAATATGTCCTTAAACTTCCAGTAGCAACTAACCTCAACAAAGAGCGCAGAGGCATCTTTATTTCAGTAGGTGGCACAAGACTCCGTAACTTATTCCAACCAGCGATAGCTACAGCCAAGAGCTGGTTCACAACCCTGGATATCAAGTATGCTGGTGAATTGGTCCTCTCAGGAATTGATGAAAGGGAGGCTATCCTTAAGCATCCCACGGCAATCAATGATGCATTCACTATGGGCCAAAAATTAGTTGCCAGTGATGTGCCAAGGTAAGTACTTTATCAGAAATTACCCAGCCCGATGCTTTGTCACTCTCTATAACTTATGTTAAAATGTCTCGGTTCAAAAATAGCCAACTCAGCAGAGGAGGCCGTCTATGCCAAGCAAAAGCAAAGCAGAATGGCAACAAAACATACTCACCCCAGCCTTAAAGCGTTTTCCTGAGAGGCAAGAAAGCTTTGAGACCAGCTCCGGTATAGATATCTCGCCTGTATATGCTCCTGACGACCTGTCAGATTTCGACTATTCTGCCGCTTTAGGCTATCCTGGAGAATACCCGTTTACCCGCGGTATCCAGCCAACCATGTACCGCGGCAGACTATGGACAATGCGTCAGTACGCTGGTTTCGGCACCGCTGAAGAGTCCAACAAGCGCTACCGCTATCTACTGGAACAAGGGCAAACCGGCTTAAGCATTGCCTTCCAGTTGCCAACTCAAATAGGCTACGATTCAGACCACCCATTAGCCAAAGGCGAAGTAGGCAAAGTTGGAGTTGCCATAGACACCCTAGAAGATATGGAAGTTCTGTTTAAGGAAATCCCTCTGGACAAAGTCAGTACATCAATGACCATAAACTCCACAGCTCCTATACTCCTTGCCATGTATATTGCCCTGGCCAAGAAACAGGGTGTTGACCCAGCTAAACTGGATGGGACTATCCAGAATGATGTCCTTAAAGAATATATTGCCCGCGGTACTCATATTTTTCCGCCTCGTCCCTCGATGCGCCTGACCACTGACATCTTCGCCTACTGTAGCAAGCATGTGCCCCGCTGGAATACCATTAGCATCAGCGGCTATCACATACGTGAAGCCGGCTCCACAGCCGCTCAGGAAATCGCCTTCACCCTGGCCAATGGCATCGCCTATGTTCAAGCGGCTATTGATGCCGGGCTGGATATAGATGAATTTGCTGGCAGGCTTTCTTTCTTCTTTAATAGCCACAACAATCTTTTCGAAGAAGTGGCTAAGTTCAGGGCAGCACGTCGCTTATGGGCCAAGATTATGAGCCAAAGGTTTAAAGCTAAGGACGCACGTTCCATGATGTTGCGATTCCACACGCAAACTGCTGGCTGCACACTTACTGCTCAGCAGCCATATAACAACATTGTCAGAGTGGCTATCCAGGCTCTTGCTGCTACTCTAGGCGGGACACAGTCTCTCCATACCAACTCTTTCGATGAAGCCTATGCTACGCCGTCACAGGAGGCAGTTACCATTGCTTTACGCACTCAGCAGCTACTGGCCTATGAGACAGGTATCGCTGATGTTGTTGATGCCCTTGGAGGCTCTTATTTGATAGAATTTCTTACTGATGCCTTAGAAAAGCAAGCCGTTGAGTACATCGAAAAGATTGACAAACTGGGTGGTGCCGTAGCTGCTATCGAGCAAGGTTTCCAGCAAAGAGAGATCCAGGAAAGCTCTTATCGTCAACAGAAGAATGTCGAAGAAAACAGAGCTACCGTGGTAGGCGTCAATAAATTCGTCTCACCATCGCCGAAGATAGCAGAGCTGCTGCGTGTTGACCCGGAACTGGAAAGGAAACAAAAGGAACGCTTAGCCCAGGTAAGAAAGAACAGGGACAACGATAGTGTCACCAAAGCGCTTAACAATCTGGAAGCCGTAGCCCGCAGCCAGGATAATACCATGCCAGCCTTTATAGAATGCGTCGAAGCCTATGCTAGCATCGGCGAGATATGTGATGTGCTGCGCAAGGTCTTTGGCACTCAGAAGGAATATCTCGTTTTCTGAAAACGACATAAGCATAAAACAATTAAAACCATAAAAGGAGAGCCAGATGGATTTCCAACTAACCGAAGAACAGAAGATGTTCCAAGCTATGGTGCGTGATTTTGCCACCAATGAGATCAAGCCACTGGCAGCAAAAATCGATGAGGAAGGAAAATACCCACCTGAAATCATCAAAAAAGCGGCTCAGTTAGGGTTATTCGGCATCACTATCTCTGAAGAATACGGTGGCAGTGGTGGTGACTATTTATCCATGGCCATTGCCGCCGAAGAGTTATGTCGGGCTTCAGCTTCCGTAGGTACGGTTTTCCTGGCTAGCCTATCGCTGGCTTGCTACCCTATTTACAAATTTGGTAACGAAGAACAAAAACGTAAATATGTTACACCTATAGCGAAGGGCGAAAAACTAGCCTGCTTCGCCTTGACTGAGTCCGGTGCTGGAAGCGACGCCGGAGCTTTAGAAACAACCGCCGCATTGCAGGGCGACAAATACATCCTCAATGGCACCAAGATATTTATAACCAACGGTGCTGAAGCCGAAATCGCTGCAGTTTTTGCCACCGTTGACAAATCGTTAGGAAATCGAGGCATAACTGCCTTCATCGTCGAAAAAGGTACCCCCGGTTTCTCCGTAGGCAAGGAGGAGAACAAACTTGGCATACGCGGCTCATCGACAACAGAGCTGGTGTTTGAAAACTGTCAAATACCGGCAGCCAACCTATTAGGTGAACAAGGGCGAGGGCTAAGGGTAGCTCTGGAGGCAATAGACTCCAGCCGAGTTACTGTCGCCGCTCAGGCATTAGGTATCGCTCAGGCTGCGTTTGATGCTGCTCTTGACTATGCCAAGGAGCGTCAGCAATTCGGGCAACCGCTAGCTAACTTCCAGGCAATCCAGTGGATGCTAGCTGATATGGCAACCCATATTGACGCAGCTCGGTTGCTGACCTATCGAGCTGCCTGGCTAAAAGACCACGACATGCCGTTCATGAAAGAAGCAGCTATGGCAAAGGTCTATGCCGCAGAAACATCGAGGATGGTTACCAACAATGCTATGCAAATCCACGGCGGCTATGGCTATTGTAAGGACTACCCTGTAGAGCGCTATCTGCGCGATGCTAAAATAACTGAAATCTACGAGGGAACCTCAGAAATGCAGCGAATGACCATCGCTAGAGCGCTTGTCAGAGAAGGTTAAAGGAGGCGAAATGATTAAGAAAGTTCACCATGTTGCTGTTGTAGTCAAAAATTTGGATGAGGCACTTCAACTTTACGATAATCTCTTTGGTGCCAAGCCGAGCAAGATAGAAACCATACCACAACAAGGAGTAAAGGCAGCCTTGCTACCTATGGCCGAAGGTGGCGAAATCGAGCTTCTAGAGCCGATTGACCCACAGAGCGGAGTGGCTAAATTTCTCGAAAGCCGAGGAGAGGGAATTCACCATATTTGCCTCGAAGTTGATAATGTTGACCAGGAGCTTTGCACGCTGGCTGATAAAGGTGCCCAACTGATTGATAAGCAAGGTCGCCCTGGACTGGCCGGTAAAGTCGGCTTTATACATCCTAAATCCACTAAAGGGGTACTCATCGAGCTAGCGCAAAAGGTGTAGCAACGCTACATAAACTGGCAAAGCGCCTATCAACTAGATAAGGAGATACGTCCATGGCAGAAGAAACTAAAATCCGAGTTTTAGTTGCAAAACCAGGCCTGGATGGCCATGACCGCGGAGCCAAGGTAGTTGCCCGAGCTCTCAGAGATGCTGGCATGGAGGTTGTCTATACTGGAATCAGACAAACTCCAGAAATGATAGTTGAGGCAGCGGTCCAGGAAGACGTTGACGTCGTCGGCTTAAGCATTCTTTCTGGCGCTCACCTGGAGCTTTTCCCGCCAGTTGTAGAAGGGCTCAAGAAAAAGGGAAAGACTGATGTGCTAATCGTGGCCGGTGGTATTATACCAGACGAGGACATCCCGGCTTTACAAAAAATGGGGATAAAGGCAATCTTCGGCCCGGGTACTCCTACACCTAAGATTATCGAGTTTGTCAAAAACGAACTCGCAGCCAGAAGAAATTAAGCCAGATTATCACTTTCTGGCAATCCCAACGATATCTTTTATACCCCGTATGCTCTCCCTTTCCATAAACTTCTCAATCCCATCCAGCACGTCCAGGGCAGCTTGAGGATTAGTCAGGTTAGCTGTACCCACCTGGACAGCACAAGCCCCAGCCATAATGAATTCTAAAGCATCACTGGCACAACTAATACCACCACAGCCTATTATAGGTATACTTACAATCCCAGCAACTTTGTACACCGCGTAAACAGCAATCGGCTTGATCGCTGGCCCAGAAAGCCCTCCGACAATATTGCCTAAAGAAGATTGGCGTTTATTCACGTCAATGGCTATCCCCCGCACCGTATTAATCAGAGTTATGGCATCAGCTCCAGCCTCACTTACCGCCAAGGCAATCTCTCCTATATCGGTCACATTAGGGCTCAACTTCACCATAACAGGCAAGCTACTAACTGCTTTGACCGCCGCGGTAACAGCCGCAGCAGCCTTTGGACTTGTGCCAAATTCCAACCCACCAGATGCTACATTGGGACAGCTTATATTAACCTCAATACCACTTATGCCAGCGACTCCCTCCAGTTTTACAGCAACCTTTGCGTACTCATCTATAGTTTCACCAGCGATGTTGACAATCACTGGTACTCGCCACTGAGCCCAGATAGGAGCTTTTTCCTTTACCACAGTCTCAACTCCGATATTCTGCAAACCTATGGAATTGAGCACCCCGGAAGCTGTCTCCACCAACCGTGGCTGAATATTGCCATCCCTTGGCTTAAGGGTTGTTCCTTTACAAACGATAGCTCCTAGCCTCTGTATATCAATAAGCTGGCTGTATTCGATGCCATAGCCAAAAGTGCCGGCAGCCGTCATTACTGGATTAGCCAAAAGTAAGCCCTTGGGTTGCGATGGAGCTATTTGGACACTGAGGTCAACCATTTCAAGCTTTAATTGACGGCCGTAATTTTAGCACTGATTCCACTTTACCAGCCATTGTTGATGGTTTGTCCCGACGGTCATCAATCTTGATGGTAGTAACCACCCGAGATGCTCCTTTGTCAAAAGGAACTTCGTGCATCTTACGCATCACTTCGAGTACTTTATCAAGAGAACCTTCTATAACAGTCCCCATAGGTGTCAGCCTGTAGGATAAATCCTTTCTGCCCTCCAGAACCTCGAGACAAGCAGCAACATAACGGCTAATCCCGGTATCACCGGTACCTACAGGAATAATAGACACTTCAGCAACGACCCGGCTTTTCATCACCCACCTCCTCATGTATAGTATAGCCAAGGCAATAAAGAAAAGATAGTACACGCTTTTTATCATCCACAAAGAAATATGTTAAAATCTCAAAATACAATAAGGGCAAAAGCGAGGAATCGGGATTTTTGAGCGGCTCCTTTCTGTCATTGCGACCCTAATTATAGCTAAGGGGTGGCAATCTCCGAGATTGCTTCGTCCCGATTGCATCGGGACTCGCAATGACAAATGAACCCTCAAGGAATTCAGACGAGATATGACTTACATTATCCGACGCATGCAAGATAAAGATGTCCCTCAGGCGCTCGAGATTGACCGAGAGGGTTTCCCTACTCAATGGCCACACCCCACATACGCCTCCATTAAGCAGGAACTTCGTAACCGATTAGCTCGCTACATAGTAGTCACTAAACCAAAGGAAGCAGCACCACCTAAACTAAAGACTGACAATAAGAGCTTCTGGAAAGGGTTGATTCACCTTTTCGACCATGACCGCTTCTTCGGTGAGGAGATACCTCCACCACCAAAAGAGTATATCATCGGTATCGCCGGCTTCTGGGTAATGGTAGATGAAGCACACATTACCACTATTGCTGTGCGAAATGCTTATCGCAGACAGGGCATAGGAGAGCGGTTACTGATTACAATTGTTGAAACGGCGATTGAGCTCAACGCAGACGTGGTTACCCTGGAAGTGCGTGCTTCGAACAAACAAGCTCAGGCACTATACGATAAGTATGGCTTTCAAAGGGTGGGGACACGCCGGGCTTACTATACAGACAATGGCGAAGATGCGGTACTGATGACCACCGATTCCCTAACCTCAGCCACTTTCCAATCGCATTTCCAGCAGCTTAAGCAAGCTCATCAGCTTAGGTGGGGAGAACACTACGTAAATGAGGCATCTCGTGTCACTTAGCAGCATTTTTTCTTGTCATTCTGAGCACAGCGAAGAATCTCATATTTTAAGGATAAGTTCTTGTTTTTGCCCCTTTTACAATAAAGAGAATGCAGAGGTAATGCCATGAGTGAGATGAAAAGCGCCCGGGAAAAAGCGATGGAGAGGGTGGAAAAACTGGGCAAGCTCACTGAAGACGAGCTTAAACTGTTGGAGTGTGTTCCAGTCGGGAATAGGCTAGCCGCCAGGTATCTTCAAGAAGCTGATTTTAACCTTGATGTCGAACTGATGAAATACAAAGGCACAGGGCTCAGGAAATATATAGCTAAAGGTGCCCAAGAGATATTTCTGAGTAACATAATACTCCCCCAAAACGAGAGAGACAAGCAGAATACAAAAAGAGCCATGGCAGGCTTGAGGTTAGTAAAAGAAAACAAAAACCAGCTCGAAACCATTCTTGATCGGCTAACTAACCTGCTTAATTATTATGAACAAGCCCGCCAGCAGACTTATTTACAATTCAAAAAAGGTTTCGAGGCTAAACTACAAGAAGCCAGCCAAGCTCTGCAAAAACAACCTGGAAATGCTGCCACTATCGAGGCACAGCTTCAGGCCCAGTTCCAGGCAGAGTGGCGCAACCTCAGCAGTCAACTTGATGCTCAATACCAGAAAGTGCTCGAGGAACATAAGCAACAAATAGCAAAAATAGGTTGAACAGCTAATTTCAATCCACTGAGAAAAAACTGTCTAACGCAGCGTAAAGTTGTCTCTAAATCAAATTTGTGCAGAACAATCAAGGAGTCAAACAATGGACAAACAAGAATTTGAGGAGCTGGTAAAACTTTTAAAGGAGACTAACAAATATTTGGAGACTATAAGTTCACGTCTGGACAAGATAGGTGATTCACTGGAGAAAATAAAAGGCGAGACAAAGAAAAAGCGTCGGTCTATGTTTGACCTTTGACCCCGAGGTTTAAGAGGAATGGCGGGTACATCAAGGTCATCCTTAACATATTACCCTTTGATAGTTTACAATAGCACTAGCCTTGACTGAATAAATCTGAAAGGAGAAAACGATGCGTTTTAAATGTGTCACCTGCGGAATTGAATTCGATAATATAGAACAGTTGGCCAGCCATAAGCGGCAGCACCAGGCTAGCTCGCGACGTCCCTCAGGGGTAATTTGCTTAGGCTGCGGGAAAGGCATCCCTCTGGAGCCATCTAAAGTTAACTACAGCGGTCCACTCACTTGCCCTAACTGCCGACGGACGATGACCGTGGTCATAGAAGGCGGAGAGGTGTGTGTAGCCCGTCTCGGATAGACAATAGGCATGGATAACCTCAAGACATTTTATCATTGGACCTTTTTGTATTTGTAACAATCTCGATGAGCATGTTTAGTATAACTCTATGCTAAAAATGAATAGGTGTGCGTGTTGCGTTGGGTTGTGCATCAGCGTATAATTACGACCTGCGCTGAGTTGCGCTTGATAGCTAATGGAGATTGTAATGAAAAAGCCTGGACAGCTTATAATTCTATTTGTTGGTCTCATTATCCTGCTGGCTACCTCTTCTACTTGCCGTCTTATACCAAGCTCGACGCCGCCAAATGAACCATCTAGCTCTCCCCAGACCCAATTACCTGAAGGCAAGACCCAAAAGTTGGTCTTGGAAGATGATTTCAGCAATCCTGAAAGTGGTTGGTTAGCAACCCCAGAAGATGACAAAGGCGGGAGTTATGAAAATGGGGAATATGTTATATGGGTTCACAAGACAGGGAGTAAACTAGCAGCACCCGCAGACTACAGCATTGCAAGTGACTTTGTACTCGAGATAGATGCAAGAAAAGTGTCTGGAGAGAAAGGTAGCTATTGCTTTATCATTTATAGGTGGGATGAGAATCAGAATTCGTATGCTGTTGGCTTTACCGATGAGTCAGAATACTCTATCGCGAAGTACGAACTGGGGCGACTAACAGTCCGGTTAAAGGACTGGACACGGTCAAGCTACATAAAAGCTGGCGATAAAACCAATAGACTTAAGATAGTGTGTGTTGGAACACAAACTGACGTTTATGTGAATGGCTATAAGATTGCCACTGTTACTGACGATACATCGCTCGAAGGCCAACTATACTTTGGGATCAAGTCTTTCAGTGAGTCTGGCGCCAG